>JAZSED010000065.1:0-8654 GCA_045531495.1 Acutalibacteraceae bacterium
CCGCCTCTGCCTGTCTTTCGCCAAGCGGGGTCAAGGAATCGGGGTTGTAAATCGGGTCACCGTGTCGTACATAGAAAAAAAGCATTTTTACCACCTCTTTTTTTCAGTATACCACACCGACCCGTGCAACGCAACAAAAAAGCGGTGCAGCCAATGGCCACACCGCTTTTTTATCGGGGTTTTACCTCTTATTTGAACTGTTTACGTGCAACGTAGGAGGTGTGCAGGATCTCATGTGCCTTATGGCTGCCAAAGGTGCCGAAGTATTCTTCGTATACCTTTTTCACCATCGGATTTTCGTGAGATTTGCGGATGGGTGCATTCTTATCGATATCATACAGCACCGCCGCACGTTTCGCACGGTAATCCTCGAAGTTACGCACAGAAGCAGGAACGATGGGCTGACCGCCGCCGTTGATACAACCGCCGGGGCAGCACATAATTTCTACGAAGGTCCACGGAGCAGTACCGTCTTTGATCTTGCTCATCACGTAGTTCGCCGCAGTCAAGCCGCTGGCGATTGCCACTTTGATTTCAAGACCTGCGATGGTGTAGGACGCTTCTTTCAGACCGTCCATACCACGAACCGCTTCAAAGTCAACAGCACCGTTGTCTTTGCCGGTGAGTACGTCGTTTGCGGTACGCAGAGCCGCTTCCATAACACCGCCGGTAGCACCGAAGATAACAGCAGCACCCGTATCTTCACCCAGAGGCATATCAAATTCTTCGTCCGGCAGAGCGGTGAAGCGCAGACCTGCGCGGTCAATCATACGCGCAAGCTCGCGGGTGGTGATGGAAATATCCACGTCAGCCACGCCCGCGGCGGCTTCATCTTCACGGCCGATTTCGAATTTCTTCGCGGTACAGGGCATCACGGACACAGAAACGATGTCTTTCGGGTCGATGCCGTTTTTCTCCGCGTAGTAGGTTTTCAGGATTGCACCGAACATCTGCTGGGGAGATTTGCAGGAGGACAGGTGGCCGAGCTGTTCGGGATAGAACAGTTCTGCAAATTTCACCCAACCGGGGGAGCACGAGGTGATCATCGGGAGCTTGCCGCCGTTCTTCACACGGTCGAGAAGCTCGGTCGCTTCTTCCACGATGGTCATATCCGCCGCAAAGTTGGTGTCAAACACTTTATCAAAGCCCAAACGGCGGAGTGCAGCAACCATTTTGCCTTCTGCGTTGGTGCCAATCGGCATACCAAACGCTTCGCCGATGGCGGCACGTACCGCGGGAGCGGTCTGCACCATAACCACCTTAGTAGGATCAGCAAGCGCCGCCCACAGTTCTTCGGTGTTGTCTTTTTCGGTCAAAGCGCCGGTGGGACATACGTTGATACACTGGCCGCAGGATACGCAAGGTACGTCGGACAGGGGTTTCTCAAACGCACACGCCACGTGGGTGTCGATACCGCGGTCGTTTGCACCGATAACCGACACGAACTGCTGCTGACAAGCGGCAATACAACGACGGCAAAGGATACATTTGTTGTTATCACGAATCATATGGGGTGCGGATTCGTCCACAGCATAGGTGGGACGGAAGCCGTCGAAGGAACCGTTGTCTTCTACACCGTAGTCAAGGCACATGTTCTGCAGCTCGCAGTTGGTGGAGCGTACGCAGGAGAGACATTTCTTTTCGTGGGTGGAAAGAATGAGTTCCAAAGTGGTTTTACGCGCTGCGCGCACCTTGGGGGTATTGGTGGAAATTTCCATACCTTCCGCAACAGGGTACACACAAGCGGTCACAAGACCACGCGCGCCGGTCGCTTCTACAACGCAGATGCGGCAAGCGCCGATTTCGTTAATATCTTTGAGGTAGCAAAGGGTGGGGATTTCCACGCCCGCCTCACGAGCGGCTTCCAGAATGGTGGAGCCTTTCGGCACGCTGACAGCAATGCCGTTTACTTTTACATTAACCATATCCATCAGTAGCACACTCCTTTCTTACTGTTTGCTGATTGCCTTGAACTTACAGGTACCGATACAAGCGCCGCATTTTACGCACTTTTCGGTATCGATTTCAAGGCTGGGCAGTTTGTGACCGGGAGCCACGTAGTCGGTCTTGAAGATGGCTTCCGCAGGACACTGCTTCGCACACATCGAGCAACCGATACATTTTTCCTTGTCGATGACAAAGGAGAGAAGGTCTTTACATACGCCTGCGGGACATTTCTTGTCAACCACGTGCGCCACGTACTCGTCGCGGAAGAAGCGAAGGGTGGACAATACGGGGTTGGGAGCCGTCTGGCCGAGGCCGCAAAGGGAGTTCTCTTTGATGTAGTAGCAAAGCTGTTCGAGTTCGTCAATATCTTCCAGAGCGCCTTTGCCGCTGGTGATTTTATCGAGCTTTTCGAGCAAGCGTTTGGTACCGACACGGCAGGGGGTACATTTACCGCAGGACTCGTCAACGGTGAATTCCAGGAAGAATTTCGCCATATCCACCATACAGGTGTCTTCGTCCATAACGATAAGACCGCCCGAACCCATCATACAACCGATAGCGGTAAGGTTATCGTAGTCAACGGGGGTGTCGATAAGGTCAGCGGGGATACAACCGCCGGAAGGACCACCGGTCTGTGCCGCTTTGAAGGGCTTGCCGCCGGGGATACCGCCGCCGATACCGTAGATGATTTCACGGAGCGTAGTACCCATCGGAATTTCCACAAGACCCGTATGTTTGATTTTGCCGCCGAGAGCGAAAACCTTGGTACCTTTGGATTTTTCGGTACCCATGGAAGCAAACCAATCCGCACCGCGCAGGATAATCTGCGGAATGTTCGCAAAGGTTTCCACGTTGTTTTCAACGGTGGGCTTGCCGTACAGACCCTTAACAGCCGGATACGGCGGACGCGGACGGGGTTCGCCGCGGTTACCTTCGATAGAGGTCATCAAAGCGGTTTCTTCGCCGCAAACGAACGCGCCTGCGCCCAAGCGGATGAAGAGATCGAAATCAAAGCCGCTGCCGAAGATGTTTTTGCCGAGCAGACCGTATTCACGCGCCTGGTCAATAGCAATCTGCAGACGGGAAACAGCAATCGGATACTCCGCACGGACGTATACGTAGCCTTCGGTAGCACCGATAGCATAACCTGCGATAGCCATCGCTTCGATAAGGCTGTGCGGGTCACCTTCCAAAACGGAACGGTCCATAAATGCACCCGGGTCACCTTCGTCGGCGTTACACACAACGTATTTCTGGTCAGCCTGGTTGGGAGCGGTGAGCGCCCATTTACGGCCGGTCGGGAAGCCGCCGCCGCCACGGCCGCGCAGACCGGAGTCGGTGACAACCTTGATAACCTCATCAGGGGTCATTTCGGTCAACACTTTACCCAAAGCGGCATAGCCGTCCATAGCGATGTATTCATCGATATTTTCGGGGTTGATAACACCGCAGTTACGCAGAACAACGCGGTTCTGGGATTTGTAGAACACGGTGTCATTCAAGGATACGGTGCCTTCAACAGGTTCATCGGAACCGGTATCCGCATACACCAAACGGTCGACAGGACGACCTTTCAAAAGATGCTCGGAAACGATTTCCGCTACATCTTCGGGGGTCACGCGGCTATAGAAGGTGCCGTCGGGATGCACGATAACCACGGGGCCGAGTTCGCAAAGACCGAAACAGCCGGTCTGTACGATTTTGACTTCTTCGGAAATGCCGTTTGCTTCCAAAGCGGACACAAACGCTTCCTGAATTTTGTTACTGCCCGAGGAGGTACAGCCGGTACCGCCGCAGATCAGCACATGTGCACGAATCATACTATTACCTCCTCAAAATTACTCTTGATTATTCGCGAGGGTGAATTCCGCAACAGGCTTGCCGCCTTTTAAGTGCTCTTCCACCACACGTGCAACCTTATCAGGGGTCATCTTTACATAGGTGACCTTTTCTTTGCCCGCTTCAAACACTTCCACAACGGGTTCGAATTGGCAAATACCGATACAACCGGTCTGGGTAACGGTAACGTTCGCTACAAGACCTGCCTCGTTTACCTGCTCAACAAAAGCGGCGAGAACGGGACGTGCACCCGCGGCGATACCGCAGGTTGCCATGCCGACCACGACACGCTTGTCACTGCTGCCTTCACGCAGAGCAACTTTGCCTTGCATTTTCTCTTTGATTGCCTGGAGTTCTGCTAAACTTTTCATACAAATCTTCCTTTCGTCAGAATGTTATACCTTTTTATATTCATAAGCTCTCGTACCCTTCGGCAAGAAAACCTTGAATCCATTGTAACACTTCGAAACTGTCCAACGGGACACCTTCGAGAATTTCCCGTATTTCACGGGTGTCAAACCGCACCTCATTTTCGCCGTTCGTATGCACAAACAGAAAATCGGTATCGGGATGCCCTTGTACCAGCGTGACCACCGTTGCGGGGATATCCCCTATCGGCGGACAGTCGATATGGTCGGTGTAAAACACCGCCGTCACCTCTGTGCCGTGGGTATCGGGATAGGTGGCTGTATCCCGCGACGTTACCGTCACGTCGCCGCCCGTTTGTTGCGCTTCTAATTTTAAAAGCGGCAATCCTAACCCCACCGCGCGGGTGGTACGGGTAGTGTAAAAGGGGTCGGTGACCCTTCTTACCGTTTCCGCATCCATACCGCAACCGTCATCGCGGATGGTGATGGTGAGCGCGTTTCCTTGCTCGGTGAGCAAAATTTCGGTAAGCGAGGCACCCGCTTTGACCGAATTTTCCACGATGTCCAGAATGTTTAAGGATAACTCTTTCATTCTTTCCCTCCGAGCCACGCCAATAAGCGTTCACGCACCAACTGACTGCTGTACGGTTCATCCTCTAATTCCACAAACCTGTCTTTGTCCCGTATGTCCCACAAATAGTGGGCGTCACTGCCAACCGTCACGCGGCACCCTTGCGGTATTTGCTCTGCGTACACCGTTTCCTTTTCCCCGTCGTGTAATTCCACGGCGGTGAAAGGCAGGTCGGGCGGCAACGCACCCAAGGTGGCAATAATCCCGTTGGCATCGCGGTCAATGTGCGCGGGATAGCACACGCCGCCAAAGCTTTGGGCAAGCGGGATACTTTCTTCCAAGGTCACGGTGGTGGCATTGGATAGCAGGTACGGTTCTTCTCCGATTTTCTCATCATTTTCGTCCAAAATCCATTGGTCACCGAAAATGTCGGGGCGGTTTTCTATCAGAACACGGCGGCCTTCGATTTCTTTATCGAACGCCATTGCCTGCTCTAACGTTGGAAACAGACACACCATATGGATATCTTCCGCGGTGGTCAGCTCCATACCCGCCACGGGGATGATGCCCTGCTTTTTTGCCGCCGCGAAAAACGCAGGGCAGTTTTTACAGGTGTTGTGGTCGGTAAGTGCCATAATTTGCAATCCCGCCAAGGTCGCCATACCCGCCAGATTGTTTGGGGTATTGTCGTTGTCTCCGCAAGGAGACAAGCAGGAATGGATATGCAAATCGTAGTAGTAGCGGTGTTTCATAAGCAATCCCGTATCTTCACTGCCGTTTCATACGCGGCAAGGTCGGATGTGAGAATATTGACCCCTTTTTGCTCTGCCAAGGCAGCCACTCCGTCGTCGGGGGTGACCCCTTCCGCCAAAATAACGGCGGCGGTGTCAGCGAGGGTCGCAACCGCTACAATGTTTTGGTTGGACATAATGGTTATCCACGCGTCGTCTGCCTTCGCGCGACCCATTACCCAACTGAGCAGGTCACCTATGTATACGCCGCTAACCTCACGGTCGCCGTCAGGTAAAGCCGCCGCTTTTAAGCCTACGGCATCTGCCATTTCACGTACGGTCACAGGTTACCCCTCCTTTTTGCTGTTTGCTACAACGCACGCTTTTTCGTCCGCTCTTCCTCGTACCACGTCCTCCGCAAAAGCGCGGCAGGTGGGTGCACCGCAAGCGCCGCAGTCAAGGCCCGGCAAAGCCGCGCGCAGGCTTTGGATATCCGCCATCATACGCATCGATTTTGCCATATTGCTGCTTAATTGCGCTATCGGTCTGTATGCGGGAAGTTCGTTAAAGAAGTAGTGCGCGGGAATATACTGTTCTTCCGACGGCAAAAAGTTTTGCGACACCGGTAAAAAGCGTCGAAGATTTTGCAGTCGTGCTTTCGCAATAAACGGATTTTGTACGGTGAGCACACCGCCGACACAACCGCCCGTACAGGCATTGAGTTCTACAAATTCCAATTGCGGAATATTGCCGTTTTCAATCTGATCCAACACGCGGATGACGTTTTCAATACCGTCCGCCGCCAAATAACTGTCGTTGAACAACGCCGCGGCTTCGCCGCCGCTGGTTGCCCAACCGACACCTATCATCCCCGATTGGGAAAGCTGTGCGGGCAGATCGTTCGGCTTCATTTCGTTAATGAGCTTAAAGTACACATCGTTTATCGGTACCACGGCATTAACCTGACTCATATAGTCCCCAAAGCCGTTTTTTACGTAACTTGCTTTTGCGGGACACGGAGACAGGAAACACACGCCGATGTCCTCGGGCTGCAGTTCGGAATGTTCCTGCAAGGCCTTTTCTCTTGCGAGCTTTGCCGCTATCTCCATCGGCGGCAGCATCCGCATTACGTTATCCTCCAATGACGGAAAACGCAAAGAGATGAGACGCACGATAACAGGGCAAGCGGCGCTGATAACGGGTTTCTTTACCCCTTCGGTAGCAAGATACAAGCGGGTATAGGCAGAAACCATTTCCGCCGCCTGCGACACCTCGTACACCTGGTCAAAACCCAGCTTCAAAAGACCGCTCAGCACGTAGTCCACGTCGTCAAGGTTATCAAACTGACCGTAAAGTGCAGGCGCGGGCAAGGCAATTTTCCACTTGAACCCGTCCATGGCGTCCAGCGTGTTGCACACTGCTTTTTTCGCTTTGTGCGGACACACACGGATGCACTCACCGCAGTCGATACACCGCGATTCGTTAATAACGGCATGGCCGTCGCGTACACGAATCGCCTCGGTGGGACAATGCTTAAGGCAGGTGGTACAGCCCGTACATTTCTGCGGGTCCAAATGCACCGAATGTTCATATGTATGCATTCTCTGTCACCTACTCGAAGTTTACCCTCATAGTAATCTTAGTGCCTTCACCGACCGTAGAATCAATCTCCATGCTGTCGGTATAGCGCTTCATATTCGGCAAGCCCATACCCGCGCCGAACCCTAACGACCGAATCGTATCGGGCGCGGTAGAAAAGCCTGCCTGCATCGCTTGCTCAATATCCGCGATGCCGGGGCCATGGTCGGTGAGAATGATTTCAATGGCATCCTCCATCACACGCACCTCGGCATGACCGCCGCCCGCGTGGATAACCATATTGATTTCGCCCTCATACATCGCAATGGATACACGGCGAATGATTTCAGGAGACAACCCTAACTGTCGCAGATTCTTCTTGACCTGTACAGATGCCTGTCCCGCAGATGTGAAGTTGTCCCCGTCTACGTCAAAGTGGAACGAAAGTACTTCACTCATACGCCTGTCTCCCTCACTCTGTTCCCCACAAGACCGCTCTTGTAAAGGATACCGCACGCCTCGTACAGACGTTTGTCGGTGGCAAGCAAAACGAGACCGCTTTCCTCTGCCAAACGCACCATTTCAGCGGTGGGCTGTTTGGAACGCACAAACACCACGCACACCATGTCCATCATTTCCGCGGTGCGAATGACCTGCGGGTTGATAAGACCCGTGAGCAAAACCGCCTGGTCTTTTACGTACGCGAGCACGTCGCTCATCATATCGCTGCCGCAAGCGGAGTACACGTGTTTTCCGAGGTTTTCTTCGCCGGCAACCACCTTGGCATCCAGCAAATCACGAATGGTACAAATCTTCATACTTTACGCTCCGTATTTAGCAAGAATACCGGGAACATCGTCAACACCCAGACGGCCGTACACTTCATCGTTAACGGTCAGAACGGGAGCCAAGCCGCAAGCGCCGATACAACGGCAAGCGGTCAGGGAGAATTTACCGTCGGCGGTACATTCGTCAGCACCGATACCGAGGATTTCGGAGATTTTGTCGAACAGATCGCCCGAGCCTTTTACGTAGCAAGCGGTGCCCAAGCAAACGGAGATGTTGTACTCACCCTTGGGGGACAGCGCGAACTGCGCATAGAAGGTCGCCACGCCGTAAACCTTTTCCAGCGGAACGCCCATACCGTCAGCGATCATCTGCTGTACTTCGATCGGGAGATACCCGTAAATGTTCTGCGCATCCTGCATAACGCCCATCAGACGGCTTTTATCGTGCTTGTTCTCGTCGATGACCTTCTGCAACTGCGCGGCCTGTTCGGGGGTACCCTTGAAGGGCAGCGAACTGATTTTTTTCTGCATATTGCCTTTCCTCCTTGTCTTTCGTATGCCTCTTTTATGCGTTTTTTTGCATATAGCATACACCACCGTACATTATAGCAGAGTTTTCACAAAAATGCTAGTAAAATTCGTTATTTTTTTCACGAATTTTGTGTTTTTATGCAGTTTTGGCAAATTAGCCGAATTTTTGCTTTCGTTTTGCATAAAAACGCAGAAAATAACCCGCCGCAACCGCAAAAACACCCTCGTGCGGTGTCATTCCTTGCGTGTGCGCACAAATTCATTTGTACAAAATTATTACAACACCGTAGGGGCGACCATT
>JAZSED010000132.1:0-6540 GCA_045531495.1 Acutalibacteraceae bacterium
ATATGAATTGTTGTTTCACGAATTCGGTATGGATATTTCACCCGTTTTGGCGGCACGTACGTATGAGAAAAACTTAAGCATTGGTCACTACTTTGTTGACGGCGCAGAGCAATTGCTGGAGACATTGTCCCGTGAATATCGTTTGTTTTTGGTGTCACACGGCTCTACTGACATTCAAAGAAGCCGTATTGGCTCATCGAATATTCACACATATTTTGAAAAGATGTTTATTTCCGAAGAAGTGGGCTTTAACAAACCTGACACCCGCTTTTTTGATGCGGTGTTTGCCGAAATTCCCGATTTTACAAAGGAAAAGGCGGTAATCATCGGTGACAGCATCTCCTCGGACATAAAAGGCGGTAAAAATGCGGGAATCACCACCGTTTGGTTTAATCCGAAAGGTGTAAAGGCGCCCGACCATACACAACCCGATTATACCGTTACCCATTTACACGAATTACCCGCCCTTCTCGCGCGGATATGAACAAAGCACGGTGTGGCAAAAGCCACACCGTGCTTTGTTGTGTATACTTTTTATAAGCCGTCTTGCTTTTTTCAAAAAAATGTTGTATGGTATATAAGAAATGGGGTGGGTAAATGATACTCAACAATTGTCTTATCGCAGGAAAACTTTGGACTTTGATTTTAGAACACGGCAAAATCGCCGCTATTACGGGTACACCCGTAGCCGGCGGCGTGGACATCGGCGGAAAACGTGTTATCCCCGGCCTTGTGGACGTGCATACCCACGGTATGTTAGGGTATGATACGATGGATGCGGACTTTGAAACGCTATGCCGCGTATACGCATCGCACGGTACCACATCTTTTTTACCGACCACTATGACAATGGGATACGACGATCTGCAACGGGTAACCGATGCGAAAACCGATTTTCCCGGTGCAGAAATCTTGGGTTTTCATTTTGAAGGCCCATTTATTGCGGAATCTCAAAAAGGTGCACAAGACCCTAACAATATTAAGAAGCCCTGCTTCGAGGATTTGGCTCGCTTTAAAAACATCCGTATGATAACGGTAGCCCCCGAAGTAGAGGGGAGTGAGGCGTTTATTCGCCGTGCATCACAGGATATGGTCGTATCCCTCGGTCACACCGATTGTGACTATGAAACCGCGCTTGCGGCATTTGATTGGGGTGCCACCTGCCTTACTCATACATATAATGCGATGCCGCCGTTTCATCACCGCGCACCCGGTCCCGTGGGAGCTGCTTTTGAACGGCAACAATATGTGCAGGTAATCTGTGACGGGTTTCACGTGCTACCGCCTGTGCTGATGGCGACCTATAAAATGTTCGGCCCTGACCGTATGGTGATGATAAGTGACAGCATCCGTCCCGCGGGACTGCCCGACGGCACATACGAAGCGGGTGGACTCACCGTCGAAAAACGAGACGGTGTTGCACGTATTGCAGGTACCCAAACCGTGGCAGGCAGCTCGTCTACCTTGTGGGATTGTGTTTGCACCTGCGTGAGGTGCGGTATCCCGTTTGATGATGCCGTGCAGATGGCAACCGCTACCCCTGCAAAACTGATTGGCGCGACCCGTAAAGGCCGTATCGCGGTAGGCTGTGATGCCGATTTGCTGGTAATCAACGACGATATGCAGATCGAAACCGTAATATTACGCGGCGACGTTTGGATGCCGCGATAAACTGTAACACACTTTGACAAGGAAGGCAAGGAAGCACCCTATGGAAAACATTTGGCGAGCTGTAAAGCAGTTTAACTTACCCCAGCCTGCAAGTGGCTGTAAACCGTACGGAAACGGACACATTAACGATACGTTTCTCGTCTTGTGTCCCGGTGAGGACAATACGACCAAACGGTACATTATGCAGGCAGTCAATACCCGTATTTTTAAGGACCCGATGCAGGTGATTACCAATATTGAAAAGGTTACCGATTTCTTGAAAACGAAGGTGGATGACCCGCGTGGTATTTTGCGTATGGTTGCGACCAAGGATGGCAAGAAATGCTATTTTGACGGCGGCTACTGTTGGCGTATGTATGAATTTGTGGAAGATTCCATTTGTTTGGAAACCACTGAAAATCCCGAAGATTTTTATCAGTGCGCGGTAGCGTTTGGTATGTTCCAGCGGCATCTGAATGATTTTCCTGCCGATACGTTGGTGGAAACGTTGCCCGATTTCCATAATACGCCCAAGCGGTTTCGCGATTTTTTGGATGCTGTGCAGAAAGACGTGTGCCACCGTGCGGCAGACGCTTTGGCGGAAATTGAATTTGTCAAGGCGAGAGAGAAGTTCTATCCCACGCTGTACAAAGCGTATATTGCGGGCGTATTGCCGTTGCGTGTGACCCATAACGACACCAAATCCAACAACGTAATGCTGGATAAAAAAACACGAAAAGCACTGTGTGTCATTGACCTTGACACCGTGATGCCCGGCTTTTCGGTCACCGATTTCGGCGATGCTATTCGCTTTGGCGCGAGCACCGCGGCAGAGGATGAAAAAGATCTTTCTAAAGTACAGTTAGACCTTACCCTGTTTGAAGCATACGTAAAGGGCTTTCTGGAAGGGTGCGGCGGTCTGTTGACAGAAGGGGAAATTATGTTGTTGCCCGAAGGTGCAAAGATGATGACCGTTGAATGCGGTATGCGCTTTTTAGAAGATTACCTGCGCGGAGACGTGTATTTTAAAACCAAGTACGCGGAACATAATCTTGTACGTTGCCGTACCCAATTTAAATTGGTACAGGAAATGGAAAACTATTGGGATGATATGAAAACGATTGTTAAAAAATATCTGTAACAAAAAACACGGTTTGCAACGCAAACCGTGTTTTTTGTTATTCTTTATACCCTAATGTGCCGTTGTTGGCGGCAGTGAGATAGGCGTTGATAAAGCCGTCCAAATCGCCGTCCATAACCGCGTTGATGTTACCCATTTCGTAACCTGTGCGGTGGTCTTTTACCAAGGTGTACGGCATAAAGACGTAGGAACGAATCTGACTGCCCCAGGCAATCTGTGCTTGTGCGCCCTTAATGTCTTCGATACGGTCCAAATGCTCGCGTTCCTTGATTTCCACCAATTTGGATTTTAACATATCCATGGCCTTATCTCTGTTTTGGAACTGACTGCGTTCATTCTGACACGCCACCACGATACCCGTCGGGATGTGGGTCAAACGCACGGCGGAGGAGGTTTTGTTGATGTGCTGACCGCCTGCGCCGGATGCGCGGAACACGTCCATTTTGATATCTTCGGGACGAATTTCAATCTGTACGGTGTTGTCAAGCTCGGGGATGACTTCCACGGCGGAGAAGGATGTGTGCCGTCTTCCTGAAGCATCGAAGGGGGAGACGCGCACCAAACGGTGAACACCCGCTTCGCTCTTTAAATAGCCGTAAGCGTTTTCACCGATGATTTCAATGGATGCGCTCTTAAGACCCGCATCGTCACCGTCGAGATAATCGAGGATTTTGTACTGAAAACCGTGAGTTTCCGCCCAACGGGTGTACATACGGTACAGCATTTCCGCCCAATCCTGTGCTTCAGTGCCACCTGCACCCGCGTGGAAGGTCATAATGGCGTTTTTGCCGTCATATTCGCCCGAAAGCAGGGTGGAAAGGCGTTGCTTTTCCATGGATTTTTCGATTTTCTCCACCGCTTCCACGCACTCGTCCAAAAGGGAAAGGTCCTCCGCTTCGTTGGCGAGTTCAATGAGGGTTAAGGTGTCCTCGTGGTCGGCAAGCAACTGCTTGTAAGCAGAAATCTTGTCCTTGATATTCGCGGTACGTTGGCTTATCTTCTGCGCTTCTTCCATATTATCCCAAAAACCGGGGGCAGCAGCCTTGGCATCCAACTCATCCGCTTCGCGTTCCAATTGTGCAAGACCAATGGCACTTTCGAGCTCTTTGATACCCGGTAATAAGCCTTCAAGGCGCAGTCGCAGTTCTTCAAATTGCAGCATAGTTAAATACTCCCTTTCATTACTGCATTATTATACAAAAAGTATCGGCACTTGTAAAGGGAAAAATATATTTTTTATTTTTCTCTTGACTATTTTGGGACAAAATGGTATACTTTACCCTGCATGTGCAAACATGCTATCCTTGCTCTGTTTAGAAGGACAGGGCCATTAGTCCGTAAGGAGGTGCAACAACTATGCCCACAGTAAAAGGTTCCTATGAGGCGGTCCTCATTTTCTCCACGAAAGTAGGGGAAGAAGGCGTTGCTGCGATCAAGGAGAAGTTTCAGACTTTGATCGAGCAGAACGCGGAAATCGGCGAGGTCGACGCTTGGGGTGTACGCAAACTCGCGTACCTCATCAATGACGAAGCAGAAGGCGATTACGTTCTTTACAACTTCGTAAGCGGCCCCGAATTCCCGGCGGAACTCGAACGTGTCGCAAGAATTACCGACGGCGTTCTCCGTTCCATGGTTATCCGCAAAGACGTGTAAGGAGGATTTTAAGAGATGAATGTGATTTGTCTTATGGGTCGCTTGGTAGCGGATCCTGAATTGAAATCCACCCAAAACGGCGTTAACGTAACGAGTTTTTGTGTTGCTGTTGACCGCGCTTATCAGCCGAAAGGCCAAGAGCGTCAGAGCGACTTTATCAACTGTGTTGCGTGGCGCGGCACTGCGGAGTTCATTACGCGTTTCTTCCGTAAGGGACAGCGTATTGCCCTGCAAGGTTCCTTGCAGAGCCGCAACTACACCGACAGAGACGGCAACAAACGTACCGCGTATGAGGTGGTCGTTGACAATGCGTTCTTTGCCGAGTCCAAGAGCAGTGACAATGCTGCTCCCCGCTACGATTCCCAGGTTCCCCAATATACCGAGCCGCAGCCTGCGTTCTCTAACGACAAAGGCGGCGATTTTGAAGAATTGTTGGGTGAAGAAGACCTGCCGTTCTAATCGTAGTACCTACTAAATTCGTGAAAAGGAGGCCCCATCATGGCTGAAAAGTTTGAAAGAAGCGAACGCCCCGGCGCTCGTAAAGGCCGTCGTAAGGTCTGCCAGTTCTGCGTGGACAGAGTCGAATTCATCGACTATAAAGATATTTCCCGCTTGCGTCGTTTTATGTCCGAGCGTGCGAAAATCCTGCCCCGTCGTGTAACCGGCACCTGCGCTCGTCACCAGAGAGATCTGACCACCGCTATCAAACGCGCTCGTCAGATTGCTTTGTTGCCGTTTATCAGCGACTAATAAGCAATTTATATGCCTTTCCTGCGGGAAAGGCATATTTTTTGGAAAAGAATGTTAAAAAACTCACAATACCCTCTTGCGTAAAGGTAAAAAATTGCGTATAATAAAGGGTGTTTGGGAACGCAAAAACGAAAGGAGAATAACCATGAACTATTCCCATGAAGTTGAAAACATGTGTGTAGTCAAAAAGGGCCCGCATCACGGTCCCGCGCCCATTCCCGAAGAGGGCAAATGGGTAAAAGCCTACAACGTAAACGACATCTCCGGTCTGACCCACGGTATCGGCTGGTGTGCTCCGCAGCAGGGCACCTGTAAGCTGACCCTCAATGTCAAAAACGGCATTGTTGAAGAAGCTTTGGTTGAAACCATCGGTTGCTCCGGTATGACCCACTCTGCTGCTATGGCGGCGGAAATCCTGCCCGGCAAAACCCTGCAGGAATGCTTGAACACCGACCTCGTTTGCGACGCTATCAACGTTGCTATGCGTGAGCTGTATCTGCAGATCGTGTACGGCCGTACCCAGTCCGCTTTCTCCGAAGACGGTCTGTCCATCGGTGCAGGTCTTGAAGACCTTGGTAAAGGTCTTCGTTCTCAGGTTGGTACCATGTACTCCACTAACGCCAAAGGTGTTCGTTACCTCGAAATGGCGGAAGGTTATGTTACCAAAATCGCCCTCGACGAAGAAGGCGAAGTTATCGGTTATCAGTTCGTAAAACTCGGCAAAATGCTGGAAGACATCCGTCACGGCGCCGAACCGAACGAAGCATACAAAAACAACATCGGTCAGTACGGTCGCTTCGATTCCGCTGCGAAGTACATTGACCCGCGTGAAGAATAATATAGGAGGTTGTGAACATGGCAAACGATGTAAAATTCGAAGGCAAGGACAGACGCCTTGCTAAGATTGAAAAATTCCTTGCCGAGAACGACCTCGGCTCGATGGAAGCTTGCCGCGAGCTGTGCCTGTCCAAAGGCATCGACGTGGAAGCTATCGTCAAGGGCGTACAGCCCATCGCTTTTGAAAACGCAGTGTGGGCGTACACCCTGGGTGTTGCGCTCGCTCTGAAACGTGGTATCACCGACGCTGCGGAAGCATCCGCTGTTATCGGTGAAGGTCTGCAGGCATTCTGCGTACCGGGTTCTGTTGCAGAACAGCGTAAAGTTGGTCTTGGTCACGGTAACCTCGGCAAAATGCTGTTGTCCGAAGAAACCGACTGCTTTGCGTTCCTCGCCGGTCATGAATCCTTCGCAGCTGCTGAAGGTGCTATCGGTATTGCACGTACCGCTAACAAAGCACGTAAAAAACCCTTGCGTGTTATCCTCAACGGTTTGGGCAAAGACGCGGC
>JAZSED010000091.1:0-16025 GCA_045531495.1 Acutalibacteraceae bacterium
GCTGAGGCGTCGTTAAAATACTCACGAATATATACAGTATTCGTTCCGTTTTTGCCTTGCTCACCAAAAAATCCGTTAATCACAAAATTCTGCGACCTAAAAGGCGCGCTTTTTTTGTGGAGATTTTGGTGAAGTGGAGCACATAAGGCTGTCGCCTATGTGCGACAATGAGCCGAAAGCTCCCGAAAAATCGCCCTTTAAGGCTGGTTCGGGTTTGAACGCTTTTGGCTAAGTATATTGCGGCAGGATTTTCCTGCCGCAGTTTTTTTAAAGAAAAAGCACATACTGTATATATGTGAAGTGGATTAAGATAGGAGAGATACTGTGCCTATGAATAAAGAAGAACTTTTTGACGGCATCACCTTTACAGCGTTGCCCGACCCGCGCTTTAAGACCGCGCGCTTATCGGTAGGTATTTTTGTGCCGCTCAGCGAGGAAACAGCGGCGGCATATGCATTGTTGCCGGCGCTGTTAACGCGCGCTACGGCGAAAACCCCTACCTTGATAGCGATGCACCGCCGTTTAAGCCGCTTGTACGGCGCAGCGGTATTTGCCGGGGTACAGCGTCTGGGCGATTGTCAGTTGCTGACATTGACGGCACAGTGTATTGATAATCGCTTCACCTTTAACGGGGAGGACGTGGCGGCACAGGTGGCAGAGCTGCTGTTGGAAATGCTGTTTTCTCCGCATCTGGCCGAAGACGGTTTTTTCGACGCGGAGGATTTTACGCAGGAAAAACGATGCCTGTCAGAACGCATTGCCGCACAGATAAATGACAAGCGCGCGTATGCGCGTGCCAAAGCGGAAGGACTGCTTGTTCCCAACGACGTGTACAGTATACCTGCCATTGGTACCGAACAAGCTGCGGCAGCGCTTACCAAAGAAACGGTAACCGCGGCGTGGAGAAAGCTGCTCAAAACAGCGCGGTTTCATTGGTTCTATGCCTCGACCGATAACGGCGACGCCGTAAAGGCGGCAATTAAACGGTCTTTTGTCGGCATTCGGCGAGAAGCGGCACCGTGCACTACGAAAACGGCAACCGCGGCGGCAGAGATACGACGCGGAGAGGAACGTATGGCGGTGGCGCAGGCGAAGTTGACCCTCGGTTTTGTGGTGGGTGCGTCAGAACCGCAAACGCGCGAGGTGATGGCGGCGCGCTTGATGGCATCGCTGTTTGGCGGCTCGCCGAATTCACTTTTATTCCGCAACGTGCGCGAGAAAATGAGCCTTTGTTACTATTGCCGCGCCCATTTTGACCGTATCAAAGGTGTTATGATGGTGGATTGCGGTGTGGAGGCCGCCAATGTTCAAAAAGCGGAGGCCGCTATTCTTGAACAGCTGCAGGTGTTAAAAGACGGCGCGTTTTCGGACGAGGATTTGGAAACGGCGCGGTTGTATTTAAAAAACGTATTTCTTGACAAGGAGAATTTACAGAGCAGTATGGTGTTATGGTTGATGGGGCAGAGCAATACCCCAGCCCAAATGACCCCTGCTCAGGCGGTGGCGTTGCTGCAGACCATTACCGCCGATGAGGTGGCGGCGATTGCCAAAACCGTTACGTTGCAGAGTGTATTTGCTGTGTTGCCTGAAGGGGGAAGCGTATGAATTGGGAAGTGATAACCGCGGAAAAAGCCGCGGAAACGGTGTATTTCGGTGTACATCCGACGGGGCTGCCTATCTACGTATTGCCCAAAGAAGGTTTTTCCTCTGCCTATGCCGTTATCGGTACCCGTTACGGCTCGGTGGACAATGATTTTGCGGTGGACGGTGAACAGCTGCACGTGCCTGCGGGTATTGCGCATTATTTAGAGCATAAACTCTTTGAAAATGAAGATGGAGATGCTTTCCAAAAATACGCCAAAACGGGTGCTTCGGCAAACGCATACACAAGCTTTATGCAAACGGCGTATCTGTTTTCCTGTACCGAAAACGTGGCGGAATCGTTGGAGATTTTGCTGGATTTTGTACAAAATCCGTATTTTACCGACGCGAGTGTGGAAAAAGAGCGTGGTATCATCGGGCAGGAAATCCGTATGGGCGAGGATAATCCCGACCGTTTGTCGTTGTTTCAGATGTTGCGGTGTATGTATGAGAAGCATCCTGTCCGCGAAGATATTGCGGGTACGGTGGAGTCTATTGCTCAAATTACACCCGATTTACTGTATAAATGTTATCGCACCTTTTATAATTTGCACAATATGGCGTTGGTGATAAGCGGCAACATTGACGCAAAAACGGTAGAAGAGGTGGCTGACCGTGTGTTGAAGCCTGCCCAACCGTTCACGTTGGAGCGTGTACCTGTACAGGAGCCTCCGACGGTGCAAAAAACACGTGTAGAGGCTGCTATGCCGATTGCCGCACCACTGTTTTATATCGGATTTAAAGAGCCTGTGGCGGCGGGGTATGTGCATACGGCCACCGAATTGGTGGCGGCGGAGCTGTTATTGGAACTGCTGGCAGGCAGTGGCTCGCCGTTGTATACCCGTTTGCTGGAAGAAGGTCTTATTAACGAAACGTTTGATGCCGCGTATTTTGAAGGCGCGGGATATGCGGCTTTCCTGTTCAGCGGTGAAAGCAGTAACCCCGACCGTATCGCCGATATGCTGGGTGCAGAGATTGACCGTTTAAAGCGCGAGGGCATTGATGCAGAGGTTTTCGAGGAAGAAAAGAAAGCGTTTTACGGGCGGCTGATTGCAGGCCTTAACGATGTGGAAAGCTGTGCCGATTGGCTCCTTGATGACTATATGTACGGCAGAAAACCGTTTTCGCTCATTGACAGCGTTGCTGCTCTTGATGTACAATCTGTAGAGGATGTACTGCATCGTTGTCTGCTTGCCGACAACAAGGTGATATCTATTGTAAACGAAAGGTGACACGAATAATGGAATCTATTTGTTTTCCTGCGCTTGGCTGGGAGTTTTCGATAAGTCCCGTGTTGGTGGAATTTACCCTTTTCGGTATCCCGTTTTCAGTTCGTTGGTACGGTCTTTTAATAGCGGTGGGTTTTCTTCTCGCGGTACTGTACGCGGTAAAAACAGCGAAAAAACGCTTTGACATCGACCTCGACCCGATGACCGACGTGGTGCTTGTCAGTACGGTGCTTGCCGTATTGGGTGCCCGTGTGTATTATATCATTTTTAACAACGGTATTGAGACCCTTTGGGAACAGCCGCTGAAGGTTTTGCGTATTTGGGAAGGCGGTCTCGCTATCTACGGCGGTGTTTTGGCGGCGTTTCTGACGGGGATATGGATGTGTAAACTGAAAAAAGTCAATATGTGGGCAATGTTCGATTTAGCGTCCATTGGCTTCTTTATCGGCCAGACTCTTGGTCGTTGGGGCAACTTCTTTAATCAGGAAGCGTTCGGCGGCAACACGACACTGCCGTGGGGTATGACCGGCAGTATTATTGCGTCGGGTGTGAACGGCAGCGGATACGACCCCGCACTGCCTGTACACCCCACCTTTCTGTATGAGTCTCTGTGGTGCTTTTTGGGGTTTTTGCTGTTACATACCCTTTCCAAAAAGCAGTACACCTTTAAGGGCAAACTGTTTTGCACCTATATTATTTGGTACGGTGCAGGCCGTTTTATGATTGAAGGCTTGCGCACCGACAGCTTAATGCTCGGCTCACTGCGTGTGTCGCAGGTATTGGCGCTTATCTGTGTGGTCGGCGGCGTGTTGCTGTATTATGTATTGCGCACCCGTACGAAAAAGGCATCTGCGATGCCGACTGTTACCCCTGCGCCTGCCTTTACCGAGGAAGAAGCCGAAAATATGAATCGGGCAATCGAGCGTGCTATCGGCATTCGGGAAGAGAAGGAAGATGACGTGTATACGGATGAGATAAAGGAGGAAAACAACAATGGCGAAACGCATTGACGGCAAAGCGATTGCCGCCGCGGTACGCGGAGAGGTCGCGGCGGAAACGGCACTTTTAAAAGAAAAAGGTATCACCCCGGGTCTGGCGGTGATTTTGGTGGGTGATGACCCCGCATCTCGCATTTACGTAAACAACAAGAAAAAAGCGTGCGCGGACGTTGGCTTTTATTCCGAGGAAATTACCCTGCCCGCTACTACCACCGAACAAGAGTTGTTAGAGGTGGTACGCAAGCTCAACGAAAGACAGGATATTCACGGTATTCTCTGTCAGTTACCGTTACCCAAGCCCTTGTCCGATAAAACGGTTATTGAGGCGATTGCTCCCGAAAAGGACGTGGACGCGTTTCACGCAACCAACGTCGGTCACATAATGATTGGCGATTACAGCTTTCTGCCTTGTACCCCCGCAGGCGTGATGGAACTGCTTGCCCGCTCGGGTGTGCAAATCGAAGGCAAGACCTGCGTTGTGGTGGGTAGAAGTAATATCGTGGGTAAGCCGATGGCGATGCTCCTTTTACAGAAAAACGGCACGGTTACCATTTGCCATTCCCGTACGCAGAACTTAAAAGAGGTTTGCCGCACGGCGGATATTCTTGTCGCCGCGGTGGGCAAGCCGAAATTTATCACCGCAGATATGGTGAAAGAGGGCGCCGCTGTCATTGATGTCGGTATGGACAGAGACGAAAACGGCAAGCTGTGCGGCGACGTGGATTTTGATAACGTCGAGCCCATCGCGGGTTACATCACCCCCGTCCCCGGCGGTGTTGGTCCTATGACCATCGCGATGTTAATGAGAAACACCTTAACCGCCGCAAAAATGCAAAACGGTTTATAAAGACAACAAAACGCTGTCATCAAAAGATGACAGCGTTTTTTAATAACACTTATTTTGCCATAAAGCGCTCATACGCTTCGCGGAGTTCTTTTGCGGTGTCTTCGGGACAGGTGGGATTGCAGTGTGCCCAGGCACCCGTTTCGCTGGAAGCGTTGAACTTCACCTTGTCAGCGGAACGCATCGGGGGATAGAAAGCAATATGCCAATGGAAGATATCACCGTAATCCTCCTCGCCGTTGACCGGCTCGTTGTACATACACATCATATACGGGAATTTATATCCGAACAGGCTGTCCAGCGTACCCGTTGCCTGACGGAGAGTTTCTGCCAGAGCGGTGCGTTCTTCGTCGGTAAATTGGGTGATGTTGGATTTATGAGCATTGCTCATAATGTAAATGCCGTAGGGATATTCGGTGAAGAAGGGCAAAAACACGGTGAAATGTTCGTTTTTGAAGATGATACGCTCGCCGAACGCCACTTCGTGGTCCAGCATATCGCAGAATAAGCATTTGCCCTTTTCCGCCATATGTTTTTTCGCGTTTTCTACTTCTAATTCCAACTTTTTCGGCATAAAGGAGTAGCCGTAAATCTGACCGTGCGGGTGGGGCATCGTTACACCGACAACGTCGCCGCGATTTTCGAAAATGAATACGTATTTGATGTTTTTATCTGCGGAAATCTCGGTAAAACGGTCTGCCCACAGGTCCACAAGCTCGCGGATATGCGGGGTGGGCAGTTCGGGCAGGGTGACGGTATGCTCGGGGGAGTAGAGGATAACTTCACATTTGCCGTAGCAGGGTGCGGTCTCGAAGAAATCATCCGCTAAAGCGTCGGGTGCAGGGGGATTTTGAGACAATGCAGGGAAATCATTATCGTATTTATGTACGGTGTAGTTGTCCGGCACTTTACCCGAACCCGGGCAGAAGGGACAATAGTCCTTGGGCATCTGCGGACGGTTCTGACGGTGGGATGCAATCATAATCCAGTCATTAGTCAGCGGATGTTTGCGCAATTCAGCCATAGTAACACACTCCTTAAATCTTGTCTACGCATACGCCGCCGTACGGACGGATATGCAATACGTGGCAGGTGCCTTCACCGAACACACCTTCAATGACCTCGCGGAATGCGGGAAGCAGGTCGTTAGGTACAAAGTTTTGGGTGGTGCCGCCGAAGCCGCCGCCGTGTACACGCCAGGCACCTCTGCCTTCCAGCACGTGCTGTGCAAGCGCCAGAGCGAGGGACATACCTTGTTCGGTAACGTCGCAGGTGGTGTACACGTTCTGCAGGTATTCAAAAGAGGAGTTGCCCGACGCGATAACGAGCTGTTTGAAGGCTTCAAAATCGCCGGCTTTCAGCGCGTTCACTTCATCCACAACGCGGTCGTTATCCTTGAGGAAGTGAATGGCACGCAGCACTGCGCGGTCACCGTGAAGTTTGCGCAGCTCGGCGATACGGGGCAGAAGCTGTTCCAGCGTAATCTCGCGCAGGAAGGATACGCCCATTTCCTCGGCAATTTTCTTCATCTCGCCGGGAACCGCCGCATATTCGTGGGTCAGATCCGCGTGGTTACCGCCGACGTCCACGATACACAGCGCGTGACCCGTTTTGGCAAAGTCAAAGTCGACCTTTTCGATAACGGGCTCTTCGGTGCTTTCAAAGTCAATGGTAATAATGTTGCCGACAGAGGACGCCATCTGGTCCATCAAACCGCAGGGCTTGCCAAAGAAGACGCGTTCTGCGAACTGCGCGATTTTGGCGATTTCTACGGCAGAAACAACACTTTCATTATACAACTCGCTCAAAATAACGCCAACCAACACTTCAAACGCCGCAGAGCTGGAAAGCCCCGAGCCCTTGAGCACGTTGGAGGTGGTATAAGCGTCAAAGCCGCCGATTTTGTAATCCAATTCGGCAAAGCGCGCCGCTGTACCGCGGATGAGGGAGGCGGAACGGTTGAGTTCTTCCTGCTTGGGGGTAAGTTCGTCCAGCATAACCGTATCCATATCATAGCCTTGGGATTTCACGCGAATACGATTTTCCGCAGACACGGCAACCACCGCGATGACATCGAGGTTAACACTGCCTGCCAACACACGGCCGTGGTTATGGTCGGTGTGGTTACCGCCGATTTCGGTGCGACCGGGGGCGGAGAACAGCAAAAGGTTGGTGGTCGGTTCTCCGAAGGTTTCTGTAAACCCTTTGACTGCGTCGATGTAGCGCTCGCGCTGGGCAGCAACATCTTCGCCGTACAACAGCTCGAATTTTTTGTCGTACTGACCGTTGTTGATTTTTTCAATAAGCGCCAAAGAAGGTGTCATAGTGAGAACTTCCTTTCTGCATAATATTCTACCTTTATTATAAAGCCCGCTTTTTCAAAATGCAAGGTATTTTCTCGCGCTTTCATATGGACAAATGTTGCAGTTTGTGGTATACTGTGTGCGAGGTGAGGTGTTTTGGAAAACTATAAACATTCTTTCAAAGATACCTTAAAGGAAAATACGGGGCTTGCGGTGTATAACACCGGATACGAAAAATGCGCGCCGTGTCACCAATGGGGACCGGGTGTGAGGGACCATTATTTGGTGCATTACGTGGCATCAGGGCACGGCACGCTGCATTACCGCGGCATTACCTATACCCTGCGCGAAGGAGATTTGTTTATGATTTTCCCGTCGCAGGTGGCGCAATACCGCGCCGCCGCGCGGCAACCGTGGGAGTATTATTGGGTCGGCTTTAACGGCACTGACGCGCACCGTATGGTGTCTATGGCGGGGTTTACCCCCGATGACCCCATCGTGCGTACGGGAGAAGCGGTGAACACCCGCGAAGCATTGCTGCGTATTTATAATTCCCGCGGCAACACCCCTGCCGCAGATGTGGAAATGGCGGGGCATTTGCAACTGTTTTTGGCGGGTCTTATCCGCCGCAAGGGGCAAAATCAGCCGCTTAGCGGTAACCGTACCTATTTGTCGCAGGCGTTACGCTATATTCAGTATAATTATTCCTCTCCTATCGGGGTGAGTGAAATTGCCGCCTTTGTGGGGGTAAGCCGCAGTCAGCTGTACCGTGCGTTTGAGGCGGAATTCCATCAGTCACCGCACGAATACTTGCAAAAATACCGTATCAGTGAGGCGTGCTCTTTGTTGCGTGAAGGGAAATTAACCGTTGCGCAGGTGGCGGGCTCGGTGGGCTTTAACGACCCTCTCTACTTTTCACGCGTGTTTAAGCAGGTCAAGCAATGCACACCTACCGCGTATCAGAAGAAGAAAAAGGTATAATTTTTCATATCTACTTTGCATTTTTTCTTGTGTTATTCCACCTTTATTGACAGTAAACATAAGCGTGTTATACTCAAACCAAAGGAAGGTGAAGACAAGTGAAACCGAAACATTTTGTTCTTTTCCCTTGGGGAATGATATCCCGTACGGGTGAGCGTGCGGAAAAACTACTGAAAAGCATAAAAGATTGCGGCTTTAACGGGTCTTGCTTTGTAACCGAGAATGAATTTGATATCTGCCGTAAACTCGGGTTGGATATTTATTATTCTATGAACGATAACGGCGGGCAGGAGAGAGAATTGCGCCACGAAATTGCTATGGCAGACCCCGCGGTGAGCGAAAAAGAGTTGCGGGATATTGTGTATGGCCTGCTGGAAGATTTACCTGAGGACGTGCACAGCGTGTACGTGACCGATGAACGCGGCGCGGCAATGTTCCCGCGTATCCGTATTGTCGCGGATTGCATCCGCGAAAAGGCGCCGTGGGCGGAACGGTATATCAATCTTTTCCCCAACTACGCGGTGTGCGGTGCACCCAATTTGTCGCAGTTAGAGGTAGAAAACTACGAGGAATATTTAGACCGCTTTGCCACCGAAGTACAGCCCGACTTTATCAGCATTGACAACTACTATGTGAATATTTCGGATAACTTTAAAGACCCCCAAGGCAGGGTAAGCTTTTTCAGCAATATGGTACAGGCGAGGGAAGCGTGCGACAAACACGGTATTCCGTTTCAGTACGTGGTGTGCTGCAATCAATTGCGGCATTGGCAGACCATTCCCACCCATGGCGGTTTGGCGTTACAGGGGTTTGCGTCTCTTGCCGCAGGCGCCAGAGCGATAAGTTGGTTTTTATTCTTCGGCCGCGGCGCGTATTTGTATGCGCCGATAGACGATACCACGGGGGAGGATATCAAAACACCGACCTGGTATCTTTTGCAGGATGTTAACCGCCGCATTTTACCGCTGGGTGAATTGCTGTTTGATATGGACTATAAGGGTCTGTATTTTTCGGACACTACCGATATTCCCCGCGCGCAAAGCATTACCGCATGTCCCGCGGTCAAAGGGTTTACCGCGGACGGCGAGTGTGTATTCGGGCATTACGTGGATACGGACGGCAAAGATGCCGTGCTGGTAGTCAACGCCGATTTGAAACAGCCGATTAAAATAGACCTTGACCTTGGCGGCGAGCTCGAATATTACAACACCGAATTAAAGAAATGGATGAAACCGCTGTTGACTGCGAAAAGCGGCGATACGGGCGCTATGTGGTTAGAGCAAGGATGCGGTATTCTGTTACGAAAGAAATAAAAAATACGGATGTGCGTGCACATCCGTATTTTTTATCCGAATAACGCGTCGGTGACCATCATAATGCAAAAGCCCACCATTAAAGCGAAGGTGGCGCCGCGCTGAGAGCCGTGTGCGTGGGTTTCGGGGATGATTTCATCGCTGATAACGTACAGCATCGTGCCGCCCGCAAACGCCAAGGCAAACGGAAGAATAAACGAGGCGATGCTGACTGTAAAGTAGCCGATGAGTGTACCGACCACCTCAACAAGTCCTGTCATCATAGCGGCAACAAAGGTGCGGCGCGGGGGGATGCCCGCCGCCAACATCGGCCCGATGATAACAAGGCCTTCGGGAATGTTTTGGAGAGCGATACCGCCCGCGATAATGAGCGCTTGCGCGGTGTTGCCCGAGCCGAAGCCGATACCTGCCGCCAAGCCTTCGGGCAGATTATGTATCGCAATAGCAGTGACAAACAGCAACACCTTATTTAATTGCGTATTGTTGTGTGCCTCCTGTTCCACACCTGCCAGGGAGTGCAGATGCGGTACCACCTTATCTACAACGTTTAAAAACACCGCGCCCGCAAAAATACCTGCAACGGTGATGAGCCATCCGTGTTGTCCGCCGTGCTCAAGTGACGGTA
Organism: Acutalibacteraceae bacterium; assembly: GCA_045531495.1. Classification (GTDB taxonomy): domain Bacteria; phylum Bacillota; class Clostridia; order Oscillospirales; family Acutalibacteraceae; genus URNF01. The sequence continues at coordinate 9,935 of JAZSED010000091.1, forward strand.
CGATAAGGCCGAACAACGCCGCTGCGAGCATAATGCCCGCAGCGAAGGACAAGACGATGTCCGAGAATTTATGGGATATTTTTTTGAAAATAAAACCGATAAGCGCACCGAAAACGGTAGCAAATCCCACGCCGAGCGCGGTCAATAAAACGAGTTTCATAGGGGACTACCTTCTTTTTCTGCTAAATATTGTTCAATAAAATGTACGGCAACCGCGCCGTCCGCGGCGGCGGTTATCACCTGCCGCATCGCTTTTGTGCGCACGTCACCCACCGCAAACACGCCGTCTACATTGGTTTTGGTGGTTTCATCCGCCGCAATATAGCCGTGTTCATCCAATGCCACGGCATTGCCTAAGAACGCGGTGACGGGATTTCTGCCGATGCTGATAAACACGCCGTCGCATTCTACGGTGCGTTCCTCACCGGTTTGGGTATTGCGGATGTTAGCGGCGGATACACGCTTGTCCGCAACACAAGAGGTTACGGTGCTGTTCCACAGCATTTCGACATTTTTCGCCTCAAAAAGCGGCGTGTGGTAAAGCTTAGTGGCGCGCAAGGTGTCTCTGCGGTGTACCACGTACACCTTTTTGGCAATGCGGGACAGGTACAAGGCGTCTGCCGCGGCGGAGTTACCGCCGCCCACCACCATAACGGTTTTATCTTTGTAAAATCTGCCGTCACAATGCGCACAGTAATGCAACCCTCTGCCGACAAGTGTATGCTCGTCGGGAATGCCGAGCGGACGCGGCTCGGCACCGCTGGCGATAACCACCGTTTTACCGATAAGGTCTCCGGCGGTGGTGTGTACCACTTTGTTTACAGCAGAAAAATCCACAGCCGTGACTTCACCGTAAAAGGTCTCACAGCCAAACCGCTCGGCACCTTTTTGCATCTGCATACCGAGGGTAAGACCGTCTATACCTTCATCAAAGCCGGGGTAGTTATCAATGACATCGGTTAGCGCCATCTGTCCGCCGGCGGCCATCTTTTCGACAACAACGGTGGAAAATCCCGCGCGCGCGGCATACAGAGCCGCACTGTATCCCGCAGGACCGCCGCCGACGATGACAACGTCGTATAGTTCCTTCATATTCAGTCCTCTAGCATCGCGAGAATAAGCGGCTTCGGGCGGGCACCTGCCGAGGTGGCGACTACCTTGCCGTTTTGCATAACAACGAGGGTGGGGATACTGAAAACCTCAAACTCCTCTGCCAGCTCCTGTTCGTTGTCCACATTGATTTTGCCGACGAAATACTGCGGGTTTTCTTCCGCGATTTCGTCTACAATGGGGGAGACCATACGGCACGGGCCGCACCAATCGGCATAAAAGTCTAACAACACTTTCTTTTCACTGTTTCTTGCTAAGTCAAAATTGTCTTTGGTAAGTTCTATTACTGCCATACTGTTTTCCTCCTGCTTTATGCGTTTTCTTCATCGCCGTTGAGAAAATGCTCCTCGGCGTTTTCCAACAAATGTTGAATAATACCCCATTCCTCCTCGGTTTCAATAGGCTGTAGCTGTCCTTCGGATGTATCGGGGTCGTATACCGCCGCAAACACGTGCATTTTGCCTTCTGCATCGGTGGTGTGGTCGGTGTATACGATATAATTCTTTTGCGTTTTGGTGTTTTCGAAGGTGAAAAGAATTTCACAGTCGATAATATCACCGTTTTCGTTGCTGACCTTGAAGGTCATAGGACTATCGGACATAGTTTCCCCTCATTTATATCTTTTTATATAGTGTAGCACATATTTTATTGGTTTTCAATAAAAAATGAAGCATTGCCTTACGCCAAAACGAAGAACGCACTTTGCGCATATGAAGCGAAGCGACTTACATATTCATTATTCATTGAAAATCCTGTCGAATGAATGATGAATATTGAATAATGAAAAATGAATAATACAAAACAAAAATCCTGCCGACAAGAATCGACAGGATTTTCGTTTTGGCTGCGGAATAGGGACTTTTCCGACGCTTCGCGTCTATCGCCTCGCTGACGCTCGTTGCCCACGTCGGCGAAAACAGTCCACCGGACTGTTTTCTTCCGAGCACCTCGCGGTGCTCTCCCTCCTTGTTCGAGTCCCTTCTGGAACAAAAAATAACAGCCGACGAATGTCGACTGTTATTTTTTTGGCTGCGGAATAGGGACTCGAACCCCAACAAGCAGATTCAGAGACTGCGGTGCTACCATTACACTATTCCGCAATATTTGGTTTTTAAGACCGAGATTTATTATAACCCATTTTTTGCGTTTGTCAATACATTTTCGAGCAAAATTTTATTTCTGTCTTATGGGATGGCAAAATCACCGAGTTTTCCTTGACATAAAGCATAAAAAGTTGTATAATTAGCACAGTGTTTGTGGCTTTTGCGACAGCACGTTTATATATATAGGAGATTCGTCTCCCACTATGTATATAAAAAATTGTAAGTGCCGTTTTACGGCTTTGAACACGGAAGATAGATGTCTTCTTTCCGGGTAATCCCGCATTTGCGGGTTTTTCATATTTGATAATAGAATATGTCGGTCCCCGGAAGGGATGCGCCTAGCTTTTGTTGTTCATTTCTAAACAACATTTTAAGCAGGAGGTGCAGTTATGACCATTGGATTGTGGATCGCTGTTGCTATGTGCGCAGGCGGTTTGCTTGTCGGTGGCACGGTGTCGGGTATTATCTCGTTCAAATCCGGTGTTGCCCACCGTAAAAAGGTCGCGGAAGCCGCTATCGGCTCTGCCGAAACCGAAGCAGAACGTATTCGCAAGGATGCGGTAAAAGCAGCGGAATCCAAGAAAAAGGAAGCGCTTCTTGAAGCGAAGGACGAGATTCATCGTCATCGTGCGGAAGCGGACCGCGAGATTAAAGAACGTCGCGCGGAGGTACAGCGTCAGGAACGTCATGTACAGCAAAAAGAGGAATCCTTAGACAGAAAAATTGAGAACTACGAGAAAAAGGAAGAACAGCTTCGCAAAAAGGAAGGCGAAATCGAAGACCGCTTACGCGATGTCAACGATTTAAAGAGAAGCCAATTCGAAATGCTCGAACGCATTTCGGGGCTCACCACCGAGCAGGCGAAAGAGCAGCTGCTCACCCAGCTTGCCGATGAACTGACCCACGAGAAGGCATTGAAAATCGCCGAATTTGAGGCACAGCTCAAGGATGAAGCGGACCAGAAAGCCCGCCAGATGATTTCCCACGCGATTCAGCGTGTGGCGGCTGACCAGGTTGCAGAATCTACCGTATCGGTTGTGCCGTTGCCTAATGACGAAATGAAAGGCCGTATCATCGGCCGCGAAGGCAGAAATATTCGCGCTATTGAAACGATGACCGGCGTTGACCTTATCATCGACGATACCCCTGAAGCGATTACCTTGTCTTGCTTTGACCCCGTTCGCCGCGAGATTGCCCGTCAGTCTCTTGAACGTCTTATCAGTGACGGTCGTATCCATCCCGCGCGCATCGAGGAAATGGTGGAAAAATCCCGCCGCGACGTGGAGGCTACCATCAAAGCGGAAGGCGAACGCGCTATCCTTGAAACAGGTATGCACGGTATCCACCCCGAAATCGTCCGCTTGCTCGGCCGTCTCCATTACCGTACCAGCTACGGACAGAACGTGCTTGACCATTCTATGGAAGTGGCGTTCCTGTCCGGTATGATGGCGAGCGAACTCGGTATCGATCCGACCATTGCGCGCAGAGCAGGTCTTTTACACGATATCGGTAAAGCGGTGGACCACGAAATTGAAGGCTCCCACGTGGAAATCGGTGTAGACATTGCACGTAAGTACAAAGAAAATGAAGCAGTGGTACACGCGATTCAAGCGCACCACGGTGACGTAGAAGCCACCACTATTGTGGCTTGTCTTGTACAGGCGGCTGATGCGATTTCCGCGGCGCGTCCCGGCGCACGCCGTGAAAATCTCGAGAACTACATCAAACGTCTTGAAAAGCTTGAAGAACTTGCCAATTCCTTTGAAGGGGTGGAACGTTCCTTCGCTATCCAGGCGGGTCGCGAGATTCGTATTTTGGTCCGTCCCGAAGTTATCAGCGATGACCAGATGACCATTCTTGCCCGTGATATTGCCAAGAACATCGAAGAAAATATGGATTATCCCGGACAGATTAAGGTTAACCTTATCCGCGAGAATCGTGCCGTGGATTACGCAAAATAAACCAACTAAAGCGGCACACCAACAACGGTGTGCCGCTTTTCTTACGCTATGGAAGGAGGTGCCGTATGGATTTGTATGCGCCGATTGACACTTTACGCGGTGTCGGTGTAAAACGCGCGGAATTATACCGCAAAATGGGGATTGAAACCCTCAGCGACCTGTTACAACTGTATCCGCGTACGTACGAGGATTGGTCGCAACCCTACACCATAGCCACGGCACCTCGTGACCGCGCGGTATGCCTTTTGGTGACGGTACTGCAAGCACCCACGGAGCATAAGGTACGCAAGAATATGACCTTGTACCGCTTTCGCGTCAGTGACGGGGTGCAACTTATGAACGTCACCTTGTTTAACGCTACCTATACGGCGAAAAACATCACTGTCGGCAAGGAACTGCTGCTGTACGGCACGGTGCAACATAAAGGCTTTGGCTTTGAAATGACCGCGCCGCTTATCGACACCCCCGACAAGGGAATGTGTATCCGTCCGATTTATCCGCAGACCGCGGGGCTTACCACGCGCGGTATCGAAACCAATATGCGGCAGCTGTTGAAAGATGCGGATGCGGCGATGGAAGAGGAGTGGTTACCTGCTGACGTGCGGCAAAAGTATCAGTTATGTACTGCACGATATGCGTTACAGAATATCCATTTTCCAAAGGACGGTGCTGCGGTACAGATTGCCAGGCGGCGGCTTATCTTTGAAGAATTATTTTTGTTCCAATTGGGATTGTCGCAGCTGCGCGGTCGTTCCCGTGAAAAAACGGGCGCGGTAATCAAAACGGATTATACCGCCGCATTTGTTTCCCGCTTGCCGTTTACCTTGACAGGTGCGCAAGCCCGTGCCATAAAAGACGGCATTGCGGATATGCAAAAGCCGCACCCGATGTCCCGTTTGATACAAGGGGACGTGGGTAGCGGTAAAACGGCGGTGGCGGCAGGTCTTAGCTTTACCGCCGCGAAAAACGGATTACAGACCGCTTTGATGGCACCTACCGATATTTTGGCAAGACAGCATGCGGTGTCTTTGAAGAAACTGCTGCCCGAGGACGTGCGGGTGGAGCTATTAACAGCATCCTTGCCCGCCGCTGAAAAACGGCGCGTGTTGGCGGCTGTTGCCGATGGCACGGCGCATATTGTTGTGGGCACACACGCGCTTTTGTCGGATAAGGTTATTTTCGGTAACCTCGGTTTGGTTATTACCGACGAACAGCATCGCTTTGGTGTGGAGCAACGTACCACCCTTGCCGCAAAAGGTGTGCATCCGCACTTGTTGGTTATGTCCGCAACCCCCATTCCGCGTACCTTGGCGTTGCTGGTGTACGGCGATTTGGACGTATCTGTATTGGACGAGCTTCCGCCCGGCAGACAGCCTGTTGCTACCTACGCGGTGGATACGGGCAAACGGGCACGGGTATATAATTTCATTCGTAAACACATAGCTGAAGGCAGGCAGGCATATATCGTGTGTCCGCTGGTGGAGGAAAGCGAGGCGGTTGACCTTACTGCCGCCACTGCGTATTATGAGCAACTGAAAAACGGCGCGCTGTCGGGTATCCCTACTGCACTTTTGCACGGGCAGATGCCCGCAAAACAAAAGGATGCCGTGATGCAATCCTTTGCCGCAGGGGACATTAAAGTGCTTGTCTCCACTGTGGTAATAGAAGTCGGTGTGGATGTGCCCAACGCGGTGTTGATGGTGATAGAAAATGCCGAACGGTACGGTTTGGCACAGTTGCATCAGCTGCGCGGCCGCGTCGGCAGAGGACAGTATGCCTCTACCTGTGTACTCATTTCGGATGCGACTACCGATGAGGCAAAACACCGTTTAAAGACTATGTGTAGTACGGCAGACGGCTTTAAGATAGCGGAAGAGGACTTGAAAATGCGCGGCCCGGGCGACTTTTTCGGCACAC
>JAZSED010000036.1:0-28872 GCA_045531495.1 Acutalibacteraceae bacterium
AAAAAACGTGGTGCGATGGCGCTGTTTGGTGAAAAATATGGTGACATTGTCCGTGTGGTAGCTGTACCGGATGTATCGGTTGAGTTCTGCGGCGGTACCCATGCGAAAGCGACAGGTGACCTCGGTCTTTTCCGTATTCTGTCCGAAAGCTCGGTTGCGGCAGGTGTACGCCGTATTGAAGCGGTGACCGGTACCTACGTGCTGGAATTGCTCAATAAGCAGGCGGCATTGATGAACGAAACGGCGGTGGCACTGAAAGCCAATGCGGCTGATGATATCGCACGCCGTGCGGTACAGGTCATGGGCGAACTGAAAACCGCCGAAAAAGCACTTGACGATATGAAGGCGGCACAGAGTGCGGATAAGATGAAGGAAATGCTCGGTAACGCACGTGAGGTTGGAGCCGTAAAGGTAATTACCGCTGCTGTCAAGGGTCTTACCGGTGACGGTATCCGTTCTATGTGCGACAGCTGTCGTGACACGGCGGGTGATATGGCGGTTGTGGTGTTGGCAGGTGTTGGCGATAATACCGTCACCTTCGGTTGCTACTGTGCACCCGGTGCTGTAAAAGCCGGTGCCCACGCCGGTAATATCGTGCGTGAAGTAGCCACCATCTGCGGCGGCAAAGGCGGCGGCAGACCCGATATGGCAATGGCAGGCGGTAAGGATGTAGCGGCTGTGGATAAAGCACTTGCGGCTGTTGACAGCATCGTATCTGCTATTCTGAAATAAGAGGTATATACATGGATTGTTTATTCTGTAAAATTATTGCGGGGGAAATCCCGTCTAAGAAAGTATACGAAGATGATAAGATTTTCTGCTTTTACGATATTGCACCTGCGGCACCTGTGCACTTCCTGGTGATTCCGAAAGTGCACATTGCGGGTGCCGCTGACATCACCGCAGAAAATGCAGAGTTGGTCGGCTATATCTACGCAAAAATTGCCGAAATTACCAAGGATCTTGGCATTTCTTCCTACCGTGTGGTGACCAACTGCGGTGCGGATGCAGGGCAAACGGTGTTCCATCTGCACTTTCACGTGCTTGCAGGCGGTCCCTTGGGAGCAATGGCATAAATATGAACTTTATCATCATCGACTTGGAATGGAACGGCTCGTACGCAAAAAAAGTACACGGCTTTTTCAATGAGATCATTGAAATCGGTGCAGTAAAAATAGGGGAGGATATGCGTGAAAAGGATAGATTTCACGCTATTATCCGTCCCGTGGTGAGCAAAAAGCTGACAAAACTTGTCACCAATCTGACAGGTATCGAAGACGAGGAACTGACCGACGGCACCACCTTTACGGGTGCTATGGCGGCGTTTCGCCGTTGGATAGGCAAGGAAGATGCGATAATTCTCACCTGGAGCACCACCGACCTGCTCGTATTTCTTGAAAACTACCGCTATTTTTGTAAAGCCGATACCATTCCGTTTATGACCGCGTATGCGGATTTGCAGGCGTATGCGCAAAAATGTATGGATATCCCGTCTCATATGCAACCCGGTCTTTCCAAAGCGGCAGAAGCGCTCGGTATCAATGAAGAGGACGTGGCACATCACCGCGCGTTAGACGATAGTGTGTTAAGCGGCAGAATTTTATCGAAGCTGTATGACAAACAGGCGTTTATGCCTTTTGTGTATGTAGCAGACGACAAGTTTTATGACCGCATCACCTTTAAATGCACCTGCATTATCGACCCGAAAAATCCGCTTGTAAAGAAGGAATATCTGCGCTTTTCCTGCGAAATTTGCGGAAAACCGTTACAATTTGCAGGTAAATGGAAACACCATAATCGTGCTTTGGTATCTCTCGGTCAATGCGATGCGTGCGGCAAAAAGTTTAATGCACGCGTACAAATCAAGGTCAAATACGACGGGGTGGACGTAAAACGGAAGCTCGTCGAGAAAAAACCAAAAGAAACAGAGGAGGCAACAAACAATGAGCAAGAAACCCAGTAAACTGTCCGGCTTTTTAGGCGAATTCAAAGCATTTGCCATGCGTGGCAACGTCATCGACCTGGCTGTCGGTGTTATCATCGGCGGCGCATTCCAGAAAATCGTTACTTCCGTAGTAAACGATTTGGTGATGCCATTCATCGGTCTTTTGACCGGCGGTCTCAACTTCAAAGAGCAGTTCCTGATTTTGAAAATGCCCGAAGGTATTCAAAAGGCGCAGGTGCTCTCTATCGAAGCGGCAAAGGAACTCGGTGTTACCACCTGGAACTACGGTTCTTTCGTGACCGAGGTTATCAACTTTATCATTATGGCGTTCGTTATCTTCCTGCTGGTCAAAGGCATCAACTCCTTGAACGGTCTCGGCAAGAAAAAGAAGGAAGAAGAACCCGCACCCGCACCCACCACCAAGGTGTGCCCGTTCTGCAAATCCGAAATTGCCATTGACGCAACCCGTTGCGCACATTGTACATCCGAAGTGTAATAAGAACATAAATGTAGGGGCGACCATCGGTCGCCCGCAATGGTAAAATACGCAACCATTGAAATAGGTATGTAGGGGAGGCGTTTCGCCTCCCAAAAGGGACGGGAGACCCGTCCCCTACGCACACATAATGAATAACATCGTAGGGAACGGATTTATCCGTTCCGTAAAGGCATTAAAACGGACGACCAATGGTCGCCCCTACGGTAGCACTCGAATGTTGATGTAGGGGACGATGCCTACATCGTCCCGAAAAACAGCAACGGGCGGATGGGAGTACTCTCCTAAAAGGGGAGTACCTCAAGGAGAAGCCCACGCCACAATTTGAAAAAAAGAGATGGACTGCACATTGTGCAGTCCATCTCTTTTTTGTGCTCTTATTATTTACATTTTTCCATAATCATTCTGCCGCATTTGTACACATCGCCGCCGCCCATGGTGATGACAAGGTCGCCCTTTTTCACGTTTTGCGACACGAAATCGGCGATTTCGGGGAAGGTGGCAAGGTAGTGCGCACCGTCAATCTGGTCGGTAATACCGGTGGAGTGTACGCCCCACGTATTGGTTTCACGCGAGCCCATAATGTCGCTTACTACCACCACGTCGGCAAGGGAAAGTGCCTGTGCAAACTCGTTAAGCAAGCGCGCTGTGCGAGAGAAGGTGAACGGCTGGAATACCACCCAAACACGTTCAAAGTTCATTTTCTTCGCGGTGCTGAGGGTTGCGGCGATTTCGGTGGGATGGTGGGCGTAGTCGTCAATAAAGGTGACACCGTTTATTTCACCCACAAACTCAAACCGTCTGCCTGCGCCTTTGAAATGCGCGATACCGTCTGCAAGCTGTGCGGGGGTGACACCGCAGAGGGTCGCCGCCGCGGCAACGGCTAAGGAGTTGCTGACGTTGTGCTCACCCGGAACGCCCAGCGTAACGGTGGTGACAAAGGTATCCTTGTGGTATAAATCGTATACCCCGTAAGCGCCGTTTTCGGTGCGGATATTCTTGGGGTGCCATTCGTTTGTATCGCTTAAACCGTAGGAAACAAGTGTGGCGTTTTGAAGTCCTTCCACCGCTTTCACGGTGTTAGCATCGTCGCCGTTGTAGATGACGTGACCTGTGGTTTTTTCGGCAAATTTGCGGAACGAAGCAATCACGTTTTCCATAGTGCGAAAATATTCCATATGGTCTGCATCCACATTGAGGATAATAGAAACGGCAGGCGTCATTTCGTGGTAATGGTCCTTAAATTCACACGCTTCGCACACCATAATGTCGCTGTTTCCCGAACGGCCGTTGGCGTTGATAAGCGGCAAACGACCGCCGATAAACACGCTGGGGTCCTTGTCCGCCTCTAACAGCACCTGCGATAACATGGAAGAGGTGGTGGTTTTGCCGTGTGTGCCCGCGACACCGATGGTGTTTGCATATTGACGGGTGATATAGCCAAGCAACTGTGCGCGCTCCATCAACGGAATACCCGCCTGCTCAGCAGCCACTTTTTCGGGGTTATTGTCACCGACGGCAATGGTGTAAATCACCATATCGGCGCCCTTGACGTTTTCGGCGTGATGCCCCATAAACACGGGGATGCCCAGCGCGCGAAGGCGAATAACATTGTCCGATTCGTTATTGTCAGAACCGGACAGTTCATACCCTTTGCTATGCAAAATCTCGGCGAGCGGACGCATACCCGAGCCGCCGATGCCGATAAAATGCACACGACGTACATTTTCTAAAAGAGTGTCCTTCATAGTCGTTTTTCCTTTCGGTGTGTTTACCTACATTATATTGCGAAAACCAAAAAAAGAAAACCCTTTTTTGCAAAAAAATCTGTATTTTGTTTTTATTAAAAAATACCGTTACAGGCATTGCAAAATCGCACAAAAAATGTTATACTAGTTTTCGTATATATAATTAGATGTATAGACAAGGAAAGGGTCGGCAGATGACACAAATCCGCAACATTCCGTGTGAGGAATTAGAACAGCAAAAAGAGTTCGCAGAACGTGTTCGTGAACTGTATATATTGAGAAAAAACGAGAAACCGCTTGCGTGCGTCCGTACCTACGGTTGCCAGCAAAACGTATCCGATTCCGAACGGATGAAGGGTATGCTGGAAACCATGGGCTTTGGGTTTACCGAAGAGCCGAGTGAAGCGGATTTCATTCTCTTTAACACCTGCGCCGTGCGTGAACACGCGGTGGACAGGGTGTTTGGGAATGTCGGCGCGTTAAAGCACATCAAAGCAAAAAAACCTGAAACGCTGATTGCGGTGTGCGGCTGTATGGTACAGCAACCCCACGTGGCGAAACGTATGAAGGAGCATTATCCATTTGTGGGTCTTGTTTTCGGTACGCACGTGATTCACCGCTTGCCCGAGCTGATGTGGCAGGCATTGCATAACCGCGGTCAGTTGACCGTTACCCCTGAAAGCGACGGTGTGATAGCAGAAGGGCTGCCCACCCACAGGGACGGTGACTTTAAAGCGTTTGTGCCGATTATGTATGGCTGTAACAATTTCTGTACCTACTGTATCGTGCCGTACGTGCGCGGCAGAGAACGCAGTCGCGATCCCGAAATCATTTTGCAAGAGGTGAGAGACCTCGTTGCTGCGGGATATACGGATATTACACTGCTCGGTCAAAACGTGAACTCCTACGGCAAGGGAGAAGCACACGGTGTGGATTTTCCTGCGTTGCTCACAAGGATAAATGCTATAGAAGGCGACTTTACTATCCGTTTTATGACATCCCACCCGAAAGATGCCACTAAGCGGTTGTTTGATACCATAGCGGCTTGTAAAAAGGTGTCCAGACACTTCCATCTACCGTTCCAATCGGGTAGCAGTAGGGTGTTGAAAGCGATGAATCGCCATTATGACCGTGAACAGTATCTGTCGCTTGTACGGTATGCGCGGAATGTGATACCCGATATTACCTTTACAAGTGACGTTATCGTGGGCTTTCCCGGTGAAACAAGAGAGGAGTTTGAAGAAACCTTGTCTCTTGTCAAAGAGGTGGGTTTTGCGGCTCTGTTTACCTTTATTTACTCGCCGCGCGTAGGCACCCCTGCCGCTACCATGCCCGACCCCGTTACCAAAGAGACCAAAACGGCCTGGCTGAAGGAATTGACCGACCTGCAAGAAGAGATTGCGGGTGAGCGTCAAAAAGCACGCATTGGCACGGTACACAGAGCGCTGATTGAAGTTGCGAGAGACACGTATTTAGAAGCGCGTCTTGCGGATAATACTTTAGTACGTATTACAGGGGACGCATCCCTTGTGGGACAATATAGACAAATTAAAATTACCGCCGCGCGCAGTTTCCTTGTGCACGGAGAGATAGTAGAATAAGGAGAATTATCATGGAAAAATTATTGGAACAAGCAAAAGAACTCGGACACGCTTTGCAGGCGGATGACCGCTTTTTGAAAATGAAAGCCGCGCAGGAAGCGGCGGATGCCGATACCGCACTGCAGGAGCTTATCGGTCAGTTTAATTTAAAGCGTATGGCAATCAACGAAGAAGCGCTGAAAGAAGACGGCGAAAAAGACGCCGAAAAACAGCGTGAACTCAACGTGGCTATTCGTGAAATTTACGCGGAAATTATGGCAAATGCCAGCATGATGGCATACAACGAAGCAAAAACCGAATTTGATAAGGTGGCACAGGGTGTTACCGCCATTATCAATATGGCAATGCAGGGCTTAGACCCCGATACCTATGAGGAAAGTCAGGGCTGTGCAGGTAACTGTTCCGCGTGCGGCGGTTGTCACTGATAACGAACGATAGCCGAGAAAGAAGTGAAATACATGGCGGAATTTACGCCGATGATGAAACAGTATCTGGAAATCAAAAAACAGCATGAAAACTGTATTCTGTTTTTCAGATTGGGCGACTTTTATGAAATGTTCTTTGAGGATGCCGAATTGGTGTCCCGAGAATTGGAAATTACGCTGACGGGTAAGGATTGCGGTCAGGAACAGCGCGCGCCGATGTGCGGCGTGCCGTTCCATAGCTGTGAATCGTATATTGCCCGCTTGGTGGAAAAAGGCTATAAGGTGGCTATTTGCGAACAGACAGAGGACCCTGCGCAGGCAAAAGGTCTTGTCAAACGCGACGTTATCCGCATTATTACCCCCGGTACGGTTATCGAGGGCAGTATGCTGGATGAAGGCAGAAACAACTATCTTGCCGCACTGTGGATGGATAAAGCGCGTACCGAGGCGGGTCTGTGCTTCTGCGATTGCTCAACCGGCGATATTCATGTAACCGCGTTGCGCGGTGCGGATATGGCTGCCCGTATCACCAACGAGCTTGGCCGCTTTTCCCCGTGTGAGATTTTGATTAACACCACCATTGCGGTGGACCGCACCGTGCAGACCTTTATCAGCGACCGATTGGGGTTGACGGCGGATGTGCGCGAAGACGAAGAATTTGACGCGGATGCGACTTTAGCGGCTGTGTGTGCACATTTCGGTGACGACCGCGTGGAAAAAAGCGGCCTTGCGGAAAAAGCGGCTGCTGTCCGTGCGCTGGGGTGTACTCTTGCCTATCTGCAAAGCACCCAAATGGGCGGTCTGGAACGCCTTATCAACATTGATGTCTATTCCGATGTGCAGTATATGAAATTGGATATTTCCGCAAGACGCAATCTGGAACTTCTGGAAACGATGCGCTCTAAGGAAAAACGCGGCTCCCTGCTCGGGGTACTTGACCGCACCTGTACCGCGATGGGCAAACGCCTTATCCGCTCCTGGATTGAACAGCCGCTTATCAGTGCGGCGGCTGTCAACGAACGACTTGACGCGGTGGAAGAGCTGATGGACGATACCGTTCTCCGCAGCGAAGCGCGGGAAGGGTTGCGTGACGTATATGACCTTGACCGCATTATGACCCGCATTATTTACGGCAGTGCTAACGCAAAGGAACTGCGTTCTCTGTGCCTGACCATCGGCAAGGTGCGTCCTTTGAAAGCGCTTCTGCAAAACGCGAAAGCGCCGTTACTTCGTACCATTGAGCAGAATATGGATACCTTGGAGGATATCGAACAACTGCTTGAAAGCGCTATTGAAGACGACCCGCCGTTTTCGGTACGTGAAGGCGGTATGATTCGTAAAGGATATAACGCTACGTTAGATGAACTGCGTGCGGATATGCAGGATGGCAAAGGCATTATTGCCCGCGTGGAAGCCGCGGAACGCGAGAAAACAGGCATTAAAACCCTGCGTGTGGGATATAACCGTGTGTTTGGTTACTACATAGAGATTTTACGCTCGTATACGGGTGAAATCCCGCCGCATTACATACGTAAACAGACCTTGGCAAATGCCGAACGGTATATCACCGAGGAGTTAAAAGAATTGGAGACCCGTGTGCTGACCGCCAAAGAACGGTCGGTGGCACTCGAATACGAATTATTCACCAAGGTGCGTACCGCGGTTGCGGATGAGCTTGCGCGTGTTCAGCGTACTGCGGCGGCGGTGGCACAGCTTGACGTGCTGGCGTGTTTTGCGGAAGTGTCTGCAAGACAGCACTATTGCCGCCCCGATGTGCGTGAAAAAGGCGAGATTCGCATAACGGCGGGCAGACATCCCGTTGTGGAATCGTTGTCCGACGTGCCGTTTGTGCCCAATGACACCCTGCTCAACGACGGAGATGACCGTATCGCTTTGATTACGGGCCCGAATATGGCGGGTAAATCCACCTATATGCGACAAACAGCACTTATCGTATTAATGGCGCAGATTGGCTGCTTTGTTCCCGCTTCTGCGGCGACCGTTGGCGTGGTGGATAGCATCTTCACCCGCGTCGGTGCATCCGATGACCTGGCGGCAGGGCAATCCACCTTTATGGTGGAGATGAGCGAGGTGGCATATATCCTCAAAAACGCCACCAAAAACAGCTTGATTGTGTTTGACGAAATCGGCAGAGGCACTTCCACCTTTGACGGTATGAGCATTGCGCGTGCGGTGCTTGAATACGTCGCCGACTTGAAAAAATCGGGCGCGAAAGCGCTGTTTGCAACCCATTACCACGAATTGAATGTGTTGGAAGACTTACTGCACGGTGTAAAAAACTACAATATTGCCGTTAAAAAACGTGGCGATGATATTACCTTCCTGCGCCGTATCGTACGCGGCCCTGCGGACGACAGCTACGGCATTGAGGTGGCAAAATTAGCGGGTATTCCCGATAGCGTGGTTGCCCGTGCAAAAGATATTTTACACGAAATCCTCACAGAAAGCGGCGGCGTTCCCGTGGTACGGGAAGTGATGTCGGCCGCGCCCGTTGAGGAAGAAATGCAAATAACCTTCGGTAGTACTGCAGGGGATGCTTTGGTGGAGGAACTGAAGGGTTTGGATGTGGATACGTTAACCCCCATCGAAGCGATGCAGATTTTGTATACATTAACAAAGAAGGCAAAAGAGATTTAGAACAGATCGGAAGGAGAGATACCAATGCCGAAAATTCACGTGCTGGACAAGCATACCGCGGAATTGATTGCCGCGGGCGAAGTGGTGGAGCGCCCTGCTTCTGTTGTCAAGGAGTTGCTTGAAAATACCATAGACGCAGGTGCGGATACCGTGACGGTAGAAATTAAAAACGGCGGTGTCTCCATGATTCGCATTGCCGATAACGGTTGCGGTATTGCGTATGAAGATGTGCCGCGTGCGTTTTTGCGTCACGCAACAAGTAAAGTGCGTACCGAAGAAGACCTGGAATGTATCGGTACTTTGGGCTTTCGCGGTGAAGCGCTGGCGTCGGTCGCGGCGGTAGCGGACGTAAAACTTATTACCTGTACTGATGACAGCGGTCTGGGTACGGTATACCGTATCGCGGGCGGTGAAGAATTGGAATACGATGAAATCGGTGCCGCAAAGGGTACGGTTATCACCGTTTCGGATTTGTTTTACAACGTGCCCGCGCGTATGAAATTTCTCAAAAAAGATGTCAGCGAAGGCAATGCTGTGGCGGGTGTTGTGCAGAAATTGGCTTTGTCCCATCCCGAGGTCTCCTTCCGCTTTATCCGCGACGGTAAAGAGGAAATGCTTACCCCGGGTGACGGAAAGCTGTACTCTTGTATTTACGCGGTGCTTGGCAGAGAGTTTGCGGTGAATCTTATTCCCGTTGACTACACGTTAGAGGGTGTACACGTACACGGTTTTTGCTGTAAGCCGTCTGCCACCCGTGCCAATCGCACGATGCAACATTTCTTTATTAACGGCAGATACGTAAAAACCGATACGGCGGCGGTGGCAATGAGCCGCGCGTATCAAGGGCTCATTATGGTGGGGCGTTTTCCCGCGTGTGTATTACATATTGACGTAGCACCGCAGGCGGTGGACGTGAACGTGCATCCCGCTAAAATTGAAGTGCGCTTTGTGAATGAAAAGCCGGTGTTCGATGCGGTGTATCACGGCGTGCGTTCTGCACTGCAAAGCGGAGATACTTTACAGCAAGCGGTACTGCCCAAACCCGAAAAACGGGAAAATGTGTTTGCACAAAGACCTGTGCCGCAAAGCAACAGTGGTGCACAAACCGCATTTCGTGCGGTGGTAGAACCTAAACCCGTAGCTCCCGCGGTACAACCCAAGGCGTTTGTGCCTATGGCAGAAACAGAAGAAAAACCGCCGCTGAGAATGCGAGATGATACGGCGGACCTGTTGATTTCGGTGCCTGTTGTTCCTAAGCCCGACGTAAAACCCGCACAGGTATCTGCCGCACCTGTTCCCGCGGTCGAAAAAACCGCGCCGACCGAAACGCCTGTGGTAACGGTAGAGCAACCCAAACCTACACCGCGCATTATCGGTGAAATTTTCACTACCTATATTTTGGCGGAGTACGGCGATGAATTGTTGGTGATTGATAAGCATGCCGCGCACGAGCGGATGCTGTATAACACATTAAAGAACACGGCAGAGCCTGCCGCGCAGATGCTTCTCGCACCCCAAACGGTGACCTTGGACAGCGATGCGTGTAATGCGCTGTTGGCGGCGTTGCCGTTGCTGACAAAAGCAGGCTATATTGTAGAAGACTTCGGCGGTCTTACCGTTTTGGTACGTGCCGTACCCGTGATGCTGTCGGGTTGTGACGTGACCGCCGTTATTGAGGAAATTGCAGGCGGTTTAGCATCCGGGAAACGGGATATTCTCACCGGTAAAGAGGATTGGATATACCATTCCATTGCTTGCCGCGCCGCTGTAAAAGCAGGGGATATGACCACCCTCAAAGAACAGCAAATGCTGGTAGAGCGTGTGCTGGAGGACAAAGAGGTGCGGTATTGTCCGCACGGCAGACCCGTGTGCTTTGTCATGACAAAAAAAGAACTCGAAAAACAGTTCGGACGGATTCAATGATGATACATTTGGATGAAAAACCTGTCTGTTTAGCAGTTGCAGGTCCCACCGCGTCGGGGAAAAGCGCTTTGGCGATAGCTTTGGCACAGCGCTTTGACGGCGAGGTGATATCGGCAGATTCTATGCAGATTTATGACACCGTTTCTATCGGTACCGCGCGCCCCACGGCGGAGGAAATGATGGGTATACCGCATCACCTGCTCGGCTTTTTACCGCTGTCGTCACCGTATAGCGTGGCACAGTATGTGACCGATGCCAAAGCAGTGATTGCTGATGTAACAAAGCGCGGGAAACTGCCGATTCTGTGCGGCGGCACGGGGTTGTATATGCAATCTTTGATTGAAAATGTTACGTTTGACCAAGAGGCAACGCAGGAGACCGCTTTGCGTGACCGGCTGCGTGCCCGCGCCGCGCGGGAAGGCGGAGCGCTTTTGCTTGATGAATTGCGCGCGGTGGACCCTGTCACTGCCGAAAAATTACACCCCAATGACGTGGGACGTATTGTCCGTGCGCTTGAGGTGTATTTGACAACGGGGCGTACCATTACCGAACAGGTGAAAGCGTCCCGCGCAGAGCCGCCGTTTTTTGACACCTGCCTTCTTGTGTTGGATTTTCGCGATAGGGAGCGGCTGTACGACCGTATTCACCGTCGCGTGGATATGATGGTGAAAAACGGCCTTTTAGAGGAGGCAGAGAGGGTGCTGAGAAGTCCCTTTGCACCTACCGCGATGCAGGCAATCGGCTATAAAGAACTGCGCCCTTACTTTGACGGAGAACTGTCCTTGGAAGAGGCGTTGGATAACCTTAAGAAGAGTACCCGCCATTACGCAAAACGGCAACTTTCGTGGTTTCGCCGTATACCGTACGCACAGTTTTTATATGTGGATGATTATGCGGATATATCGGCGCTTGCCGATGCCGCTGTTACAAAATTCAAGGAAAGGAAGATACCGTGAAAGCGTTTTTGAAAAAAGCCGCGACCTTCTTGGTGTCGGTGGCACTGTTGGGATATGTATTGTTGCAGATTTTTCCGCTTATATATTCTTCCATTTCTACCGAGACGATTTACAAATACACGGCCTACGAGAAGGTGAACGTGGACTGCGTGGCTATACGTAATGAGACGCCTGTGTCGCTGAACACTTCCAATTACGTGTTTTATACCGTGCAAAACGGCACGCGTGTTTCTAACGGCGGCACAATAGCACAGCTGTACAGTTCCCGCGATGATGCGCTTTGTAAGGAACAGTTGGAACAGTTGGATGCGGAAATTGCCTCGTTGAAGGAAATACAGACGCTTGGTGCTGACGGTATGCCGGGATTGGATATTCTCAATACCCAGATTGCCGCCGCGATAGATGAAACGGTGGATATCGGCACGGCTCCTGCCATAAGCGGTTATCGTGAGTTGCGCGCAAAATTATCCGGCTTTCTCAATAAAAAGCAAACCGTCACAAAGAAACAGGTGGATTTTTCCGCGCGCATTACCGCTTTGCAGGCACAACGCGATGCGCTCGCAAAAGGGTATAAGGCGCCGCTTTCCTCGGTGACAGCACCGGTTGCGGGGTATTTTGTGAATCGTGTGGACGGGTTGGAAGGTGTGCTGAAGGTGGATACCGTTGCAACAATGACCACCGATAACGTGCGCACGGCACTGTCCGCGGAATTGCAGGACACCAATGCCGCGTACGCGGGAAAAATCGTCAGCGATTATTCTTGGTATATCGCGTGTGTGGTGCCGGGTAACTATGCCACCTCTTTGGCGGTGGACAAAGCGTTAAAGGTACGGTTGCCGTTTGTGACCGACGAGGAAATTGCGGTGAAGGTCGTGAGCTGTAATCGCGACGCAAACGGGGAGTTGGCCGTTGTTTTCTCCTGTGTTACGATGTCGGAGGAGCTTTCCTCGATTCGGCAGGAAAAGCTGGAAATACTTTTGGTAGAGCATACGGGCTTGCGCGTGCCCAAACGCGCTATCACCACCAACGCAGACCAGGAGGTCGGTGTGTATGTTCGTTCGGGAGACATTGTACGTTTCCGCAAAATCAAGCAGCAATACAGCGATGCCGCTGACTATGTGATTTGCACCGAGGAAACCGAAGAAACGGGTTTTTTACGGCTGTATGATGATGTTATTGTAGAAGGGAGTGACCTGTATGACGGAAAACTCATTCGTTAGGGATAACCTTCTTTCGGTACGCGAACGTATGGAAAAAGCGTGCATTGCGGCGGGCAGACCTTTTGACAGTGTTTCATTGGTGGCGGTCACAAAAACGGTTGACGCAGACCGCATTAACGCGGCAATTGCGTGCGGTGTTACTGCAATCGGCGAGAACCGCGTGCAGGAGTATCTCGGCAAAAAGGATGCGTTGCATCTGGATGGCGTTGCCGCCCATCTCATCGGGCATTTGCAGACCAACAAAGTGAAAAGCATTGTCGGCAAGGTGGATATGATTCAGTCTGTGGATAGCGAAAGGGTGGCACAGGCCATTGATACGGCTTCACTGTCGCTTGGTATTACCACCGATATCCTTATTGAGGTGAATGTGGGCAGAGAACCGCAAAAGGCGGGTGTATTACCCGAAGAATTGCCGTTTTTGCTTGAAAAAACAGCGTTGATGCAGGGTGTGCGTGTAAAAGGACTGATGACTGTACCGCCTATTTTAGAAACGGAATACGAAAAAAGAAAAATATTTTCACAAATGTTTCGTCTGTTTATTGACAATCAGGCGAAAAAATTAGATAATATAGATATGCAGATACTTTCAATGGGTATGTCTGACGATTTTTACGAAGCGATTTTGGAGGGTGCCACCACCGTTCGGGTCGGTTCGGCAATCTTCGGACGCAGGCAGTACTAAAAATTAACACAAGATAATAAAAAATCGGAGGTTTTAAAAATGGGATTTATCGAGAAGATTGTAACAGCTATCAATCGCCCCCCGGAAGACGAACTTGAAGATGATGTAGCGGTAGAAGAAGAGGAAGAATTGGTTACCAGAAAACCCGAAACACCGCGCGTTGTGGGGGATGAAGAGCCCCGCAAAGGCAACAAAGTGATGAATATTCACGCGACCGCGCAGTTGCAGGTTGTGCTTGTCAAGCCCGAACGCTTTGATGATGCCAGCACGGTGGCGGATCACCTCAATTCCAAACGCACGGTTGTGCTGAATTTGGAATCCGCCAACAAGGACGTTGCCCGTCGTATTCTGGACTTCTTGAGCGGCGTGGCGTATGCCAACGACGGTCAGATTAAAAAGGTGGCAAACTGCACCTTTATCATCACCCCCTATAACGTGGGCGTGATGGGTGACCTTTTGGACGAATTGGAAAATAATGGCCTCTACTTCTGAGGACAGTCTGCTGCTCGCAAGGGCGGAGGACGCGGTACAGCTGTGCGATAAGCACAGCTATCCGCATTTTGTGGGGTTTCTTGATGAACGCCAGCGCGCTTTGATTGCTGCGGCGTTTGGTCGTGTGCCGCAGGTTACCTGTTTGTTTTGGGGTGGCTATGAAGACGCGGAACGCACCTTTTTCGGGGCTTTCCCGTCGTTTATGGAACCGGATGTGGCCGTGTTCCCTTTTGTGGCGCTCGAATGTACCTATCGTGAAACCGCAGCCCTTAACCACAGAGATTTTTTAGGCACGGTACTCTCGGTCGGTGTTAAACGGGAGAAGATAGGGGATATTATCTGCGGTACGGGAAAGACGGTATTGTTTGTCGGCGAGGATATCGCACCGTTTTTATGTGAACAAATCACAAAGGTTGGCGGAGAAGGGGTTTCCTTAAAGGTAGGTCTTTCGGCGCCGCTTGACGTTGCCCGTACATATAAGGAAATCCGTATGACGGTGGCATCTCCGCGCTTAGATAACGTGGTTAAAGCGTTGACAGGGCTTGCCCGTGAAAAAGCGGCAGCCCTTATCACAAGCGGCTTGGTTTCTTTATGCCATCAACCGTGTCAATCGGTATCAAAGACGGTTTCAGAGGGCGATATCGTATCGGTTCGCGGATACGGTCGCTTTCGTATTGCATCTCTGTCAAATCTCACCAAAAAAGAACGTGTTGTTTTGGTGGCTTATAAATATCTTTAATTTTGGAGGAAGCGCGTATGTATACTGTAGAAGAAATCCGCAATATTACCTTTACCAAGGCGCTGGGCGGCTATAAAACCAACGAAGTGGATGATTTTATTGATGCTTGTGCGGATACGGTAGAAGCATTGGTTGCAGAAACGGAAGACCTTAAAAAGAAAATGGAGGTTCTCGCTGCTAAAGTCAGGGAGTACCGCGAGGAAGAGGATAGTATTCGCACGGCATTGCTCAGCGCGCAGCGCTTGGGTGATACGGTTTTGCGTGAAGCAAAGCATAAAGCGCAGTTGATTCTGGATGATGCGCAAATCAAGGCGGAAAAAATCGAAGAGGTTGCCCGCCAGCAGATTCAGGAACAGATGGATGAGCTGGAGAGAATGAAAAAATTGGTCGGCGAGTTCAAAACACGTATTTTGAATGTGTACCGTGAGCATCTTGCGATGATTGATGTGCTGCCCGATTACCAGGCTACAGAGGAAGCGGAAGAGCAACAGGAAGAAACGGAACAAGTGCCTGTAGAGGAACCTGTCACCGAGGAAGACGTTGCTTGGGAAGCACCTGCAGAAGAAGTTCCCGATGAAGAAGTGCCTGCAGAGGAGACGCCTGTGATGCCGGTCTCTCCCGATGTGACAGAGGAAACTGCACCTTCTTTGTTTGAAGATGAGGATGGGGAAGAAACCAGCCAGTTTACCAACCTCAAGTTCGGTACGGATTACAGCATTGAAGATGACGACGAAGAGGATGACGAAGAAGAATAAGTGCGGATAAGAACATAAACATATTCCATGCGACGTGTCGCTGACGATGCGTCGCATTTTTAAGGTAGAGAGATATGAAAAAGTTTTTTGAAGAGTTTTCTTTTGAGGGTGCGGCGAAGTACCGCTTGTGTATGCTGCTGCCCGCGTTACTGCTTGTCGGCGTAGACCAAATACTGAAATATTTTGCCACCCTTACATTGAAGAACGCACCCGCAAAGGTGCTGTGGGACGGCGTGTTTGAGCTGTTGTACGTGGAAAATCGCGGCGCGGCTTTCAGTATGATGCAAAATGCACGTTGGTTTTTCGTGGCATTGACAAGCGTGGTGATGGTATTTTTGTTGCTCGTAGTATTGAGCGGCAGATACCGTCGTTCTAAGCTGCTGAATATCAGCTTTGTATTGGTAATCGGCGGCGGCTTGGGTAACCTGATTGACCGCATTGTGAACGGTTACGTTATTGATTACCTGTACTTTAAACTGATAAATTTTCCCGTCTTTAATTTCGCGGATTGCTGTTTGGTTGTCGGTGCGGCGTTTATGTTGGCGTGTTTCTTCTTTGTGTATGAAGATACTTCGAAAATCACCTCTAAAACGGTAAAGAAGGAACTTGATAATGACGACAAAGATATGGGAAACACCTGATACTGCCGTTGGCGGTCGCATTGATAAACACCTGTCTGAAATTTTAGATATGACCCGCAACGCGGTACAAACGCTTTTGGACGACGGCAATGTTCAAATAAACGGCAAGACGGTGGGTAAGAATTATCGCTTACGTGCGGGAGATGCGGTGGAGGTACATATACCTGACCCCACGGCATACGAAGCCACCCCCGAAAACATACCGCTGGACATCGTGTATGAAGATGCACATCTTTTGGTAGTCAATAAGCCAAAAGGTATGGTGGTGCACCCCGCGGCGGGTAATTACAGCGGTACGTTGGTGAACGCGTTGTTATACCACTGCGGAGATTCGCTGTCGGGTATTAACGGTGTGCTGCGTCCCGGTATTGTACACCGTATCGATAAGGATACCAGCGGCCTTTTGATTGTTGCGAAGAATGATAAGGCGCACACAGGTCTTGCAGAACAGATAAAGGCACACACCTTTACACGTGAATATGAGACGGTTGTGTACGGTAACGTCAAAAATGACGAGGGCACGGTATGTGCACCTATCGGCAGACACCCCGTGCACCGCAAAAAACAGGCGGTAACACCTGTCAACTCTAAGGATGCCACCACCCACTATACGGTTGTTGCTCGCTTTGCGGGTACCGCCAATTCGTCTCCGTACACCCATTTGCGGTGTCGTTTGGAAACGGGTCGTACGCATCAGATACGCGTGCACATGGCGTATATCGGTCATCCTGTGGCAGGGGATATGGTTTACGGACCGGAGAAGCATAAAGAACTGTGCGGGCAATGCTTGCACGCGCGAGTTATCGGCTTTGTGCATCCGATAACGGGAGAATATATGGAGTTTACGTCTCCTTTACCGGACTATTTTCAAGCATTTTTGGAAAAATTGCAAAAAAATAACGGATAGCAAATGCTATCCGTTATTTTTTTTATTTTTTAAAGCTGTCTTTTAACGAAACCGAACGGTTAAAGACGAGATGCTCTGCAGTACTGTCCTTGCTGTCCACACAGAAATAGCCTTGGCGCATGAACTGATAGGACGCGGGAGCGGTGGCTGTTGCCAAAGCCGCTTCCACCTTGCAACTTGTCAATACATTGAGGGAATCGGGATTTAAGCAGGTGAGAAAATCTTTATCGCCCGCATCGGGGTCGGCATCTGCGAAGAGGGAAGCGTACATTCTCACTTCCGCGTCAACCGCTGTTTTGGAATCCACCCAATGGATGGTGCCTTTTACCTTGCGGCCGTCGGGGGTGTTGCCGCCCTTGGTTTCGGGGTCATAGGTGGCGGTAACTTCGATAACGTTGCCGTTTTCATCCTTCTTGCAGCCCGTACATTTGACAACGTATGCGGATTTGAGACGCACTTCATTGCCGGGGAACATACGGAAATAGCCTTTAACGGGTTCTTCCATAAAGTCGTCCTGTTCAATGAACAACTCCTTTGAGAAGGTGACGGTGTGGGTACCGCTTTCCGGGTCTACGGGGTTGTTTTCCACCTCAAAGCTTTCGGTTTGGTCAGCGGGGTAGTTTTCAATGACCAATTTTACGGGGTGCAACACCGCCATCGCGCGGGTGGCGTGTGCGTTCAGGTCCTCGCGCAGACAATGCTCCAGCAAACCGACCTCGACCGTATTGGGCACTTTGGCAACACCGATGCGGTCGCAGAAATCACGGATAGAGGCGGCGGTGTAACCGCGGCGGCGCAGGCCGCACAGGGTGGGCATACGCGGGTCATCCCAGCCGGAAACGTATCCTTCCTCCACCAACTTGCGGAGCTTTCTTTTGGACATCACCGTGTAGTTGATGCCAAGACGGGCAAATTCAATCTGTCTGGGATCGGCATCCAAATCTACGTTGTCACGCACCCAATTATACAACGGTCTATGGTCCTCAAACTCCAGAGAACACAGGGAGTGGGTGATATCTTCCATCATATCCTCGATAGGATGTGCATAGTCGTACATAGGATAGATGCACCATTTGTCCCCTTGACGGTGATGGTGTGCATGATTGATACGGTAAATAACGGGGTCACGCATATTGAAGTTGCCGCTGGCAAGGTCAATTTTAGCGCGCAGTGTCATTTTGCCGTCGGGGAATTCGCCTGCTTTCATACGCGCAAACAGGTCGAGGCTTTCCTCAATGGGACGGTCGCGGTACGGGCTGACCGCAGGGTGAGAAAGGTCACCGCGGTTGTCGTGTACCTCATCGGGGGAAAGCTCGCAGACGTAGGCAAGTCCTTTTTTGATAAGGCCCACCGCCAGCTCGTACATCTTGTCAAAATAGTCGGAAGCATAGTAAAAGCGGTCATCCCAATCAAATCCCAACCAATGGATGTCCTCTTTGATAGCATCCACGTATTCGGTATCTTCCTTGGTGGGATTGGTGTCGTCCATACGGAGATTGCAAATACCGCCGTATTTCAAAGCGGTACCAAAGTCAATGCACAGTGCCTTCGCATGACCGATGTGCAGATAGCCGTTGGGCTCGGGAGGGAAGCGGGTGTGTACCTGCTTCCCGTAGCATCTGCCGCCTGTCTTTAATTCTTCATCAATGATAGCGTGAATAAAATTGCTTGCGCCTTCAGTCGCGGTTGCTTTGATTTCTTCTGCCATGGTGTTCTCCTTATTTAAAATTAGCCATTCTGGCCAATACGCGTTCTTTGCCGAGTAACTGCATAATTGCGCAAAGGTCGGGGGTGTTACGGCGGCCTGTTACCGCGATACGGATAACGGTGGAAACGTCGCCCACGTGACCTTTGAAGGCTTCGGGGTTCTGCTTGTACGCTTTGACGTCGGGAGAGAAGCCAAGGTCGGCACAGATGGATTTTACGGTATCAAACCACGCTTGTTTATCTTCCGCGGGGTCGTATACTTTGGCATACGCATCCAGAATCGCTGCCGCATCAGCGGTAGTGATGTTTTCGGGGAGCGCATCTACCGCAGTAAAAGTCTCGTCAAAGAAATATGCTGCATAGTCAGGTGCGTCACTCCATTTGGCGAGGTCTTTGCGCGGTTTGTTGCCGCCGCGGTCGATGTCAAAGATACCTACAGCGAACGCTTCGTCTCTTTCTAACATTTCCGCAAAGGAGGGGTTGTATGCCTTTGCCCAGGCGAGAATATTGTCCATAACCTCTTTGGCGGTCATACGGGAAATGACGTTTTTGCTGACGTCGTTCAATTTTTGCATATCAAACAGCGCACCCGACACACTCATCTTCTTGAGATTGAAGGGGAATTTCGCGCGGTCAGCATCGGGATTTGCACGACGCCAATCCTCAAAATCGCTGTTGGCGACGGTCATTAGGTATTCAAGAACACTTTCCTTCGGGTAACCCTGCTCGGCATAGTAATGCATCGCCGCTTCGGGGTCTTTGCGTTTGGAAAGCTTGCGCTTGCCGCCGTTATCCTCTTTCATAATGGGGCTGACGTGTGCATATTTAGGCGGTTTGAAGCCGAGTATCCGGAATAACTGTAAATGCTTGGGCACCGAGGAAATCCATTCATCGCCGCGGATAACGTGGGTGGTACGCATCAGGTGGTCATCCACCGCGTGCGCAAAATGGTAGGTCGGGATGCCGTCAGACTTAAGTAATACCAAGTCCTCGTCGTTTTCGGGCATCTCAATGGTACCTTTAATCATATCGGTGAATTTGATACGACGGCTTTCGTCACCGGGGGAGCGCAGACGAACAACGAAGGGCTGTCCTTTGTTGATGCGCGCTAAGGCATCGTCGATGGAAAGGTTGCGGCATACGGCATATTGGCCGTAATAACCGGTCCTTGCCTTTTCCGCTTCTTGCTTTGCTCTGGCGGCTTCGCGCGCTTCCTCGGTGCAGAAGCAGGGGTAAGCCAAACCTTGTTCCACCAAGGATTTTACGTATGCCTGGTAGATTTTTTCGCGTTTGCTCTGTTGATAAGGCGCATAATCACCCTTTACTACGCCGGGTGCTACAAAACCCTCGTCTAAATGCAGACCATAGGTAGCAAGGCCGGTAAGGATATCTTCGGCGCCACCTTCCACCTCACGTTTTTTATCGGTATCTTCCAGGCGGAAGTAGAAAAGGCCGTCAGAAGCGTTGGCGGTAAGGCGGTTAATCATTGCAGTAAAAAACACACCGAGATGCAGATAGCCTGTGGGGCTGGGTGCAATACGGGTAACCCGTGCGTTCTCCGAAAGCGTACGCGGGGGATATATAGCCTCGTAGTCCGCGGGTGTTTTGTCAATATCGGGGAACATCGCGGCAGCAAGTGCTTTGAAATCAGACATATTTGTGCCTCCTAAGCAATATATCATATATTTTACAATTTTATATTGAAAAAGTCAATGAAAGTATGCTAATATATTAAAGAACTTTTTTAAGGGAGACAAATGTTATGAGTGAAAACGAAATTCTGCGCCCGAAAAGAGCGCTTAGTTGTATTCAGCCGACCGGTGCACCTACACTTGGCAACTATCTCGGTGCACTGCGCAATTGGGTGGCTATGCAGGATGAATTTGAGTGCGCGTTTGCAGTAGCTGACCTGCATGCGTTGACAGTGCGTCAGGAACCCGCCAAACTGCGTCAGCAGATTATGGAAATGTATGCACTGCTGCTCGCTATCGGCCTTGACCCGAAAAAGCATATGGTGTTTGTGCAGTCGCACGTGCCCGCTCACACCGAACTTGCGTGGCTGCTTGCCTGTTGCACACAGTTTGGTGAACTTAGCCGTATGACCCAATTCAAAGATAAATCCGCCAAACACGCGGATAACATCAACTTGGGACTGTTTGCATATCCCACCTTGATGGCGGCGGATATTTTGCTGTATCAGCCCGACTACGTACCTGTAGGCGCTGACCAAAAGCAGCATTGCGAGCTGTCCCGCAATATTGCGGAACGCTTTAACGGTGTATACGGTAACACCTTTACAGTGCCCGAGCCTTATATTATGAAAACAGGTGCCCGCGTACGTTCGTTGCAGGACCCGACCAAGAAGATGTCCAAGTCGGATGAAAATCAGAACGCCTTTATTTCCTTGAAAGACGATGCCGATACCATTATCCGTAAATTCCGTCGCGCGGTGACCGACAGTGAAGCGTGCGTACGGTATGCGGAAGGGAAAGACGGTATCAATAACTTGATGGAAATTTACAGCGCCGTGACGGGTAAAACGTTAGACGCCATTGAAAACGAGTTTGCGGGCCGCGGTTACGGCGACTTTAAAACCGCTGTCGGTGAAGCGGTGGCGGCAGAACTCGCACCTATTCAGTCACGCCTTGCGGAATTGCTCGGCGATAAGGCACAGCTGGAAGCGCTGATGAAGGAAGGCGCGGAGCACGCGGCGTACGTTGCCGCCCGTACCCTTTCCAAGGTCAAAAAGAAAATGGGATTGGCTCTCCTAAAATGATAGAATATCTGTATCACGATAAATATATCGTTGTGTGTGTAAAACCTGTGGGTATTTTATCCGAGCCGATGGCGCGTGAGAAGAACCTGCCCGCCATACTGCAGAAACAGACGGGTGCGTACAAAATAGACGTTATCCATCGTTTAGACCGTAATGTAGGCGGCGTGATGGTGTATTCCAAAAGCCGTAAAGCCACCGAAATTTTGGCAAAAATGATGGCAACGCACAGGTTTGAAAAAGAATATCTGGCGGTTGTGGAGGGACAGCTTCCCGAAAGCGGCACCTTTGAGGATTATCTTGTCAAAGACCGCAAAAACTGCAAGGTGTATGTGGGCAAGCAAAATGACCGCGATGCAAAATATGCAAAATTAACATATGAGGTGTTGGCGCAGAAAAAAGGGTTGACCCTTGTGCGGGTACAGTTGCATACGGGCAGAACACATCAGATTCGTGTGCAGTTTGCATCCCGCGGTTGTCCGCTTGTCGGCGATACCAAATACGGTCGGCAGGATACTAAGGATAACGGAAAAACGCCAATAGCGCTGTTTTCTTTCCGCTTGGCGTTCGCGCACCCTGTGACAAGACAACCGATAGAAAGGGTGGCGTTGCCGCCCTTGAAAGGCGTATTTTCCCTTTTTGAAAAGCAGATAAAGAACCTGAAAATTGCAGACGGATAAAGAAAAACCTGTTGTTCCTTCGAACAACAGGTTTTTTACATTTTGTATCCCACCGTGCCGTAAAGCGTTCGTATAACCTGCTACTAAATCGAAGCAGGTGGGTGGCCGCCCAATGCTTTCTCGCTCCCTTCGTCCGACTTTACGTCGGGAGGTCTGCAGTCCCACATCGGAGAAAGGTCCCCTTATACATAGTGTAGTAGGGTTAAAGAACACAGGTCCGCGAACACCGCAGGATAGGTTGGCGTGAGCCAACCTTAGTTTTCTTCGCCCTCTTCGTTTATCTCATAGTATTCGGATAAACGTTCTTCAAAAATGGCGGCGATTTCATCAAATACCTCATCATCTTCAATAGGTACGAGTAAATCCTCGCCGTTTTCATTGGCAACTTCCAGAATAATCAGTTCGCCGTCATCTTCTACCGCTTCCGCGGGGTCAAGTACGGGAACAAGTGCCACGTAGCGGCCCTCGTCGGTTTCGATAGCATCTAAAACCTCAAATTGGTGCTGATTGCCTTCGTCGTCAATAACCGATACTAAATCGGGTCCGTATTCTTCCATAAACTTTCGCTCCTGTCGTATAAAATCCTTGTGCCTTTATTGTACCTACAAAACGGCGTTTCGTCAAGTGGTAAATTCGGGGAGTATACGCACCGCTTTGTGCCATTCTCCTCCTCTGCGCATATATTGTATAGAGAAATTATTTTGCGGGGAGGGGAGTCAATGACCTATTATTTTTACGTGCCGACCATGACACAGGCTATGCGCGGAAAGGATGTGTTGCGCGCGGCAGGTATGGTCGGCTTTGTCAGCCGTAACACCGATATGCACGCGGGTGAGGGCTGCAGCTACAGCATTGCTGTGTCAGGCGACGGCGTTCGTGCGGAACGGGTATTACAGCAACACGGTGTCAAAATCACCCGCAAAGCACGAAAGGAGATTTTGTGATGTTTTATTGGGATAATGCCGCGACCACCTATCCCAAGCCCATAGCGGTAACAACGGCGGTTTCAACGGCATTTTCTAAGTACGGTGCCAATCCGGGACGCGGCGGACACGCTTTGGCATATGCCACATCCGAGATGCTGTACCGTTGCCGCGAAACGGCGGCAAACTTTTTTGGTCTTTCGGTGCCCGACAACGTGGTGTTTACCTTAAACTGCACCGCGGCACTGAATATGGTGATAAAAGGGGTGTTGCGTGACGGTGGACGGGCTATCATATCCGATGTGGAGCATAACGCCGTTTTACGGCCGATGTTTGCCGTGGCAGGACGCCGCTTGGATATTGCGAAGGTCAGTTTTTTAGACCCTGCCGAAACGGTGGAGAATTTCCGTAAGCTGATAAAGATGGACACGAAACTGATTGTGTGTACCCACGCGTCCAATGTGTGGGGTGTCACCCTGCCGATACGGGAAATAGGCGCTATTGCACGGGAACACGGCATACCGTTTGCCGTGGATGCCGCACAAACAGCGGGTGTTTTACCCATAGATATGGAAAAGGATAATATTGATTTTCTGTGTGTGGCGGGGCATAAGGGGTTGTACGGTCCCATGGGTACAGGTATGCTGCTTACATCCGGTAAATACCCTTTGCCGTCCTTTACGGAAGGCGGTACGGGCAGCCGTTCTCTGGACCCCGTGCAACCGTCGGAATGGCCCGATCATATGGAAAGCGGGACACCCAATACGCCGGGGATATGCGGCTTGAAAGCGGGTATTGAGTGGGTGGAGACACGGGGGATAGCCGCCATTGAGCAACATGAGCTGACTCTTGTGCAAACCATATACCGCTGTCTTAAAAATATACCGTCCGCACAGCTGTACAGTCCATATCCTTTACACGGAAAGGTTGCACCGGTACTGTCCTTTAACTTTAACGGCAGCCCGAGCGAGCAAACGGCATCCTTGCTGAATGAAGCGGGCGTTGCAGTACGCGCGGGATTGCATTGTGCGCCGTTGGCACACCGAAAAATGGGAACGGAAAAACAAGGCACGGTGCGTCTGTCGCCGTCGGCAATGACCGATATGCGCGAATGTGTGAACATTTGTAAAATTTTGCAACAAACTGCTCAAAAAACATTGCATACACCCTAAAATTATGGTAAAATATCCATAAGCATAAAAAGGAAGGGGAAGAAACAGGATGGCAGAATTTTTTGAGACGCTGAGAAACGGTGTCCTGGGATTTTTTTCCACCTTTAGATGGTTTGGGGATACGGTAGATATACTGCTGGTCACCCTTATTATTTTCTATGTTATTCGTATGATACGCGATTCGCGCGCCGAGCAGTTGATTAAAGGTCTCGGTGTGTTGGTGCTGGCGTATGTGTTGGCGGTGGTTTGCAACTTCGTGACGGTGAAATACCTGTTGCAGTTGCTGTTTGATAACGGCCTTTTGGTGTTGGTCGTTATTTTCCAACCCGAGTTACGCCGTATGCTGGAAAAAGCGGCGAACTCCCGTTCGGGATTGCCGAACTTTATCAGTATTTTCTCGGACGAGGAGGAAGAACGGCAGCAGGAGGCGCTGAACCGTTCTGTATCTGCTGTCGCCGGTGCCGCCCGCACGTTACAGCAGATGAAAATGGGTGCGTTGATTGTGTTTGAACGCAAAACGCGTCTGGGTGAAATTGCAAACACAGGCACATTGGTGGACGCCACCCCGTCGGACGAGTTGGTTTCCAACATCTTCTTTAACAAAGCACCGTTGCATGACGGCGCGATGATTATTCGTGACGGTTTGGTACACGCGGCGGGTTGTATTTTGCCGCTTTCCGATAATCAAAATATCAGCAGAGAACTTGGTACCCGTCACCGCGCTGGTGTAGGTATGAGTGAAAACTCAGATGCAGTTGTTGTTATTATTTCGGAAGAAACAGGCAACATTTCGGTGGCTGTCGGCGGTAATTTGGAACGTGGCTTTACGCCTGAATCCTTGCGTGTAAAACTCAGCAATGAGCTTGCCCCTGTGCGTGAAGAAAAAGCGGAAGAGCAAAAACGCGGTATTTCTAAATTATGGGGGTGGCTGAAAAAATGAAAACAAAATTCAGTTTTAAAACGCTTCTTCATAATGA
The DNA here is from genome assembly GCA_045531495.1 of Acutalibacteraceae bacterium. Classification (GTDB taxonomy): domain Bacteria; phylum Bacillota; class Clostridia; order Oscillospirales; family Acutalibacteraceae; genus URNF01. The sequence continues at coordinate 25,421 of JAZSED010000036.1, forward strand.
CCGCATAATGCTGTTGATTTCTTTGCTTTTGGGTATTGTCGTGTGGGCAACGGTGGTATACGGGCCGAGCAACGAACAGGAACGCAAGATAAGCGGCGTTCCCGTAGTGGTGACACTCGGTCAACACGCTACCGACACGCTGAACCTACGTGTCGTAGAGGGTCAGGGAATGACCGCTAACGTTGTGGTATACGGTCGTCGTTCGGTTGTGGAACAGCTTACCGCACAGGATATTTTGCTGACAGCGGATACCAGCTCGGTGATTGCTCCGGGCACATACAGAGCGCTGGATATTCAAGCGACTAAGAACGGCAAAAGCAACGATTTTGAAATCCGTTCGGTAGACCCGATAGTGGCCACCCTTACCTGTGATATATGGGTGGAGGATATGGTGTTTGCGGTGCAACCGCAATTGCCCAATGTTACCGTTACAGACGAGACACAGTATCAGCTTGGCACCCCGTCCGTTTCGGGCACGGGTGTGGAGAACTCAACCATTAAAATCAGCGGTCCCAAGACCGAAATCGAGTCTATTGCAACCATTGTGGCGGTGACCGACAAACAGACTGCGCTTTCCGAAACGGCGGTGTTTGATGCCACTTTGAAAGCACTTGACAAGGACGGTAAAGAGGTGGATATTTCCCACTGTACCTTGAATGCAGATAATGCTGCAGTGAAGGTAACCGTACCGATTTTGGTTTATAAAAAGGTGCCGTTGCAGTATACTCTGTTAAACGCACCTGCCGCGTATGCGGAAGCGAAAAATCTGTTTGTTTTTGAGCCCGCGTATCTGGAACTGTGGGGTGCGGAGCAGACCATCAATGATTTTGAAACTTCTCTTGCCGCCCTTTGCACCTTCGACTTTGACCATTTGTCCAAGGATAAATTGACACAAACATTGGAGTTGCAGGTGCCGGAGACGCTGAAGATTTTGGGTGGTGTGGAAACGGTATCGGTGAAATTTAATCCCGGAACGGCGATTTCCTCCAAGACGGTGACCTTAGAATTGACCGATGAGAATATCAGCTTGGTAAATTGTCCGAGCAACATTGCGGTTGTGCCTACAGAAACAACCCTTTCCAACGTCGTGTTGTGCGGCCCTGCGAACGTGTTGCGTAATGTGAAGGCTGCAGACCTTGTGGCGGTGCTGGACCTTAAGAACGAAGCGGCGCAGGGGCAAAAGACCCTTACCACGCGGATTTCTTTGCCCAATCACCCCAATGTATGGGTATATTACGGTGAAGCACAGCAAGGATATGACCTGCTTGTAACAGTCGGTCAAAAATAGAAACAGTAAACGACCTGACGGCGGCTACCGCGGTCGGGTCGTTTTTAGGTGTGAATATGGAACTGAAGAAGAATATGGAGATACCGCTTGTCGTTACGGGTGTAACGGGCGAGGGGAACGGTATCGGTAAAAGTGAAAACGGTATGGCGGTATTTGTGCCTTACACAGCAGTAGGGGATGAGATTACCTGTCGTATCCAAAAAGTCGACAAGCGGTATGCCTTCGGCAGAATGACCGCTTTGCATACGCCTTCAAAGGACCGCGTGGAGAATGCCGAGCGGTTTTGCGGTGTGTATGAGAAATGCGGCGGTTGTGTGTGGCGCCATGTAACATACGAGGCGGAAGCACGGTATAAATGGCAAAAAGTGGCGGATGCATTGGCGCACATCGGCGGTCTTGATATAATACCCGAACCGATTGTGGCGGCGGAAAAGGCTGACCGCTATCGCAATAAAGCACAGTATCCGGTCGCAGTACAGGACGGGAAAATGGTGGCGGGTTTTTATGCGCCGCGCAGCCACCGTGTGATACCGTGTGAAGACTGTGTCTTGCAACCCGTGCTTTTCGCGGATATTTTACGCGCGGTACTGTGTTGGGCGGAAGAAAACGGTGTTTCCGCGTATGATGAGACGGCGCATAAAGGCTTGCTTCGTCATATTTATATCCGTCACGGAGAAAAAACGGGAGAAGTGATGGTGTGCCTTGTCGCAATGTCGGGAAAATTGCCTGCCTTGCCGTCACTTGTAGAAGCATTAAAAGCGCTAACGCCGCAGTTGCGTTCTGTTGTGGTAAATATTAACCGAAAAGATACTAATGTCATTTTGGGCGATGAAGAATTTGTTGTTTACGGACAAAACCACATTACCGATATGCTGTGCGGCTTGCGTTTTAAACTGTCTCCGCGCGCGTTCTTTCAGGTAAACCCTGTGCAGACCGAAAGGCTGTACACTTTGGCAAAGGATGCACTTGCGTTGACAGGGGAGGAAACCCTTTTAGACCTGTACTGCGGCACGGGGACTATCGGTCTTTCTATGGCGGATAAGGTGAAATCCCTTATCGGCGTGGAAATTGTCGCACCTGCCATTGAAAACGCTAAACAAAACGCTGCTGATAACGGCATTACCAACGCGCGTTTTATCTGCGCGGATGCCGCCGCCGCGGCGAAGCAATTGGAAAAAGAAGGCATACGTCCCGATGCGGTGGTGATTGACCCGCCGCGCAAGGGCTGCGACGAGGCATTGCTGGATACTATTGTCGCTATGGCACCAAAAAAACTAGTGTATGTGTCCTGTGACCCTGCTACATTGGCACGCGATTTAGCACGCCTTGCCGATAGAGGATACGTAGCGGAGTGGGTTACGCCTGTTGACTTGTTCCCCGGCACCCAGCATTGCGAAGCCGTATGTTTGCTCACAAAAAGGGGTGGAGACGGTTTATGAAAATCACCTATATTCATCATAGCTGCTTTTTAGTCGAAACGGATAGTTGTTACTACTTGTTCGACTATGAAAAGGGCGACTTACCAACATTAGAGGTTACAAAGCCTATCTTTGTGCTTGCCAGCCATTGGCATCACGACCATTATAACCCCGAAATCTTCTCTATATTGGATACCGTCGGTATGCAAACAGTGTACGCGGTCTTATCCGCAGATATTAAAAAGGTGCCTGAAAAGGTTGATATGTTGTCGGTGAAAGCGGGGATAGCATATTCTCTGCCGCTTGGTCAAAAACTGACCGCTTTCCAATCTACCGATGTGGGCGTGGCTTTTCTGATTGAAGACAGCGAAGGTGTGATTTACCACGCGGGTGACCTTAACGATTGGGTGTGGGAAGAGGAAAGTGCTCACGATAACGAGCAGATGACCAAAGCGTACCGCAAACAAATCGACCTGCTTGCTGACAAAATGAACGGTCGGACAATAGACGTGGCATTTGTGGTTTTAGACCCTCGACAAGAGAAGGACTACGATAGAGGATTGTGTTACTTTTTGGAACATATTCCTGTAAAACGCGTGTATCCGATGCACTGTTGGGGAGACCTCCAAATTATCGACACCTTTTTAGCAGAGCATCCGCAGCATAAAAATCAAATACAAAAATTCAAATAAAGAAAAGAGGATACTTATGAAATTCAAAATGGTTCACGAAAACTACAATGTTGC
>JAZSED010000116.1:0-33580 GCA_045531495.1 Acutalibacteraceae bacterium
GGCGGTCATTGCCCTCGACTATATTCTGGCATTTGCCGTGCTGGGACTCGGTGGCGCTTTCCGTAATGTATGCAAAAGCCAGACCTCCGCTCTGGTTTTTGGCAGTGCTTTGGCACTGCTTTTGCGTTACATTTTCCACACCGTTGCAGGTGCTACCGTCTGGGCGGGGCTTTCGATCCCCACAGAAGCAGCTCTCACCTATTCCCTCGCCTACAATGCCACCTATATGCTCCCTGAAACGTTGGTAACCGTCCTGGGTGCCGTATTGGTCAGCAGAGTGCTCAATTTCCGTAGCGACACGGTAGGCAGGGTCACCGCTAAAGACGGCAGCTTTGACTGGGGCTTGCTCGGCGCTGTTGCATCGGTAACTGCCGGCTTGATTTTCGGTATACGCACCGTGTTTTCGCAGTTACAAGACCCTGAAACCGGCTCGTTTATGATAGACGGCCTTGCTAACGTCGCCTGGGGTACGGCAGGCATCGTTTTGCTTGTCGGTATTGCCCTGGCAGGTGTATGTTTAATAATTCGCAAGAAAAAATAAAAAAACTCTTGCCAAAAGCGATAGGGTCGTGTATCATAGTACGTGTATATATTATAAAAGGCGGGTGCAAAATGAAAGCTACTTACGAGACGCCACAGTTTTCGATGACCGAATGCCGCGTGAAGGATGATTTTCTGGCTTCCGGTGTTACCCCTGACTACACGTTCGATGACATCGAAAACTGGAGCCCCATCAAACTCCCGAAGAACTAAGAAAAGAAAAAAGCCGTGTAACGCACCTTGCGTTACACGGCTTTTTTCTTTGCACCCGCAAATTCCTTGCCGCATACAATAAAACAGGATGTGCTTTTATTTAACAGAAAGGAGCGGTTTTATGGAAGTGTTGCGTATTGAAAACATTGAGCAGACCTACCAGGCGAAAAACGGGGAAGTTGCCGCTCTCAAAGACATCAGTTTCTCTATGAAACGCGGTGATTTTTTTAGTTTGGTCGGCCCGAGCGGCTGCGGCAAATCCACCCTTTTATCCATTGTCGCAGGTCTCCTCACCCCTTCGGGCGGACGGGTTTTAGTGAACGGTGAAGAGGTGACGGGTCCTTCCTCCCGTATCGGCTATATGCTGCAAAAGGACAATCTGCTGGAATGGCGCACCATTCGGCAAAACGTGCTGTTCGGCTTGGAGATACGACGTGATTTGACCGCACAAACGGTAGCGCACGCCGACCGTCTGCTCGCCGCTTACGGTCTTGCAGAATTTAAGGACAAATACCCTTCCCAAATTTCTGGCGGTATGCGGCAACGGGCGGCGCTCATACGCACCCTGGCCATCCGCCCCGACATATTGCTGTTGGACGAAGCCTTTTCCGCGCTGGATTACCAAACGAGATTAGAGGTCACCGAAGACGTGTACAAAATATTAAAAAAGGAAAACGTTACCACACTGATGGTGACCCACGACATTCCCGAGTGCATCGGTATGAGCGACACCGTGGTGATTTTGGGGCCGCGACCTGCCACCGTAAAAGAACTGTTACCCATTCACTTTGACATCGAAAACAGAACACCCCTCTCTTGTCGCAACACACCCCAATTCTCTCGGTATTTCGACCACATATGGAAAGAGTTGGAACGCTATGGCTCATAAAAACAGCACCCTTTCCCCGGCGCGTCGCCAATACCTGAAAAATGTACAAAACTATCGCCGCCGCGTGCTTGTGTGTCAAATCGGTGTACTGCTTTTGCTCATAGCCGCATGGGAGCTTTTGGCGCGATGGGGTGTCATTGACAGCTTTGTGTTCAGTATGCCCTCCCGCATTGTCGCCACCTATGCCAATATGGCGGAAAACCACCTGCTTACCCATATCGGGGTCACCGTTTTTGAAACATTGACCGGCTTCCTGCTGGGTGCGGTCATCGGCACCGTTTCCGCTGTGATTCTTTGGTGGAATCCGTTTATCGCAAAGGTTAGCGAGCCGTATTTGGTGGTGCTCAACAGCTTGCCGAAAATCGCACTCGGTCCTGTCATTATCATCATCGCAGGAGCAGGCACAAAAGCCATTATCGTGATGGCACTCGCCATTTCCCTGGTGGTCACCGTTTTGGAAATGCTCGGCGGATTTTTACGCACCGACCCCGAGTTTATCCGCATGGCAGAAACCTTTGGTGCAAAGCGCAGACAAATATTCTTCAAAATCGTACTTCCCTACAATATACCCACCCTGTTCAGCTCCCTGAAAATCAACATCGGGTTATCGCTTGTGGGGGTTATCGCAGGCGAATTTCTCGTTTCCAAAGCAGGGCTCGGATACCTCATCGTGTACGGCGGTCAGGTGTTCAAGCTGGACCTTGTGATGGCAAGTGTCATCATTCTTTCGGTGGTGGCGGCATTGATGTATGAAGCAGTAAGCGTCTTACAAAAAATTGTCACCCGCCACATTTCACACACCAATTAGGAGGAACAATTATGTCGAAAAAAATATACCGCTTTTTGGCGGTTACCTTGGCGGCGGTGATGCTTTTCTCCTGTACCGCCTGCGGCAATAAAACAGAAGGCTTGCAGAAGGTGCGGGTATGCGAAGTGACCCACTCCATCTTCTATGCGCCGCAATATGCCGCTATTGCACTCGGTTACTTTGCTGAGGAAGGCATCGAAATCGAGCTTTCCAACGGGCAGGGTGCCGACGCGGTGATGTCAGCGGTGCTGTCCGGTAATATGGATATCGGTTTCGCAGGCCCCGAAGCCGCCGTTTATGTATATAACGAAGGGAAAGCCGACTACACCGAAGTATTCGCACAGGTCACTAAGCGCGATGGCTCTTTTCTGGTCGGCAGAGCACCCGATGACGCGTTCACATGGGATAAACTGAAGGGCACGGTGGTACTGCCCGGCAGAAAAGGCGGTGTGCCGTATATGACCCTTGAGCACGTTATCCGCAAAAACGGCCTTGACCCTGCCACCGACCTGACCCTTGACAGCAGTGTGCAATATGCATTGATGACCGCGGCCTTTACCGCGGGAACAGGCGACTACTTTACCTGCTTTGAGCCCACCGCTTCGATGCTGGAAGCGGAAGGCAAAGGCTACATCGTCGCCGCGGTCGGTGACGGTGCGGGCGACATTCCCTACACCGCATATTTCGCTAAAAAAAGCTATATTGCGGAAAACAAGGACCTTATCACCGCCTTTACCCGCGCCATCTACAGAGGACAGCAGTGGGTGAAAACACACAGTGCCAAGGAAATTGCCGAAACGGTAGCCGACTTTTTCCCTGATACATCTATCGAACTGCTAACCGCTTCCGCGCAGTCGTATATGGACATTGGTGCGTGGTGCGAAACGCCGCTTATGAGCGAGGATTCGTTTATGCGGTTGCAACAGGTTATGCAGGAGGCGGGAGAACTGACAACCGCCGCGCCGTTTGATAAAGTGGTTAACAATTCTTACGCCGAAAAAGTTATACAGTAACCCGAGGAAAGGAGAGAGTGCATGCACTCTCTCCTTTCCTTACGTTTTAATGACAAAAGATTGATACTTTTATACAAAAAAACGGCACAAATTTTTATGACCAATGCTATAATTAGGGGTGGCATTACAACAAAATGTGTGGTATATTTGTGGTGTGTAGAGCGAGGTTTTTATTATGGGAAAATTAAACTTGGCAATTATCGGTCATGGCGGCATGGGCGGTTGGCACCGCAAGTTCGCGCTGCAAAGCGATGTTGTTAACCTCATCGGCATTTATGATATCCTACCCGAGCGGCGTGAAGTGGCAGGACAGGGAGGCATTTTCGCCTATCCCACGCTTGAAGCTGTGCTGGCGGATGAACGGATCGATATTGTTACCATTGCCACCCCAAACGACGTACATAAAGACATTGCAATTAAAGCACTTGACGCGGGCAAACACGTCATTTGCGAAAAGCCGGTTACTTTAAGTGTTGCCGAATTGGACGAAATGGTTGCCGCGGCAAAACGCAATAACCGCATCTTCACAGTGCATCAGAACAGACGTTGGGACACCGATTTTCTGGTGATAAAACAGATGTATGACAACGGCGACATCGGCGAACTCATCAACATTGAATCCCGCGTACACGGTTCCCGCGGTATCCCCGGCGATTGGCGCGGCATAAAAAAATACGGCGGCGGTATGCTGTACGATTGGGGTATTCATCTTATCGACCAGATGATGCAGATGATCAAAGAAAAGGTTGTCAGCGTATACTGCACCTTTGACCACATCACCAACGTAGAAGTGGACGACGGTTTCAAGCTTACCATCACGTATGAAAGCGGCAAAACCGCTTTTGTGGAAGTGGGAACCTACAACTTTGTTTCTATGCCACGTTGGTATATGCGTTGTACCAACGGCGGTGCGCTGGTGCAAGAATGGGGCAGCGACTGCAAAGTGGTGAAATGCAAATATTTGCATGAAGACGGCGTCGTGCCGGTACAAACCGCCGCAGGACTAACCAAAACCATGGCGCCCCGCAACGAGCATACTACCGAAACCTATGCGGTACCGCAGCCCGAGGCAGACGTACACGATTTTTATCGCAACGTTTGCAAAGCGGTGCGTGGCGAGGAAACACAGCTTATCACCCACGCACAGCTGCGCCGCGTGATGCAGGTTATCGAAACGGCTTTCCGCTCGGCAGAGGAAGGCAACGTTATTACTTGTGATATTTAATGTTCTTTTTGAGGAGAGAGACGTATGAACATCAGCTCATTAAACGGACAGGTCGTATTTTCCATTGACTGCGAAAACGGCAAGCCTTTTTACACCGTTGCTTATCAAGGCAACACCCTATATGAGAAAGCACCGCTCGGTCTTAAAATCAACGGTGTGGATTACAGCGAAAACGTGCAGATTGACACGGTAGAAACGGTCACCGTTTCCCGCGCGTTGCATCTGCTGGGCAGAATGCGCGACATTGACGACCGCTACGTACAGGCAACCGTCGCCATGACAGCGGCAGGCAAGCCTTGCACGTTGGACGTCCGTGTGTACGACAGCGGTGTTGCGTTCCGTTACATTTACGATGCCGCGGTCGGCAAAACGGTCAATGCGGAGTATACCGCGTTTAAGGTGCCCGCAAACAGCTATGTATACGCCTCCTTCGGTTGCCGCGGTGCCGGTTGTCAGCGATTCCACCGTTTTGCCAACTACCACGGTATCTGCTACGAGGCATCCTACGGCCGTTTCCCTGTGAAGGATATCTTCTCTCCTACAGATAATCAAATCAAATTCCACGGCTTGTACGACGGTGCAAAGGATGCGGAAAACTTCATTTTAACCCCGATGTCGGTAGAGTTTTCTAACGGCTTGTTCGGTGCTGTTCTTGAAGGCAATCTTAAAAATTACGTCGGTGTCAACCTCCGTCAAAAGGGCAACGGTCTGTTTGAACTGAACACCACCTACCAGCCCGAAAGACAGTTTGTGGATTTCGAAGTGACCCGTGACAACGTGGTTACCCCGTATCGTATTCTGACCGTTGCGGAGAACTTAAACGACCTATACAACAACACCATCGTTTACAGCGTCAACGAAGCGCCCGAAGGCGACTACAGTTGGGTAAAACCCGGCAGAAGTGCCTGGTCCTGGCGTTCCAACGGCAGCTTTGTCGGTGATATTGAAACCATGTACAACTATAACGAAGCCGCCGCGAAGCTCGGTCTCGAATATAACATTTTAGACGGCAGATGGTCCTTGTTTGCCAACGACGTGCCGTCTCTGTTTGATATGGTGAAAGACCTTTGTGACAATATGGCACCCTACGGTGTGGAGCAGGTGGTGTGGAACGGCTTTACCACCCACGAAGCACGATTCCCCCTCGGCAAAAAGGCCGAGGAATTAACCGACGGCGTGCGCGTGTTTACCCCCGCTTGGGATGCCATTGAAGCGTTTATGAAAAACGTGGCGGCATGCGGTGTCACAGGTCTCAAAATCGACTTCTTCCCGCCCGAAGACCAGGTAGAGGGCGGTGTCAACCTGTACGAAAAAACCGCGAAATTGGCGGCAAAATACAATTTGGTGGTCAATTTCCACGGTGCGGCAAAGCCGACAGGTTTGAATATTACCTATCCCAACATTTTGAACTATGAAGGCATTTTCGGTCACGAAATGGCGCCTGTGCGCGAGCCTGTTAACGAAACGCAGTTGTTCACCACCCAATACCTCACCCGCGGACTTGCAGGTCACGCGGACTTTACACCGCACGTGCAAAACGCATACGGTTTGGCGGAACTCGTGTTCGTGGATGCGCCGTTTAACGCGATTGATGCCACCCCCGAAGAACTGACCGACTCCCCTGCTGTTGAATTTATCAAAGCGTGTCCCACCGTTTGGGACCAAACCAAGGTGCTGTCCGTTTCCGTTTACGAGCAGTTTGCGGCTTTAGCGCGTGAAAAGGACGGCAACTGGTTCCTCGGCGTTATCACCAACCGTGAGGAAGGTGTTACCGATATTCATTTGGATGAATTCTTAGGTGAAGGCACCTATATCTGCGATTTGTATACCGACCAGGGTATTTCCCGTAAATTGGTCACCAAAGCGGATGTGTTGAGCATCAACCTGCCAGAAAACAGCGGTTATGCCGCCCGTTTCTCTAAGGTGGCAATGTCTGCCTACGGCGGCGAAATCAAAGACGCGGTGTCTATCGACCTTGTAGAAGAAGGTCTCACCGCTTTGTACACCTTAGACGGTACCGACCCCATCGTTTCCGAAACGGCTGTTGTATATACCGCGCCTGTCACCCTGACCGATTCCTGTCAGATGCGTGTAGCGGTCAAAGACGTTGAGGGCAACGAGGTGGCAACCCTTGCCTACCGTTTCAACAACATCACCGCACCCATTCCGTCTATGTGCCCCAAAGACCACGCCCATCCGCAGGACGAGGATTGGCTGTAAACATGAAAAACACGGCGTGTCATTGACACGCCGTGTTTTTTGCCTTTTGGATATTTCTTTCTGTTGACACCGCTTATAAAACAAAGTATAATAACTGTAATCTTATTCTAAAAGGGATGAAAAACTATGAGTAATTACAAACCCGATACCAAGTGCATCCACAGCGGCTATTTCCCGAAAAACGGTGAGCCCCGTCAGATGCCTATCGTGCAAAGCACAACCTTTAAATACGACACCAGCGAGGATATGGGTAAGCTGTTTGACTTAGAAGCAAGCGGTTACTTCTATTCCCGTTTGCAGAATCCTACCTGCGACAACGTCGCGGCAAAAATCTGTGCGCTGGAAGGCGGCACTGCCGCGATGCTGACCTCTTCGGGTCAGGCAGCATCCTTCTTCTCTATCTTTAATATTGCTTCTTGCGGCGACCACGTTGTATCGTCCTCCGCACTGTACGGCGGCACCTACAACCTGTTTGCGGTCACGATGAAGCGTATGGGCATTGAATTTACCTTCGTGTCCCCCGACTGCACCCGCGAAGAGCTCGATGCGGCATTCCGTCCCAACACCAAGGCGGTATTCGGCGAAACCATCGCCAATCCTGCGCTGGACGTGCTGGATTTTGAAAAATTCGCAGGCGCGGCGCACGACCACGGCGTACCGCTTATCGTGGACAACACCTTTGCTACCCCCATTCTCTGCCGCCCCATTGATTTCGGCGCGGACATTGTAACCCACTCCACCACCAAATATTTAGACGGTCACGGCTCCTCGGTCGGCGGCTGTATCGTGGATTCGGGTAAGTTCGATTGGACCAAATATCCCGACAAGTTCCCCGGACTTTGCACCCCCGACGACAGTTATCACGGCATCACCTATACCGAGCGTTTCGGTCTTTCCGGTGCGTATATCACCAAAGCTACCGCACAGCTGATGCGTGACCTGGGTGCTACCCAATCACCGCAGAGCGCTTACTATATCAACCTCGGCATTGAAAGCCTTTCTCTGCGTATGCGCCGTCACAGCGACAATGCGCAGGCGGTTGCGGAATTCTTGGCGAATGAAGAAAAGGTTGCCTGGGTCCGTTACAGCGGTTTGCCGGGTGATAAAAACTATGAGCTTGCGAAAAAATATCTGCCTAACGGTGCTTGCGGCGTTATCAGCTTCGGCGTAAAGGGCGGCAGAAAAGCCGCGGAAACGCTGATGAAAAACTTAAAGCTCGCATCCATTGCTACCCACGTGGCGGACGCGAAAACCTGCTGTCTGCACCCCGCCAACGCGACCCACAGACAGATGAATGATGACGAATTGGCGGCGGCGGGTATCACCCCCGACCTTATCCGTCTGTCCTGCGGTATCGAAGACAGCGAAGACATCATCAACGACATCCGTCAAGCGTTGGCATATATCTAAGTGCAAAATACCGTTTTTCTGTGAGGTGAGAGTATGCCGATTAAAATTCCCGACGCATTACCCGCAGTAGAGGCCTTGCTGCGTGAAAATATTTTTGCAATGACCGAAAAGCGGGCAATCACGCAGGATATTCGCCCTTTGAAAATCCTGCTTCTCAATCTGATGCCCACCAAAATCGTCACCGAAACACAGTTTTCCCGTCTGCTCGGCAACTCGCCGTTGCAGGTGGAATTAGAACTGTTGCACACCAAGACCCACGAATCCAAAAACACCCCGCTGGACCATCTTATTTCCTTCTACAAAACCTTTGACGAGGTAAAACACAACAAATACGACGGTTTGATTATCACGGGTGCCCCTGTAGAGCATATGCCGTTCGAACAGGTGGATTATTGGGACGAGCTGTGTGAAATTATGGAGTGGAGCAAGACCCACGTACACAGCACCTTACACATTTGTTGGGGCGCGCAGGCGGGGCTTTACTACCACTACGGTATTGACAAGCAACAGCTGGACAAAAAACTGTTCGGCGTATTCCCGCACACGGTAGAATACAAAAATTCTATGCTGTGCCGCGGCTTTGACGATGTGTTTATGGCGCCGCATTCCCGCCACACCACCATTTCGCGAAAAGACGTGGAAGCGGTGGAAGAATTGCGTATTTTGGCGTCCTCCGAGTTGGCAGGCGTGCTTGCGGTGGCTTCTAAAAACACCCGTCAGTTCTTCGTAACGGGGCATTTGGAATACGACGCGGATACCTTGGAAAAAGAGTATCTGCGGGATAAAAATTTGGGGTTACCCATTGACGTGCCCTACAACTATTATCCCAATGATGATGACACCAAAGCACCGCTGGTCACCTGGCGTGCGCACGCAAACCTGTTGTTTACCAATTGGTTAAACTACTTTGTGTACCAGACAACCCCCTACAATATCGAAGATATTGATAAATAATGCAAAACACCGCCGTGCAATCTTACGATGCACGGCGGTGTTTTTTCTTATTTCGCGGGTTTGCTTTCTTTTAAGGTGCAGGTGACCTTCAAGGCAGTTTCCTGTCCCGTGCGGCTGTCAAGACGTACAATGGACAGCGTCACCGTGTCGCCTGCTTGGTGCTTGGCGAGTTCACTGCGCAATTTGCCGTAGCCGTCAATTTCCACGCCGTCAATAGCGGTAATGAGGTCGCCGACGCGTGCCTCGGTGCCTTTCAAAGAGGAAGTATCAGAGATTTTACTGATAACAAAGCCCTTGTACGCGGAATTACTCACCGAATACCCTTCAATACCCATTTCCACTCTACCGCGAACATAGCCATACTTGGTGAGATCATCAATGATTTTCTTCGCCTCGTTTATCGGGATGGAAAACCCGAGACCCTCATAGCCGTCGGCGGCAATTTTCGCAGAGTTAATACCGACAACCTGTCCTTGATTGTTAATCAGCGGGCCGCCGGAGTTACCGGGGTTGATAGCGGCATCGGTCTGCAAGCATTTAATGGAGTAGCCCGTATCATCGTATACGTCACGGGCAAGACCCGAAACGATACCTTGGCTGGCAGACCAATGCAAGCCGCCTGCATTACCGAGGGTAATGACTCGTGCGCCCATAACGAGCTTGGAAGAATCACCGAATTCGGCGGGAGACAGCTTGCTGACATCTATTTTAATAACCGCAAGGTCGGTAGACTCATCCGCACCGATAACCTTAGCATCCTCGTGTACTTTACCGTCATAGGTGGTTACGTCAATACGGTCAAACGCCTTGCCTGTATCCTCGTTTACTACCACGTGCCAATTGGTGATAATATAACCGTCTTCGGTCATCACAATGCCTGTACCTGCGCCCGCTTGGATCAGCGTTTCGCCGCCGAAGCCGTATTGGTACATAGCCGAGGGGGACTTCAACTGATATACGTCAATAACCACCGTACTGTCAAGGTTATTCTCAATAATGGTTGCCGCGGAAAGACCGCCGTCATCATCCGCCCAGTCGGTGATGGTTACCGAGGGCGCGTTGTTATTTACCGTGCTATCGGTATCGCTGTACGGCGGCTCATCGGTAGACAGCGGCGGTTGTTGCGTCCCCAAAACCGCAGAAGCCAACAACACCAACAGCGCCACAATCGAAATGATACCGACAACCGCCAAAGCTACCACCGCGCCGTTTGTCCGCTTCTTTTTCGGCGGTGTGGGCGGTGTATAGGTCGGAGGCGGTGTTACGGGACCACTGCGATACCAACCGTCTTCATAGGGTTGTTTTTGCGTCGGTACCTCCTCCGCAGGCCGTTCTGCCGCGGGCTGCTCTTGTGCGGGCGGCTGCTCCGCAGGCGCATCCGCTGTATACGGATTGGCGTGCCAATCGGTGGGTGGGGTGGTCTGCTCCGTGGGCTGTACCCCTTCGTTATTATCTTCGGGCATGTTGCCCGCTTGGAACCATTCTGACATAGTAAAACCTGCCTTCCTGTATTGCTCTCTTTCAGTATACACACATTACGTGGGTTATTTTGGATATTTTTTGAAAAATTTTTGTATATTTTGTGAATTGCTTATGGTGTAACCGCAGGTAACCAAAAACGGAACTCGGTGCTTTCGTTTTCTTTCGAACGCACCATAATTTCGCCGTGATGCAGTGCCACCACCGTCTGTACAATATACAAACCGAGACCTACACCGTTTTTGTCCATACCGCGGGAACGGTCGCTCTTGTAAAACCGTTCGAAAATATGCGGCATTTCTTCCGCAGGAATACCCGCACCCGTGTTACGGATGCCACAGTACACCCTATCGTTCTCTTTATATAAAGAAACGTGAATTTCACCGCCGTCGTTGGTAAACTTCACCGCATTATCGAACAGATTATACAACACCTGTCCCAAAAGGTCAAAATCGCCTTTGACAGGTATGGGGTCCACATCCTCAAGACCGGTCACCGTGATATGCTTTTCATCTATCCGTTTTTCAAAGTTTAACAGCGTTTGCCCCACCAGCGCGGTAAGCTCCAAATCCACCGTGCTGAGCTTCAGCTGTCCGCTGTCAATGCGGGAAAGTGCCAACATCGAATGTACGAGGCGGGACAGGCGCTTCACCTCATCGGTCACGATTTTCAGATAAAACGCGTGTTTTTGGGGCGGCACCGTACCGTCTAAAATACCGTCGATAAACCCCGCAATGGTGGTCATCGGGGTGCGCAATTCGTGGGATACGTTTGCCACAAAGCTGCGGCGCATATTTTCTACCGAGGACAATGATAACGCCATAGAATTCAGTGCGCGCGCCAATTCCGCGGTTTCATCTTTGCCCTTAACGGGCACACGCACGCTGAAATCCCCCTCGGCAAAACTACGGGTCGCTTTTGCCATAGCGCGCAACGGGCGCACCAGGCGTTCGGTCATAATATACAGTGCGATAAAGGTCAGTGTCAAGACACCCAGAGCGGCAATAAAGGAAATTTGCAGATTGCTGCGCATATATTCCCAAAGACCGTCCGCGGGCAGTGATACAAACACATACCCGAGCAGATAACTCTCTCTGCGGATAGGCACTCCCGCCGTGTACTGCCGTTCGGCATACAAGCCGTTTAAAGTGCTGACCCCGTAATATGTTTTCCCGTCGGCATTTTGCAAAAAGCCGCCGATATCAATGGTGGTATCCAACGGTATTTCGTCTCCCCGCTCATCGCACATAATCATTACGTTGCCGTCGTTATTGGTAATCACCACCGTGCAGTCCAGACTCATAGACAGCAGTTTGATAAAAGGGGTCAGGCTGCTTTTTTCTATGTGATATACCAAGCCGTTTTCATTGCGCCGCAGCTCCACACTGCCCGCGGTATGGTTGGCAATCACCTCGGCGTGTTCCTGCAAAAGCTCGTGCTTTTCCTGTAACCAATACCGCGACGTAAGAAACAGCTGTGCGCCTTGCATGGCAAGAAAACTGATAACAATGATAGACGATATAACCGCGAAATATTTTGAAAAAATACTCTTAAACATACCCTATCACTCTGCCGTATCTTTTACTTCAAACTTATAACCGACGCTGTGGATGGTTTTTAACGTCCATTGGTCGGAAACACCGTTGAGCTTTTCGCGCAAGCGTTTGATATGTACGTCCACCGTGCGGCTGTCACCAAAATATTCATATCCCCACACCTCATCCAACAGTTGGTCGCGGGTGAAGGCACGGTTGGGATTGCTGGCAAGATGGTAAATCAGTTCCATCTCCTTAGGCGGGGTATCCACCGGTTTGCCGTTTACACGCATTTCAAAGGTTTCCATATTGATGGACAGTTTATCAAAACGCACCTCTTTACGTTCCTTCTGTCCGTCCTTACCTGCACGGCGCAACACCGCCTTAATACGTGCCATCACCTCTTTGGTTTCAAACGGCTTAACAACGTAGTCATCCGCACCGAGGTCTAACCCCAGCACCTTATCGAATACTTCGCCTTTGGCGGTCAGCATAATAATCGGCACGTCACTTTTTTTGCGTAGCTCACGGCACACCTGCCAACCGTCCAATGCGGGCATCATCACATCAAGCAATATAAGGTCGGGTTGTTCCGTCTCGAATAATTGCAACGCCTTCGCACCGTTTTCGGCAATAACAGGCTCGTACCCTTCCTTTTCAAGATATAAACGCAACAGTTCACAAATATTACTGTCATCATCTGCAACCATAATCTTTGTAACAGCCACAAAAACATCTCCTTTATGGTTTTCTGCCTTCAGTATACACCGTTTTTTCAGAAGGTGTATGAACAAATCATAAATTCAAAATGCGAATAATCAATGCATCCGACACCAAAAAGCCTTCGGGGGTCAACGAAATTCCCGTTTCGTCCAGCTCCACCAACGAACGCGGTAAAGCCGCCGCGGCGGACATCCACGTGGTCGGGATACGTTCCCCGAACCGCTCGTAAAACGGTGCACTGCGCAATCCTTCACGCAAGCGTAACGCAAGCATCGCATACTCCGTTTCACTGCCTACCGCAATACCGCCGTCGGTGTCGGGGACGGGTGGCTCGCCGTCAATAAACGCGCGGATGTCCCGCGGATAATACCACCGTTTACCGCCGTCAAAGCTATGTGCGGCAGGGCCGAAGCCAATATACGGCTCCAACCGCCAATATTTGAGATTATGGCGGCTTTCTTTGCCCTCTTTGGCAAAATTGGAAATCTCGTATTGACGGTATCCGTACCTCTCAAGCAGCTCCACCGCAAACAGATACGCATCCGCGGCGGTATCATCATCCGGCACCGCCAGCCCTTCTCCCATCGCGGCAAACGGTGTGCCTTCTTCTACCTTCAGCAAATATGCCGATACGTGGGAAGCACCCAGCTGCGCACATACCGCAACATCCTTCTGAATATGCGCTTTCGTTTGTTGCGGCACGGCGAGCATCAAGTCCAACGAAATATTATGAATACCCGCCTTGCGCGCGTCCTCCACCGTACGCACAACATCTGCGGGGGTATGCCGCCTGCCGAGAATCTCCAGGATGTGCGCATCGGCAGATTGCATACCGAGAGACAGGCGGTTACCGCCTGCGTCCGCAAAAGCGGCAAACGTATCGTATAAAATGTCCGCGGGATTGGCTTCCAGCGTAATTTCCGCTGTATCGGGGATAGAAAAGCATTGCCGTGCGGTGCGTATAAGACGCGCTATCCGCTCTCCGCCGAGTAAGGTGGGTGTACCGCCGCCGAAATACAACGTATCCGCCTGTATACCTGCCTTTTTCTGCATCTCGCGGCACAGTGCATCGACGTACGCTTCTTTCAGCGTATCATCCGCTGCCGTCAGCGAATAAAAATCGCAGTAGGGGCATTTTGAAGCACAAAACGGCACGTGCACATATATTCCCTGTTTCAAAATATCCCCTCCTTTGTATTTTTTGTTATTTTACCATTTTTTTACGTAAAGTGCTACCCTTTTTTATGATTTTTCTTTATATTGTATATATTTATATATAACACACTATATTTTCCTCTTGCACAGCACCCAAAAAAGTGGTATGATAAAGTGTATATTTCTGTCGAGGAGGAGTGATGGTATGGCCATTCGTTGGAATGCGGAATTATTACGGGATATTTGCATCCTGCCAACGGCGGTTGCAGACAACGAGTTGCGCTTTGCCTCCGCCCCGCAGTTAAAGGTGTTGCTATGGTTGGCGGCACACGAGAAGGAGAATGTGAACGGCGAAACCTGCGCCGCCGCATTACATATGCCGCTTGAAACGGTAACAGCCGCTCTCGAATATTGGATAGACCGCGGTGTGTTCGTTGCGGACGGTATCGCGTCGTCGCCGACACCTGCTGTCGCCAAGACCGAGGAACAGCCTGCTGTACCCGTTGCGCCTGCACCCCGTCCCGCCGCCGTAAAGCCGCAGATGCAGGACGTTATCCGCCGCCAAAAGACAAGCGGCGAATTTTCCTCGTTGCTGGAGGACGTGTCCGCACGGCTCGGCAAACCGTTGTCCCACACGGACTGTACAACCCTCTTGTATTTGTATGATACAGCGGGCATCAATGCCAACGTCATCATTATGGCGGTGGGATATGCCGTGTCCCGTGGGAAATACGGCTTACGGTACATAGAAACGACCCTGCTGAATTGGCAGGATGAGGGCATCACCACCGTTGCCGCTGTGGACGAGCATCTCCGCTTTTTGGAGCAAACCGACCTTGCCGACCAAAAGGTAAGCGCTCTGCTCGGCACCGCGAAGGAACTGACTGCCGCACAGCGAAAGATGGCGTATACTTGGGTGTACGTGTGGCGGTTTTCGGACGAGATGATAGCGCTGGCTCTGGAAACAGCCAAAGCAAAAGCCAAGGCAAGCGCCGTCGTGGCGTATGCAAATAAAATTTTAGCCGGGTGGCATACAGATAATATTACCGACGTTGACACCGCAAAAAAACAAGCAGGAGAGAACACCCCTGCCGCGAAACGCGGAAAGACCGAAAAAAGCTCGTTGGATGTCCAGGGGTATGAATCGATGTTAGAGGACTATGTTCCCACCATACCGCGAAAGGAGTGATTGCCGTGCGCTATTCCAAAGAAATCTATGATTTGGCGATGCAAACGTTAGACGCGCGCCGCACCAAAGCGCAACAGGATGCCGCCGCCTTGCGCGCACGCGTCACTGCACAAAATCCGCGTGTCGCGGAAATTGAGACTGCGTTAGCGGACACGGGTGCAAAGCTATCCAGAGCCATTTTGGCGGGCGGCGACATTGACGCTGCCGTCTCCGCCATCAAGCAAGAAAACCTCGCACTGCAAAAGGAGCTGGCGACCCTCTTGCAAAAGGCGGGTGTGCAGGCGGTCAATCTTGAGCCGCAGTACAGTTGCCCCGTTTGCGGCGATAACGGCTACGCAGGCGGTAAAATGTGCGGTTGCCTTGCCCGCTTGTTAAGAGAAAAAGCCGCGGCAAGCGTTTGCAAAGGTTTAGCGGACGCCCCTGTGCGTTTTGAGGATATGGACCTGTCTTTTTACGATGACACGGTGGCAGAGGGCCGCGCTTTATCCCCGCGCAAAAAGATGAAACAGATTATCGCTTACTGCAAGCAGTACGCGGAAACCTTTTCCACCGCCGCCCCCTCTTTGTTGCTGCGCGGACCGACAGGCACCGGAAAAACCCACCTATCGCTTGCCATGGCATCCACCATTGCCGCAAACGGTTTTTCGGTCATATATCAGCCTGCGGGCAAGCTGTTCCGCACATTAGAACGGGAACACTTCGGAAAACAGGACGGCGACACCGAAGCGTTGGCGCTTACCTGCGACCTGCTGGTGATAGACGACCTGGGTACCGAATTTGATACGAGTTTTACAGCCGCCACGCTGTATAATATTCTTAACACCCGTATGTTGGATGACCTGCCTACCATTATCAGTACCAATCTGACACAGGAAGGCATACAGCAAAGATACGGTGACCAAATCACATCGCGTATCACAGGTGGATTTGAACCGCTTTTGTGTGTCGGCAAAGATATTCGCCAACAAAAGCGTGAACGCACAATCCTAGATGCGCAAGGAGGAAATCAACATGGATAATCAGAATTTATGTATGAGTTGTATGCGGCCGCTGTCCGAAACGGATACCGCCTGTCCGCACTGCAAGTATAGTGTCGGCAGAAAAAATCCCGCGGGCTATCTCGCGGCGGGCACTGTTTTACAGGAGCATTATATGGTCGGCAGAGCGCTCGGCTCTTACGGCGATGCTTGCATTTATATGGGCTATGACAAGCTGCTCAAAAGCACCGTATATATCCGCGAGTTCTTTCCCGCCGATTTTTGTGAACGTACCGCCACCGATGACGTTGTTCCCGCACGCGGCAAGGAAGAAATCTTTGCAACCTACCGTGACGCATTTTACACCAACGTACGCTCGTTGGCAAAGCTCAAGGACCAGCCCGCGCTGTTCCCGTTGTATGATATTTTCACCGAAAATGAAACAACGTATGCCATTTACGATTACTGCGAAGGTAAATCGCTTTCTCTGTATCTTAAAAACAACGGCGGCCGCCTTTCCTGGACCGAACTGCGTCCGCTGCTGACCCAACTGTTTTCTACGCTCTCCGCACTGCACAGCGTCGGTGTGTATCATTTGGCCATCAGCCCCGATACCCTGCTGATGGCAAACGACGGCAAGCTGCGTCTGCGCAGCTTCGCTATCAACGAGGCGCGCAAAACAGGCACTGCTATTAAACCGCGCCTGGCGGCAGGCTTTGCCGCGCCCGAGCAATATGTAAACAACAAGGTGTGCGACGCCGCGTCCGACGTATACGGCCTTGCGGCGACCATCTTCACCCTGCTGACAGGCAACACACCGCCCGAGGCACCCCGCCGTGTACACGGGTCACAGGATTTGTTTTTGCCTGCCGAGGTTGCGGATGAACTGCCCGAAAGTGTGAGCATGGCGTTGTTCAACGCGCTCATTCCCGACAAAGATAAACGTATTCAGACGGTAGAGGACCTGCGCGCGGAATTGACCGCCGAGCCTGCTGTCAACGCGCTTATCGATGATGCAAAAGAGGAAGAGGAAAATGCTCTGCCGCCCACACAGAACAAGCCCAACCGGTATCCGCTGTATATCGGTATCTCGGTATTTGTTGTAATGGCGATTTTGGCGGCTATTCTGCTGTGCATCCTGTTCCCCGGCAACACCGACACGCCGCCCAGCGACATCACCTCGGTGACCACTACGTTGCCGCCCAAGGTGACCACCACGGCATCGGACAACGAAAGTGATTTCGCTGTTCCCGATCTGGTGAACAGCAACTACTTCACCGAAAAGAATGCCACGCGAACGGGTAATTTCGTGTTAGAAGTGGATTATATGAAGTTTGACAGCAAGCACGCCAAAGGCACCATCCTTTCACAGTCCCCCGCCGCTGGCACCAGCGCTGCAGAGGGTGCCACCATCAAGGTGGTCATCAGCATGGGCTCCGAAAAGCAATCCCTGCCCAACGTCAAGGGCTGGCCGCAGGCATATGCCAAAGAGTATCTGGAGGCACTCGGCTTCCGCGTGGAGGTTCTGTTACTGAACGTTTCGGAATATGATAAAGACATAGTGGAAGATACGGAACCTGCCGCGTTCTCCATCCTCGGTATGGGTGAAACCGTTACCCTGCGTGTCAGCAACGTAGAAAAGCAGGAGCCGTCCGCCGAAACACCCGATGAAGGTGCCAACGGAAACACCGATTCGGAAACAGAGTAAGAGAGGAACACGTAATGGCACAAGTTATCCCTTTCCGCGCTGTACGATTTACCGAAAAAGCAGGCGATATGGCGGCGCTTACCTGCCCGCCGTACGACATCATTTCGGAACAACAACGCACCGCGTATCTCGCAACAAATCCCCATAATATCATCCGTTTAGAATTGCCGCGGGACGGTGAAGACCCGTATGCGGTGGCGGGCGACGTGTTACACACCTGGCTTGACAACGGCATATTGGCGCAGGACCCCACCGCCGCCTTCTATATTTACGACATCGCCTTCTCGGTGGGAGAGGAAAAGCACATCACAGGTCTTGTGGGTCGCGTACACCTCGAGGAATTCTCCAAGGGTATCGTTCTGCCCCACGAAGAAACCTTATCCAAAGCAAAGGCAGACCGCTTACAGTTGATGCGCGCAACAGGCTGCAATTTCAGCGATATATACTCGCTGTACCGTGCAGATGACCCCGCATCCCCCATTCACGACGTGATACAGCTCACCGAAAATGCTACGCTTTTACACGCGTTTACCGACGAAAACGGGCTTGTTCACCGCTTGTGGAGCTTGACCGATGAAACGGCTTGTGCCGCGGTTACCGAAGCGTTTGCAGATTTGAAGCTGTATATCGCAGACGGACATCACCGTTACGAAACGGCGCTGAATTATCGCCGCGAACTGCAGGAAAACGGCCAGGCAACTGCGGATGCTGACTTTTGTATGATGATGCTGGTGGAAATGAGCCATCCCGGGCTTGTGGTATTCCCCACACACCGTGTACTGCATCATCTCCAAGGCTTCTCCGCTGATAAATTGCTTGCGGCGTGTGAACAGTACTTCACGGCACAAAGCGTATCTCTTGACAGCGTATACACCGCGCTGAATGCCGCCTATGCCGCCGAGAAAAAAGCGTTCGGTTTTTACGACGGTGAAAAAGCGGTGGTGCTTACCCTCAAAGATACCGCGGTTATGCGGGAATTATTGCCGCATTTGTCCGCTGTATCTCAGCAGTTGGACGTTACCGTGTTGCACACCCTCATTTTAGAGCGGTTGCTCGGTATTGATAAAGAAAATATGGCAAATCAGAAAAATCTCACCTATACCAGGGATGCGGCAGAAGCAATTGCCGAGGTGGAGCACGGCGATGCCGATTGCTGTTTCCTGCTGAACCCCACCCGCGTATCCGAAATTCGCGACGTGGCGGCGGCAGGCGAGAAAATGCCGCAAAAATCCACCTATTTTTATCCCAAGCTGATTACGGGACTTACCGTAAACAAGATTTTGTAAAGAAATCTTTATATACTGTTTACATTTTGACGCATACTTTTTGTTATAGTAACAGGTAATAAGATACAAACGACAGGAGGAAACACAACATATGATAGAGGTGAAAAACCTAACGAAGTGCTACGGCTCACACCGCGCGGTGGACTGTATCAGCTTCCACGTTAACGAAGGTGAAATTCTCGGATTCTTAGGCCCCAACGGCGCCGGCAAATCCACCACCATGAACATACTGACGGGATATCTTTCATCCACCGACGGCTCGGTAACCATCGGCGGCTACGATATTCTTGAGGATGCCAACGCGGCAAAGGCCAACATCGGCTACCTGCCCGAGCATCCGCCGCTGTACTTGGATATGACCGTCAAGGAATATCTGAACTTTATGTACGACCTAAAAAAATGCACCCTGCCGCGTGCAGAGCATTTGGCTGAAATCTGCAAAATTATGAAAATCGACCACGTGTACGGTCGTCTCATCAAAAACCTTTCCAAAGGTTACCGCCAGCGCGTCGGTATGGCGCAGGCGCTTATCGGTAACCCGCCTGTTTTGGTGTTGGACGAGCCTACCGTCGGTCTTGACCCGTCGCAGATTATTGAAATCCGTTCGCTTATTAAAGCACTGGGTAAGCATCACACCATTATTCTGTCCTCCCACATTCTCCCTGAGGTAGAAGCCATTTGTGACCGCCTTGTTATCATCAGCGGCGGCAAAATCGTGGCAGATGACACTCCTGAGGCTCTCGCCCGTCAGTATTCCTCCGACCGCCGTATGATGGTACGCGTAGAAGGCCCTACTTTTGAGGTAGAAAAGCTGATTCACGGCATCGAAGGTGTTAAAAAGGTCAACGCTATGACCTCCCGCGAAGTAGGTACCACCGATTTCGCCATTGAATTGAAGGAAGGCGCGGATATCCGCCGCACGCTGTTTACAAAGCTGGCAGAAAAAGGATACGCACTGCTCGCTTCCCGTTCGATGGAAAAATCTCTTGAGGACATCTTTATGTCCCTCACTTCCGAAAACTTCTCCCAAAAGAAAGGGGGCAATAACTGATGCGTGCTATTTTCAAAAAAGAACTGCGTTCATACTTTACCTCGCCTGTGGGTTGGTTTGTTTTGGCAGTTATGTTCCTGTTCTCCGGCTTTGCTTTCTTTATGTACAATATGTCGTATGGTGTTACCACTTTAACGTATGTATATCAGAGCTTATACACCATTATTCTGCTGCTTGTACTGCCCATTATGACCATGCGCTTATTCAGCGAAGAAAAACGGCAAAAAACCGACCAGGCATTGCTGACCGCGCCCGCCTCTTTGACCGGTATTGTTTTGGGCAAGTTCCTTGCCGCCATGCTGATGTTCGTGTTGGGGCTGTCCGTTACGTTGGTGTACGCCGTCATTGTCGCTTCCAAAGCGACTGCGTTTGATTGGGTTATGGTTATCGGCAACTTCCTCGGCCTTACCCTGCTGAGCGGTATGGTAGTCGCCGTCGGCATGCTGGTTTCCGCCTGCACCGAAAGCCAATTCATTTCCGCTCTTTGCACCTTCGGTATTTCGTTCCTTCTTCTGTTGTTGGACAATCTTTCCTCTATCTTCGCCGGCGTTACCTGGATGGAGCCGGTTGTTTCCTTCCTGTCTGTTAATACCCGCTATTACACCTTTACATCCGGTCTTATCCACGTAGATAACATTATTTTCTTCTTGAGCTTACAGGCACTGTTCATTTTCCTGACGGTGCGTGTGTTGGACAAGAAGAGATGGAACTGAAAGGAGGCGTAACGCTATGAATAACGAAAACAAAACCCCTATCGAAGAAACGGTAGAAGCCGCGGTTGAAGAAACCGTAGAGCAGCAAGCTGCTGTCACTTCCGAAAAGAAACAAAAACCCGTGCGTTCCGCCGAGGTTCAGCGCCGTCTGCGTTACGGCAGAATGGCCACCTTGCTGACCGTTGCAGTCGTAGTACTCACCCTGCTTTTGAACGTTGTTTTGGCAGTCATCGCCGACCGTGTGCCGCTGGCTATTGACTTTTCCGCCGATAAAACCTATTCCTTGAGCGAGGAAAGCATCGCACTTGCGCAAAGCATTACCAAGCCGGTGGAAATCGTCGTTTTTGCGTCGGAGGAAACCTTCTCCAACACCCAATCCGAGGACGCTATGGCCTTTTCCGGCGGACATACGCAGGTTGCCGCCATATTGACCGAATTTTACAACGCCGCCAAGCAGTATGCCCAATATTCTGACGGCAAGGTAACCTTCACCTATGTTGATATGAATAAAAACCCCAACGCCGTCAATTCTTATGCATCTACCTATACATTGGACGAAGCGTTACAGGCAAACGACATTTTGTTTACCTGTGAGGGACGTGCTAAGGTTGCCAATATGAGCACCGATTTGTTCACCGTGGACTATTCCACCTACTATTCCACCGGCTCTCTCGTTCTGGAGTCTTCCAACGTAGAACAGGCTCTTGCCGCAAAAATCAAATCGGTACAGAGTGAAAAAACACAGGTGTTGACCCTCTTTACGGGTCATCAAGAAGATACCTATACCCAGGAAGGCCTGCGCAAAATCTTTGAACTCAACGGCTATGACGTGGAAGAGGTAGACCTTACCCGTTCCTCCGATATCAACGTCAATACCGTTTGCGGTATCATTGCTGCCCCCACCGTTGACTATGCAGAAAAAACCTTGGACCGTCTGCGCACGTGGTTGGATAACGACGGTAAAGAAGGTCGTAACCTTCTGGTGTTTACCGGCGCGACCGCAAACTGTCCCAATCTTTACGAATTCCTCAAAGTGGAATACGGTATCGAGGTTACCGACAACATTATCGTTGAAACCGATCCCAACCGTATGTACGCCTATTATCAGGATAACGTATACAGCACCATTGCCGAAACCGACTTCACCAAGAGCTGCGGCGGCAGAGACGTCCTGACACAGACCATCCGTCAGATTGTTCCCACCTGGGAAGCCCAAACCGATAAGAGCACCAAATACAGCGTGAATCTCCTGACCTTCAACGAGACCGCGCGCATTGTGCCGTTCAGTGAATTCGACAAAACCAATGAGGACAAAACCTACAAGCCTGTTGAGGAAACATACGACGGCACCATTGTAGGTATGACCGTATCGGTAAAAGAAGGCTACCAAAACGCATTGCAGCAGACAACCTTGACCCAGGTGGCGGTTTGCGGCAGCGAAACCTTGCCGTATGCATCGCTTACCGGTATGAAAACCGTGTATAACGAGGACCTTCTTTTGGATGCAATGACCACTCTCACAGGTGTGGAAAACTCTGTAAACATTTCCGCAAAACCGATGACCAATGAAACCGTGACCTTCTCCACCTCCGCCCAAATCTTCTTGGGGTTGGGACTGTTTACGGTGGTGCTGCCGCTGGGTCTTATGATTGCAGGCTTGGTCATCTTCCTGAAGAGGAGGCACTTATGAGCATAGAATTACCCGAAAACGAGAAAACTGTGAAGGAGCAAACGGAAGCGGCGGCGGTTTCCGAAAACACCGACCCGTTCGCTGCCTTTGAAAACCCTGAGTTCCGCACTAAGGAGGATTTGGAAGGCTCCAAAAAACGCAAAAAAACCATTTTGCTGTCTTCCATTATCGGCGCTTTTGCGGTACTTGCCACCTTAATCGTTTTGTTGGTGTTTGTTTTCCCGAAGCAAGAGGAGGAAACACCCACACCTTCGGTCGATACCTCTGTCACCCTGTTTGATAAATCCACCTCTGCGGTGGCTTGTCCCATAACATCCGCTACCATTCAGTTGAAAAACTCCACCATTGAGTTTGTGAATGTGGACGACAAACTGTTTGTAAAAGGCTACGAAAAGTTTGATATGCATGCGATAAATATGGGCGATCTGGTGGACACATTGACCGTATGCACCCTGGCCAAGGATTTGGGTGAAGCAGAAGATTTTACACAATACGGTTTTGATGCGCCGCAGGCGGTTGTAACAGTCACCTATCACGACGGGTCTACCAAGGCATTTGAAATCGGTGATATGACCCCCGACCAAAGCGGTTGCTATTTCCGCGAAAAGGACGGCAACCGTCTGTATATTCAAGAACTTACCGAAACCGCCGTCTTGATGCAAGATCCGCTCGATTATATCAGCACCACCGTGCTTGCCGAACCCGAAGTACAAGCCTCTGCGCAGGGAGAAACCGAAGTGGTATTGCGTAAAATGTCTTTGGGTGGCGAGGTACGCAAAAATAATCCCTTCTCCTTCCGTCTGGTAACCTCTGAAGACAGTGATACGTATATTTATTATTCCTATATTATAACCGAGCCCTTTGTCAAAGGTGCAAACTCCTCTTATGACACGGCGCTGGGTGCGTTTACACAAATTCAAGCGGATGCGGTGGTCAATGTGGCACCTACCGCGGCTGATTTGAAGGCATACGGGCTGGATACACCGTATTCGGTGGCAACCTTTACCTTGTCCGCGCGTACAACTGTGTCTATGGAAACAGCAGACGGCAATACAATTTCCAACACCACCTATAAAGACCTCGCGGACCACACCGTTATGATAGGCAATAAAGAGGATTCCTACTACTACGTACGCATTGATGATAACCCCGTTGTGTATCTGGTAGCTGCCTCCAATCTGCCTATTGCAGAAATGCAGTATGACGACTTCGCTGACACCCTGCTGTTCCTTGAGGATATTACCGAAATGGGCTCTTTCCGTGTAACGCTTCCCGAGAAAGAAACGGTGTTTCAGCTTGCGCACGATGACAGCAGTATGGACAGCGAAAAGAATCTGACTGTAACTGTCGACGGTAAAACCTATGACACTATGGATTTTCGGTATCTCGTTCAGAACTTTATGAATATCTCCCGTTACGGCAGTTTGACCAAGGATATCAACAATTTGGAGCAAAAGCTGGAAATTGCTATTACCCGTCGCGACAAGGAAGAACCGATATTGACCGTGAAATTCTATGAGATTTCGAGCAGTCAATACGCAGTACTACTCAGCAACGGCGAAAAATACCAGGTAAAGGCCAGCGAAGTCAAAAATGCCATTGCGCAGTATGAAAATTACCTTGCAGGCAAGACGGTACTTTACTAACACCTTTTTCTGCTCTTAAAAGTTTATTGACTTTTAGAACTTGGTGTGCTACAATTAAAAAAAATAGTGTTAAAGGATGCGATTACTATGAAAAAGACTTTGGTTTTAGTCCTGTCCCTTATGCTTCTGTTGGTCGCTTTCGCAGGCACTTTCAGTGTCAGCGCCGCCACCCAATACAAGAAAGAAGACATCGTTGCAAAATTGAGTGAATCTCCCCTTTACAAATATGTAAAAGGCGATATCACCAACCTCACCCGCACTTTGGATGCCACCCCTGAGCAGCTTAACAAGCTGTATGATATTGCGGACCGTTTCGTAAAACTCGGTCTCAAGGACAAGGGCGGCTCCGCTTCCGAATACACCGCCGCGGAAACCAATGCTGTGTTGGCGCTTATCGATGAAGCGTGTGACCTGTTCGGCTACACCTACACCTTTACCGCATCGGCAAAGCCGCAGCACAGAAATGACGTTGTGTTCAATCTGTATGATGCGGCAGGCAAACAGATTTACAAATTTGACGGTGACGTTGTAAAACAGACCGGCTTTGATGCTACCGCCACCTTTGTAACCGTTTCCGCAATCGGCGTTGCTCTGCTCGCCGCTGCTGCGTTTGTTGCCAAAAAGGCACGCGTATGAGAACGGGTAAACCATTAAAAACTTCAAACAGTAATACGGTGGGCAAGCGGATTTTTCTGCTTGCCCTGCCTTATATCCTGACCTTTGCCGCCATTGCCTGTTTTTGCTTTTGCGGCGGTATAGCTTTGCGCGGTGCCATTGAGAATTCGCCGCTTTCCGCACTTTTTAATGCGCCTGAATTGCAGGATACGCAAGAAACCGAAATCGATAAAATCACCTTTGACGAAAACACGGTACCGCTATCCGAATTCCCCGTTTTGCGTTGGGGAGACAAATGGGCGACCATGTCATTGGACGAATTGCCCGACGCCAAGATAAACGGTGCGCCCGTGTACGTTGGCGACACCAACGAAATCCTCAAAAAAGGTGTCGGCAAATATTTCGGTTCCCGTTTTTGCGGCGAAGGCGGAAAAATCGTGCTGGATGCTCACTGTACCCGTGAATTTTACTGTCTTGAAGATATACAAATCGGCTACACCGTTCGTATGCACACGGTGTACGGGGAATATGTGTATCGCGTAGACGACATCATCTTCTTTACCAACGAGGATGAGCACGTTGTTTTGGACGAAACCGACGAGGAACAGCTGTTGTTCTATACCTGTTATCCGCGTGGTATTACCTATCGCAGACAGCGTATCGGCATCGTGTGTTCTAAAGTATCGGGGGTGGACTTCAGATGAAAATGCAAAAAATCATCACCGTCTGTCTGTCGGCCCTGTTCTCGCTGCTGCTTATTGTGACCGTAGCGGTATCTGCATTGGCGGCTGTATGTACACCGCGTGCCGTGGAACGTCGGTTGGCACGAAAAGGGTTCTATGCATTGGCTACAGAAAGCATCACCACCGAAATCGGACATTTGGAAAGTGTTATCGGCATTCCGACCGCGGATATTATGAAAACCGTCCCTGATGAGACGGTAAAAGGGCTGTTACAGCCGTACGTTCTGGCAACCGCGGAGCAGTTGTTGCGCGGCGGAGAAGCGCCCG
Organism: Acutalibacteraceae bacterium; assembly: GCA_045531495.1. Taxonomy (GTDB): domain Bacteria; phylum Bacillota; class Clostridia; order Oscillospirales; family Acutalibacteraceae; genus URNF01. The sequence goes on from JAZSED010000116.1 coordinate 26,050, forward strand.
CTCCCATCACCTTCCAATCGGATACGCTGTACGCATTGGTCTGTTCGGTCATCACCGCAGAGCAATACGGCAATGACACCGCACAAATGGAAGAGGACCGTGCCGCGGCATACGCGGACCTTACTGCAGCGATAGAGGAAACCCTTACCTTCTTCCCTGCTACCCTGTTTGATACTGCGCTGGGTATTTTAACAAGTGAGCAGCAAATTGATACACTATACGCAACCATACATCTGCTGTGTCGGTTGGTACTGCCCGCCGTGCTGCTGTCCTTACTTTGCGGCGGCGGCATCCTTTGGTATCGCAAAAACGATGCTCTCCGCGCTCTCAAGGTTCTTGGCGGCTGTTGGTCTATAACGGGTGCAGTGCTGTTTTTCTGCTCGCTGTTCGCCTTGGCAGGCAATCACTTGCTCGATAAATTCAGTTTGTCCGACGGTCTTTTGCGTCGCTTTGTGCTGGCACTGTTCGACAATGCCGCCACAAGTATTATGGTCATCACCGCTGTGTGTTTTGGCATCGGTATTGTCTTACTTGCCGTAGCCATATGGCAAACAGCCGTAAAAACCCCTTGCACCAACGCACAAACTGTGGTAGAATAACCGCAGTACATAAAAAGGAGATAATAGTATGTCCGGACATTCCAAATGGAACAATATTAAACGTAAAAAAGAAAAAACCGACGGTCAAAAGGCAAAAATCTTTACCAGAATGGGTAGAGAAATTGCGGTTGCTATCAAAGAGGGCGGCAGTGCCGACCCCGCGTCCAACTCCAAACTGAAGGACGCGATTGCAAAAGCGAAGGCTAACAACGTCCCTAACGATAACATTGACCGTATCATTAAAAAGGCGGCAGGCGACTCTAATGCCGATTCCTACGAAGCATTGCAGTATGAAGGCTACGGTCCTTGCGGTATCGCGGTCATTGTAGAGACTTTGACCGACAACCGCAACCGTACCGCAGGTGAAATGCGCCATTACTTTGATAAATGCGGCGGCAACCTCGGACAAACGGGTTGCGTATCCTTTATGTTTAACAAAAAAGGTATTATTGCCATCGAAGCAGAAGGCCTTGACGAGGATACCGTAATGGAACAAGCGTTGGAAGCGGGGGCTTCCGACTTTAACACCGACGGCGACGTGTTCGAAATCGTTACCGAACCCGAAGATTTCTCCGCAGTACGCGACGACCTCGAAGCGAAGGGGTATACCTTTGTATCTGCCGAGGTGGAAATGGTGCCCGATATGCTGTCCACCATTGATGACCCCGCCGCGGCAGAGAAAATGGTCAAGCTCCTCGATATGCTGGATGACAACGACGACGTACAGAACGTCTGGCATAATTGGGACAGACCCGACGAAGAAGAATAAAAATAAAAGGCAAGTGCAAAGCACTTGCCTTTTATTACTTTAATAACGCTTTTATAACCGTACCTGCAGCGAGTAATCCCGCGGCGGGAGGCACAAACGAAATACTGCCGGGCACACGTTTTTCTCCATCCGCAGTCTGCGGCGTCAACGGTGCCTCGGTAGAATATACCACCTGCAAGCGGTCAATACCGCGCTTTTTCAACTCCCGACGCATCACCTTCGCCAAAGGACAGGTATCGGTTTTGTAAATATCGGTAACGGTCAGTTTCGTGGGGTCCAATTTGTTGCCCGTACCCATACAACTGATGAGCGGTATGCCCGCCGCCTTGGCGCGCACGGCAATTTCCAGCTTGCCGCTTACCGTATCGATAGCATCAATAATATAATCCCAACCGTCAAACGGTAAACCGTCCGCCGTTTCGGGCAGATAAAACATTTCGTGCGTTTTTACCACAGTTTCGGGGCAAATATCCCGAATGCGTGCCGCCATTACCTGTGTTTTGGCCTGTCCCACCGTGCTGTGCAGAGCGATTATCTGACGGTTTATATTGCTGACACTCACCGTATCGTTATCAATCAACACGAGCTTGCCGACACCGCCGCGCGCCAACGCTTCCGCCGCTTGTCCGCCCACGCCGCCGATACCGAACACGGCAACAGTTTTTTGACGCAAAAGGGCTATACCGTCCTCACCGACAAGCATCGCCTCACGTGCAAATTCTTCCAGCATCTCCCTTTCACCTCTTTCGCTTTTTAGTATACGATGTCTTGTAAAGAAGTGCAAGAGATTTACAGAATTTTCACAAAAGGGTATTGCACTTTTTTGTGAAAAGGAGTATAGTGTTTTTAGCACTCGAACACGAGGAGTGCTAAAAAACTGCATTAGGGAGTATCTACTATGGCAACCAAACAATTCAAGGCAGAATCGAAACGTCTGTTGGATATGATGATCAACTCTATCTACACGCATAAGGAAATTTTCCTGCGCGAGCTGATTTCCAATGCCAGCGATGCTATGGACAAATTATATTACCGCACCTTGCAGGAGAACCTGTCGGGTGTCAGCCGCGAGGACTTTTCTATCCGCCTGTCGGTGGACCGAGAAACCCGTACCTTGACCATTGAGGATAACGGTATCGGTATGACCAAAGAGGAGTTGGAAAGCAATCTCGGCACCATTGCCAAGAGCGGTTCTTTTAAATTTAAAAATGAGAATGAGAAAACCGACGATGTGGATATCATCGGTCAATTCGGTGTCGGCTTCTATTCCGCGTTTATGGTGGCGGACTGCGTCACCGTAGAAAGCCGCGCATTCGGCAGTAACGAAGCGTGGTGCTGGCAATCCAAGGGGGCTGCCGGTTACACCGTGGAGCCCACCGAAAAAAGCACCCACGGTACCCGCATCCTGCTGCACATCAAGGAAAACGATGCAGATGAGACGTACGAGGAGTTTTTAGACAGTTACCGACTGCAGGACATCGTCAAAAAGTATTCCGACTACATCCGTTATCCCATTCGTATGGATGTGGAAAAAACCCGCGTGAAAGCGGGCACGGGCGAAAACGGTGTAGCACCCGAGTACGAGAGCTATACCGAGAATGAAATCCTAAACAGTATGGTGCCACTTTGGAAAAAGAACAAAAACGAAATTTCCGAAGAAGAGTACCACGCATTTTACCGTTCAAAATTCTCGGATTACAACCCGCCCGTGCGGGTCATTCACTCCAGCACCGAAGGTGCGGCAACCTATAACGCGTTGCTGTTTATCCCGTCCGCGGCACCTTTCAACTACTACACTCGTGAATACGAAAAGGGCTTGCAGTTATATGCCAGCGGCGTGCTGATTATGGAAAAATGCGCGGACCTGCTCCCCGACCATTTCAGCTTTGTCAAAGGCCTTGTGGACTCGCAAGACCTGTCCCTCAACATCTCCCGTGAGATGTTACAGCACGACCGACAGTTAAAGATTATCGCTTCCCGTCTGGAAAAGAAAATCCACAGCGAACTCATATCCATGCTGAACAACGACCGCGAAGCGTATGAAACCTTCTTTAAAAACTTCGGTCTGCAGTTAAAATTCGGGCTTTATAATGACTACGGTGTACACAAGGATATGTTGCAAGACCTTGTGATGTTTATCTCCTCCGCAGAGAAAAAGTTGGTGACCTTAAAAGAATACGTCGAGCGGATGCCCGAGGAACAAAAATACATTTACTATGCCTGCGGTGATACGGCAGATAAGATTGAAAAGCTGCCGCAAACCGAATCGGTTCGGGACAAGGGCTTTGAAATCCTGTATCTCACCGACGACGTAGACGAATTTGCTCTGCAGATGCTACGCACCTTTGAAGACAAGGAATTCAAATCGGTCAGCAGCGGCGACCTCGGCTTTGAAACGGAAAATGCCGCTGACGCTGACAACGAGCAGCACAAACCGCTGTTAGATGCGCTGACAGAAGCACTTGACGGCAAGGTGAAGGCGGTTAAAATCTCCACACGCTTAAAAACACATCCCGTTTGCCTTTCCAGCGAAGGCGCTTTGTCCATCGAAATGGAAAAGGTATTGGCATCTATGCCCAACGCGGAAGGTGTGCGCGCCGAACGTGTGTTGGAACTGAATGCCGCACATCCGATCTTTGAAAAACTCGTCGCGTTGCAAGCGGCAGGGGACGAAAAGCTCTCTGATTTTGCAAAACTGCTGTATGACCAGGCTTTGCTTATCGAAGGATTGCCCGTAGAGGACCCCGTTGCCTTCTCCGCACGTATCTGTGAACTAATGGTACAATAAAGTTGAACGGACACACCGTACAAGCGGCGTGTCCGTTTTGTTTATAATTTTTTAACGAAAAACGGTTTATTTTTTCGGTAAAATGTGGTACGATACGCAGGTAGAGATTTATAGAAAGGGGGCCCGCAATGAAAAAGCCTGTTTTGGATAACAACCACCTGTCGATAACCGTCAGCCGCGTGTCTGCCATTGTGGGTGCCGTCATCACCGCTTTGTTGCTTGCAGGCGTCATCTGCACAAACGGCAGTTACCTCGAAAAACCTATCACAGGACGTATTTTACTGTTTATCGGTTGCCTGTTAGCACCGTTTATTGTGGGTGCGCTGTTTGCCTTTCGCATACGCGTAAAGGACGGCGTTTTGCAAAAATGCATATATACCGTTCTCCTATTCTTGCTTCCTGTGGTATCGGTCACCATGACCGAAGCCTTAAACGGCGTGTTCGTCTACAATATGACCTATTTCGGCTTTGGTGCCAACTATCTGCTCACCCTGCTGTTTATGGGGCTTGTATTTGCCGTATCCGGCAGCTTTAAAGCTGCCATACTTGTTGTCAATCCGCTTTTATTCGGATTGGCACTGACCAACCACCTGATGATGCAGTTCCGCGGTATGCCGTTTTTGCCCTTAGACCTTACCACCCTGGGCGTTGCGGAAAACATTTTGTCGGAGTACACCTATACTCTGAACTTCCAGATAATGACCGCCGCCATACTGTTGTGCTTTTTAATTGCCATAGGTGTGCAGATTGCCACCCCGCGGTTTTCTCTTATCACCCGCATTGCCTCGCGCGTGGGGTCCGCCGTCATTATCCTTGTCATGGCAGCCTTATTCTTCTTCACCGACTTTTTTGCCAATACCTTGGGCGTACGCCCCGATTTTTGGAATCAATCTCGCGGCTACCGTAATTTCGGCTTCACCTACAGCTTCTTTATCAATACAAAATATCTGTACGTGTTAGAGCCCAACGGCTATGATGCCCAAAAGGTGGAAGCGTACGTATCGGAAACGTTGGCAAATACTGAGCCGACACCCAACGACACCGAAAAGCAACCGCATATTATCGCGATTATGAACGAGTCGCTGTCCGACCTTTCGGTACTCGGTGAGGTCAACACCAACATAGAGCCAATGCCGTTTATTTCCTCGCTGTACGAGAACACGGTACGCGGCAACCTGTACGTTCCCGTTATCGGCGCAGGTACCTCCAATACTGAGTTTGAGTTCTTGACGGGTAACACCACCGCGTTTTTGCCGTCCGGCAGTAACACCTACGTCTTGCACGTCAAACAGCAGTTACCCACCTTGGCAACGCTGTTGGCTACACAGGGATACAACGTCCGCTCTATGCACCCCTACTACCGTACGGGGTGGGACCGCTACAAGGTGTATCCCCTCTTGGGCTTCCCTGTCTTTGAATCAATGGAAACCATACTCGATATGACTATTTTCGAGGAATATCAGCAAACGGGATATGACATCGATTATCTGGATGAGCTTATGAATGAAGCATACCCTGATGAAAACGTGCTTATTCGCCAATACGTGAGCGACCAATATAATTATCGGTGGATTATCAACGATTTCGAAAATCGCGCTACGGCAAAGCCGTACTTTATGTTCAACGTCACCATGCAAAATCACGGCGGCTACCGTAAGGATGCGGCAAATTTCCAACAGGACGTATGGCTTGAAGATACGCTTGCCTATCCCGAAACCGACAGATATCTTTCCTTACTGCGATACAGTGACAATGCTTTCCGCGAGCTTATCAGCTACTTTGAAACGGTGGATGAACCCGTGATTATTTGTATGTTCGGCGACCACCAGCCCTCTGTGGAAACGGCATTTATAGAGGAAACCCTCGGCACCCCTATTGAACGGTTGTCGTTAGAACAGCAGCAAGCACGGCATATTACGCCGTTTCTCATTTGGGCAAACTACGATATTGAAGAACAGCAGATAGAGATGCTCAGTTCCAACTACCTGTCCAGCGTACTGTTAGAGACGGCAGGACTGAAAACGAGCGACTACAATCGCTATTTATTGGAGCTTTCCAAAACCTTACCTGTCATTGACACGGTAGGATACATCGACAGTGACGGCGTGTACTACGATTGGAACGATACATCCCCCTACACCACCCTGCTGGAACAATACCGTCACGTGCAATATAACGCGCTTTTGGATAAACAAAACCGCAAACACAGCTTGTTCGCAGTAAAATAAACAGTTAACATCCCACAAAAAGTATGCTATACTTTTTGTGGGATGTTTTTTGTAACCTTTTGCAGCTTTTGTCGGTATATAGAGTGGGAAGGGGTGACAGTATGCGGGATACAGATATTGTCAATTTGTATTGGGAGCGCGATGAACGCGCTATCAAGGAAACCGATGCCGTATACGGCAACTATCTGCTGAAAATCGCCAAAAACATCTTGGCGGACACGGAAGACAGCAAAGAATGTGTCAATGACACCTACATAAAAGCATGGCATTGTATGCCGCCGCAAAAGCCCGCTGTGCTGTCGGCTTTTCTCGGTAAGCTGACAAGGGAGCTGTCTATTGACCGTTTGCGCACCAAAAGCCGCCAAAAACGCGGCGGCTCACAATACACCTATGCCCTTGAGGAATTGGGAGAGGTGGTAACGGGCGGTGATGCCACCGCAGATACCGCCGAATTGCGCCTGTTGGCACAAAGTATTAACGCATTTTTGCAAACACTCCCTCTCCCCACCCGTTATATGTTTGTCGGCAGATATTTCTTTTTAGACAGTATTCGGGATATTGCCGCTTACTGCCATAAAAGCGAAGGTGCCGTCAAAACCGCCCTTCACCGCACCCGCGCCGCTCTCAAGGCGCATTTAGAGAAGGAGGGACTGCTATGAAACGAAACAAAATTCTCTCCGCCATCGGCTTGATAGACGCCGCTTTGGTAGAAGAAACGGCGGCTGTGCGCAAAAAACACCGACAAAACACCTTGCGTGCGGTTATCTCTTTGGCAGCCTGCCTCGCCGTGATATTAGGCGGTATTTGGGTGTATAACAAAACCCGTCTGCCGTTGTTAGATATCACATTTACACACCATCTATACGGCGGTGGCGGCGTTATGTGTTACGATATCTCCGAGCACGATGAAACCAATCCGTGGGACTCTAAAACCCCCATTCGCAGATTGCCTGTATACCAAAATGCTGTAACCGACGAAAATTGGCAGGTAACGGGCGGTCTGTCCGAAAAGGAAATGACCAAGTTGGCAGAAGAAGCGACAAACACACTCGGATTTACCATTGAAAATGTTGAGAAAGAGCGGTACGGCGGAGGACTGAAATTCACAACCGACCAAGCGGATATTTTTGTGGACCCATACGGTACA
>JAZSED010000140.1:0-8509 GCA_045531495.1 Acutalibacteraceae bacterium
TTCCGTATGAACTTGCCCAGGATATTCTTACCGCCATTTTTTTATATTGCTCTTCTGAAAAAGCGGCAACCATAATTCTGACGATAGGCGGCCACATAAATGCTTGTGCAAAGCCGTTGATACACCAAACGATCAGCATTAAATAAGGACTGACGCACAAAGGCATAAGAAGATTCATTATGACAGAGATTATAAGACCTGCCTGCACCAGCCGTTTTGGAGAAAACAGATCTCCGCACAGTCCGCTGATGATCTGACCGACACCGTAGGTTATAAAGCTTCCCGTAACCGCCGTTGACAGCAGGGTTCTTGAAATCTCGGTGGTCGCTTCAATATCGGATATTATTGCTCCCAAATTTATTCGGGTTATGTAACTTACCATATACGTTACGGTAAAAAGAATTGCCAAGCCGTTCGATTTTCTTTTGCTTAACACTTTGCTTGCTCCTTTAAGTTTTTTTACGCCCACTAATTATATCCGAAAATATAAGATATTGAATTGACAATATTGAGAAAATTATGTACAATATTGCTATAAGTGGCAAAGGAGCGAAAAAGGATGAGCGAGGGATACGTAAAAAAATTATACGACGACAATTCCGGCTTCAGACTGCATCATACAAAGGGAAGATTTGCGGCAGAATCTACGACAGGTTATCTCCACTACGACGTGGAGTTGTCTTTAATTTATTTTATTCGCGGTATCGGTGAGATAAAAATCGAAGGTAAGAAGTATACCATTGAAGATAACGACTTAATTCTTTTAAAACCGTCTGAGCTGTATCATTGTACCGTTAAAGACGGCACCTATCACGAAAGATTGGTGCTCTATTTTAACGGAGATTTACTTGGAAATTTTAAAGAATCGGGCAAAGTCTTCCTTGAAGCATTTTATAATCGACTGGACGGCTTTGAAAACAAAATACCTGCCAAAATCGTTAAAGAAAATAATATCGACCTTGTAATTAAGGAATTACTGAATCTTGTAAAAGATCAAAGCGAAGTGAATAAAGTAGTTTCGGTCTGTAAAACGGTTGAGATTTTGGCAAAATTAAGAACCATCATATTAAGCAGTTCGGAAAAACAATATTCCCAAACGGGGGAAGATCCTTTGATCAATAATGTTATCGCCTACATCAATCAAAATTTCAGTCAAAATATCAGCCTTGAAGGCATAGCAAAAGAATTTTATGTAGATAAGTATTATATATCTCATTTGTTTAAAGATAAGGTTGGAGTAACCCTGTGGAACTATGTAATTTTTCGCAGGCTAACCGCCTTTAATGATTTGATTCGGGCAAACACCTCCATTGAGGAAGCATGTTTTAGGGTAGGTTTTCAGAATTATTCCAACTTTTTCAGACTTTATAAAAAACATATGCAAATGACCCCAACAGAATTTAAAAAAAGTATTAAGAAATATTGATTATCGACTCAGCAAAAAGAAGTATAAATCTCCTTGTTTTACAGATACTAACAGTACAAATTTGTAAGGCAAGGAGATTTTATATATGAAAGCAACAGGAATCGTTCGTAGAATAGAGGAATGCGTTATAATAGGGCAAACCGCTGAAAACTCGCATAAACACTAGGATTTTTGCGAGTTTGCCCTATTGAACACAAGGGTGTCAAAAACAAGTTTTGGTGGTTTTTATACATAATAACAAAAGCGAGGTGAAATTCACCTCGCTTTTCATTATTTGTGATATCCTGCTTAGCTCTTTCGCTGTAAATTAAAGTCTGCTATGCCGCAGTGATCTTTCCTATATCCTGAAACACCCAATGCCCAAGAAACTGTTAGTTCAGAAACGCTGGAAACGTCGAGATTAAGATGAATTGGCTCTATGCGACGCGACATTTTCCCACTGTAGAGAAGCGTACCATCCCCATAAATTTCAAGAATGGTTTCTCTCCATTCATTTTTGTATTCATCTGTTTGGAACCACAAGCCGGATAATGTAGAATATTGCTTGTTCAACTTATAAACATTATCGCTCCAACTAAACATAGTCAACATTATTATGCACTACACCTAAGTTGTCTTTAATATTATTTTTGACTGCATATTCATATCCGGTGAAAAAATCCAAACTCGCCACGCGAACCGGTGCGAAAGCCGAATATTTTGCGATAGCAGCTTTTATCTCAGAGTCTGACGCGAGAATGTCGGCACTTGAATCAAAAATTTCGAAAGTTTTTTCATATCCGAGTCCTTAAAGGCAGATCCTGCTTGCGATAGAATTAGTGTCCGGTATTTAGTAACATATCAGTCTAGATCGAGCAAGGCGTTTTTTATGTATATGTACCTAAATTGCTGTGCGCTTCTAAAATGCGTGGTAAGCAGAACTCGTTTAATTCAAAAGTGGAGGTATTGATGCCGGTTGCGATATCAAAGGCAAATAAATTTTTGAAAACGGTTAATTTGTCCATTTCTACCAGCTCATCGCAAATCCACTGTTTGAATTGCTTTTGAACATCGCTTCTGGTAATGTCCACTAACACAATAATGTGCGGTATTTTCCTCTCCAATATCATTTTGGCTTCCACCAAACAGGCGGTACTGCGTTTTAAATAGTCTTCATCAATAAATACTATGGCTTTTCTACAGGTAGAAGCATATAGAGCCTTCTCCACGTCTTTGTTCCAATTTTCACCAACGTTTTTGCGGTCTATCCAGAAATTGTTTAATGTAGAGGCGTTGGTAGCACAGAATTGCCACACGCTTTTGCTGTGTTCGGAGTTGTAACTTATAAAAGTGAAGTCCTGCGACATATCTGCCTTAGGCAGCACTTCCCATAACTCATTATCCTCGTCTTCTGCTGTTTGCGGTACGGTACAAGTATACAGTTTCCCGGTATGTTTCGTTTTGATGAGGTTTTTCTCGAACGAGGGAAGAATTTTTTTGGTGTGGTTACTGATGGTTTGCACCTGTGCACCACCTGCCACGCGACCCAAATCATAAATTTCTTCCGGTGTGGCAAAACGGTAGGTGGTGTTTTTGTGTTCTAACAACCGCAACAGTTCTTTCTTTTGTTCGGGGGTTGGTTTCAATTCCACGATATCGGCAATACGGATGTTGATATCGTCCGCCCCCCATTTTTCCGCTTCTGTGTGTTCACCACAATGCACATAGGAAATGGTCTCAAAGATTTTTGGGTTGATGCTTTGGATGCGGTTTATGATTTCTTCTTGAAATTCACGGTGCAGATCGCAAACGGTTTCGCGACCTTTCTCCCGATGATACCATTTCTCAAATGCATTCACTCTGTTTCTGGGGAGAACGATTCTCAGGTCGTTATCCAAATCGGAATCGGTGCCGAGGCGCGTGCATTGTTCGGCTTGGGTGAACGAAAAGAAATCGTTGGCGGTGTATTTGTATACACCGCCAACCGGTTGGTAGGTGTTGCGACCCTGTTCGTCCTTAACTAAGAGGTATTTACCGTTTATTTCAATGCGAAATAAGTAGGCACACGAAAAACGCACCTTTTTGACAAATTTATAGTCTACGTCCGGTATTTTTCTCAGATTTAAATGATGCATACTTTTTGTTCACCTTCCTCAAAGCCACCGTAACTGCCGATGATTTCTATGGGGTCTGTTTTTTCAAAGGACAAATATCTGGTATTTACCGCTTGACCGTCATCACTGATAGACAAGGTGATGTGCGGAACGGGTATTTGTTGTATCATATCGTTGATTTTTTCGTTGTCACTGTTCAAGGTCACAAGTAAGCCTTCGTTTTGCTCATCGAACCCGTACCCGATAATAGTAACGATGATTTTTGTGCCGAAAAGCGTTTTGTCAACCGTTTGGGGACGATAATGAAATGTGATATGCGGGAAAGCTTTTTCGTGTTTCAAGGGATTGGTGCGACAGTGACGTACAGCGTCTGCTAACAGGGTATGTTCTATAAAGCAACCTACGTATTTGTAATTTTCCATATTTATCCACCTCAAAACACATACAGTATACCATACATTCGTGTTTTTGCAACTTTTTTCGTCCTTTATATACCGTATGCGTTCCAAAACCATATCCGTATATTGCCGCCAATGCGTTCGAATGTTCCGAACAGGTCACCGTTTACGCGCCGAAAGGCAGTTTTGCCTTGTGGTGGGCGAAAGAACATAACATCCCGTTTGTTGAGGAATAAAAACAAAGCAAAAAGCGAGGTGAATTTCACCTCGCTTTGTTTATTAAATGTTTTATGGATGCCATGTGGCAACATCAATAGAATATGCAATTGTATTCGGGTCTGCACTTACACCAAGGTTGGCTAAAGATTTGGTTTGCGCATAACCCAAATAACTTTTTGTAGCGCGCCAAATATCAGTTTTTTCTAAAATCGTTCGGTAAGCGTCTATTTCCACCGATGATCCGCCGGCAGTAGCCAAGGCATCTGTTGAAAAAGTGTATGCATAATATTCGGTATCGGTTATTTTTTCCAAACAATAATAAAGCCCATGCGTATTGTTTTTTGGGTCTAATATAAATTTCAGATTACCGCCCGAAATCTTTTGATTAGAATATACTGTGCCGTCGCTGTTCAAATATTTATGAAGCACCACATCATCATCAATATTAAGACCGTAACCTTTTTGTTTTTCGTTCAAAATAAGGTCAATCAAAGAAAAGTGATTTTCGCCAAGAGGGGCTTCCTCAAGCTCTCCGCCCGGAAGAATCTCTTCGGGGGGATAGTCAAAAACCGAGAGCGAAACACCCACAGTGTTTTCGACAGGCATAGGTGAGGTTTCTGCGTACAGCCAGGTTGCATAAACACCGCCCACCGAAAAAACCAATAGTACAGCCATAAGCGGCAGAAGAAATTTTTTAATCATTTTGCCCTCCTGTTAAGACGGGCTCTTTCGCGTCTTTCACACTTCCGGTACCAAGACAAATTTCTAGCCGTTGTCTTCTCGCTGTTTCAAGTTTTTTCTCTAGTATAGGCGTAGCGATTATGGCAACAACAATTAACAGGGTGCATAACCAACCCGCGGGGGATTGCATAAACAAAACAAAACTGCCTATAAAGGGTGTGCGGTCACCGCGATAAATGGCTCTCATTTGCTCATACAGCACAGGGAATCGGTCGGGAGAATCAACTGCGTCGCCCTGTAAACGGAAGTGACGGCAGTCTGGGTGAGTATCGTTTGGCTCTTCAATTTCTACTATTCTGTGAACAATCAGCATCCCGTCTGTTTCGTAAACCACAACGTCGTATAATTCGAGTTCCATTTCATCGGGGAGCTTTTCGGTGCGAATTAAATCGAACATCTGAATTTGGTCTTGCAGATTATTTTGGTCAAGGTAGTCATTTTCTGCGTTCTTTTCCGCCATGGAACCTGTGCGCACCACCCGATAGGTAGGAAGGGCGTTGCAGTATGAACTTTCTGTGCAACGAATCACCAACGAACCCACAAGCATTGCAACGAAAAGCAAACAGACCATACCGGAAACGGCATAGTCGGCAATTTTCATGAATTTACTTTGAGCTTTTTTGTTTTGCTTCTTTCTGTGTTCCGCAAGTATGCGCTCGTCTTCTTCTCCACAACGGATCAATCTGAGAGACTGCCGTGTAATAATAGTTAAGCAAACTACCGAAAGGGCGGTTAGCAAAACAAAGACTATTAAGCACAGAAAGAAAACATAAATTTCATAATCCGTCATTTTTCTGCGTACCCTTACTTATGTGCAAATGGCAAGGCACAAATATCCGCGCCTTGCCATTAATCTTTGGTTAATCTTATTAAGACACTACGCCGTCAGTTACGCGGGCAACAATATTGCCGTTAAGAACTTCGCGGAATGCATCGTGCTCGCCCTTTGTATCCAAAACAAAGGTTCGGCTGAGAGATATCATACTCTTTAATTGTGTTTCATCCAATGTGTAGGTAAACGCATCTTCTTCCTTGTTCCAATCTACGTTGGGGCTGAATACGCCGTCGGAGGGATTGGTAAATGTGAAGATATCCGTTGCAGTTCCGTCTGCGTCGTAATTGCCTTCAGCATCCATCTTATACTGCATAGTTGTGGTTGTTCCAAAATACAATTCAGAAGGAACAGCACCATCCTTAATATCCTGAGGAGCATTAGCAGCGGGAGTGAAGGTGACCTTCAAAAAGATAGCATCACTGTTGTTTGAAGCGAAAACAAGCTCTGCTTCGTGGTCTTCGTTTGCCTGATCTACAGTAAGAACAAGATTGCTCTCAATCTTATATGTACCGTTTGCGCCGGTCAATTCAGCATCTGCAATGGTAACCTTGGCTTCGGCATAGGCATCTGCAATATCCTCGGTGCCCGCATAAGACCATGCTGCATATACGCCGCCAATTGTAACGCAAAGCAATAATGCAATTAAAACACTTAATTTTTTCATAATCATTCTCCTTACAATATTTTTTTATTATATTATAGTACCTTGAAAAACTTTTGTCAATATTTTGAAAACATTTCAAATTCTTTGCCTTGTTGCGTAATAATTCATCCAAAAAGCAAATTAACGCAGTATAAATTCCCATTAATCACAAATAATAGTATCACGATTTGAAATCAAAGGAGATTTATATATTATGAAAGCAACAGGAATAGTTCGTAGAATAGAGGAATGTGTTATAATAGGGCAAAAGTTGTCGGAACACGCATAAACACTAGGTTTTGCGCTAGTTTTCCCTATTGAACACAAGGGTGTCAAAAATGGGTTTTGAGCGTTTTTTATACATAGCAAAAGCGAGGGGATTTTTCCCTCGCTTTTCGTTTAGTCTGAAACGATATCTTTTACGATCTCGTCAAAATATTTGGATACGATATGCAAGCAAAACTCTTTCATCATTTCCATATTTTCTTCTTTTCCGCCGTAGATTTTACCGGTAATGGGTGATTCCAATTGTACCATAAAATCTTGTAAGAGTGCCATAGTGTCTTCACCGTTTGCAATATCTTTGTAACGCTTGATGTATTGCAACAATATGCCAAATCGTTCGTGTGAAATTAAGTCATTTAGTAGTTTAAGGGTTGCTTTCCCCTGCGCCATATTATACGGAATGATCTCTTTCTCATAATCAAAGCCAATCGCTTCGTAATCCTTTTTCATATGGTCGGTATTGCCGGTTGCCAAGAGTTGTAATCCTGCAAAAAATTTCATCGTATCATCGGTAAGTCCTAACTGATCAGCTGTTAGATTAGCGCTTTTGTCTTCTCGAATGTCGCTTAAGCCCACCAAATAGTCACACGAAACTCCTAAACACTCTGCCATTTTTCCTGCAAGCGCAATATCAGGATTGCGTTTTCCTAAAATATAAAAATTAATGCTTTGCCGAGAACAATTTACCGCTTCGGCGAATTCTCCTTGTGATATTCCTTTTTCAGAAAGCAGTTGTTCTAAGCGGTGTCCAAAAATTTGTTGCATTTCCATATTCGAAGCCTCCAAAAGTACATATTTGTAGCATTTCAAGACAAACCGCTACAAGGATATTGACAAATCAACAAAAGTAGCATATAATATATTATAGCAACGAAAGTATAGTTTGTCAAGTCTTTGGCGGCGGGAAGATTTGAACTGTACTTTTGTGCGGAACAATGATATAATACGAAAGGAGAAAACAAATTGAGTTTAGAGTTAGCAATTGTTGTAGCGGCTATAAACGGAGATAGGTTATCACCTCAAATTACAACAAGTTCAAACTATAAGCATTGGGTTAGTGTTGATGATTGGAAAAGGTGTATTACGTGCGCAAATAACCACGGAAAGATTTGGTTGATTGCAGAGCAACCTTATCCGAAACCCCCGATACATCCGAATTGCCGTTGCGCGATTGAATTGATGCAAGCGATTACAGCAGGAACAGCAACTATTAATGGAGTAAACGGTGCGGATTGGATGTTAATGTTTAAAAAGTGTTTGCCCGATTACTATATATCGAAAGAGGATGCCTTGAAAAACGGTTGGAAACCAAGTAAATGGCCGTCCAATTTCGTGCCTGGCAAAATGATAGCCGGTGGTGTTTATAAAAACAGAAACGAGCATTTGCCACAAGCTTCAGGAAGAATTTGGTATGAAGCGGATATTAATTATAAAAGCGGGAAAAGAAATACTCAAAGGATTCTTTGGTCAAATGATGGTTTGATGTTTGTTACATACGATCATTACGAAACTTTCTACGAAATTATATAAGGAGGAAAATGCCTATGAAAATAATTGAATTGGATTTGACGGGGTGCAAATACTTAGCCGAAGTCCACGAAAGAATACGTGTCGCATTTGGATTTTCTGAAGATTATGGTTGCAACTGGGATGCCTTTTGGGATTTTTTATGGAGCGAATGTGATGCAGATCAAGTTGTGATAAGAGGAGAATATAGTTTGTCTAAAGATTTTGATAAGCCTCTTTCTAAAATGCATGAAGCGTTAGAAGATAATATTAAATTTCGCAAAGACAACAATTTGGAACCGTTTTCATACAGAATAATTAATTAAGAACTTAGCAGTATAAAACTCCTTTGTTGACAGATAA
>JAZSED010000058.1:0-30264 GCA_045531495.1 Acutalibacteraceae bacterium
TGACCTTGAAAAATACAAAAAAGCATTGGCAAACGCTGTGGAGGCGGCGGTTTCGCTGACCGACGATTGCCAATTGTTTGAGCGGCTCGGACTGCCCGTAAAATTAGTGGAAGGCAACTACCAGAACCTGAAAATCACCACACCCGAAGACCTTACCATCGCTGCGGCTTTATTGGGAGAGTAACTGTATGTGCGGATTTTGCGGATTTACGGGCGAACTTGTCGACCGTGAAGTGTTCTTAAAACAAATGACCGAAAAAATCACCCACCGTGGCCCCGATTCCGACGGCTATTATCTGGATGACGGCATAGCGATGGGCTTTCGCCGTTTAAGCATTATCGACCTGGAAGCAGGACACCAGCCGCTGTACAACGAGGACAAAACGCTGGTGCTTACCTTCAATGGTGAAATCTATAACTATCTCACGCTGCGTGAGCAGCTGTTGACAGCAGGACATACCTTTGCCACCGAAAGTGACAGCGAGGTGCTGCTGCACGGCTTTGAGCAATGGGGTGAAGACCTGCTCACAAAGCTGCGCGGTATGTTTGCTTTTGCTATTTGGAACACCGTTACCTGCGAATTGTTTATCGCACGTGACTTTTTCGGCATCAAGCCGATGCATTACACCCGTCTGCCTGACGGTCGGCTGGTATACGGCTCGGAAATCAAATCCCTGCTGTGCCATCCCGACGTCAAAAAGGTGTTCAATCCACAAGCACTCGATAACTATTTATCCTTCCAATACGCTGTACCCGACGAAACCTTCTTTGAAAATATTTTCTGTCTGCCGCCTGCGCACTTTTTGCGATTTAAGGACGGCGAGGTGTCGGTACATCGATATTGGGAGCCCGCCTTTTGCCCCGATGAAGAAATGACCCTTGCCCAAGCGGTGGATGCGGTGGACCAAGCATTTACCGATTCTGTGGAGGCGCACCGTATCAGCGACGTGGAGGTGGGCTGTTTCCTGTCAAGCGGCGTGGATTCAAGCTTTGTTGCGTCCTATTTCGGCGGACAAAAAGCGTTTACCGTCGGTTTTGACAACGGCAATCATTACAACGAAAGCACCTATGCCGCCGACCTTGCCAAAGAGGTAGGCATTGACCATTACGTACACCTCATTTCCGAACAGGAATATTGGGATGCACTGCCGAAGGTGCAGTATTATCTCGACCAACCGCTCGCCGACCCCGCTTGCGTGGCGCTCTATTTCGTATCCAAATTGGCGGCAGAGCACGTGAAGGTGGTACTGTCGGGCGAAGGTGCCGACGAATTGTTCGGCGGCTACCGCATTTACCACGAACCGTATTCGTTACGCGCCTATCAGCGTCTGCCCCGCTTTTTACGAAAACTGCTTGCGGCGGCGGTGTCGATGTTGCCCGACATTAAGGGAAAATCATTTATACAGCGCGGTGCGATGACCCTCGAAGAAAGATTTATCGGCAACGCCAAAATGTTTTCCAAAAAAGAAAAAGCGAAACTGATGAAAGCCATTCCTGCCACCGACCCTACGTTGCAAACGGCGGCATATTATGACCGTACCCGCGGGCAGGATGACGTTACCCGTATGCAGTATTTAGATATTAACCGCTGGATGGTGGGCGATATTCTGCTCAAAGCCGACCGTATGAGTATGGCGCACTCTCTCGAGCTGCGGGTGCCGTTCCTCGACACAGAGGTGTTCAAGGTGGCGTCCCGCATCCCCGTAAAGCATCGCATCGGCGGCGGCACCACCAAATACGCGATGCGGCTTGCCGCCAAACGGCATATTCCCGCCGCGGCAGCAGAAAAACCCAAGCTCGGTTTTCCCGTACCGATTCGTGTATGGTTAAAACAGCAAAAGTACTATGATTTGGTCAAAGCAGCCTTCCTCTCCCCCACAGCCGAGCTGTTTTTCAACACAGCAGAACTTATTAAACTGCTGGATGCGCATTTTGCAGGCAAAAAGGACAACAGCCGTAAAATTTGGACGGTATATATGTTCCTTGTTTGGTATGAGGTGTATTTCGGCGCATAATCGGCGCACGTGCCACATACTTTCTTTTGAAAGGTGTGGTCTTAAGTGTTCGTATTTTCGTGTAAAACAACAAAAAAGCAACTGTTTTGTGTCGGTCTTTGCGTTTTGCTCGCAATAGGCATTCTGTCGACGGGAGCACTGCGGCGACAAGGCGCCGTACCAACCGTAAAAGCACCCGATGCAGACGCGGGCATTGCGTATCTGCAATCCTGCGGCTATACCGCAACGGGCGGTGAACTGACCGACATACAGGTTCCCGATACGGTGGATAACACGGTGCTTCTGTTTGCCAAAACAGCGGGTATAGACATTACGCCACTGTTGGGCAAGACGGTACAATGCCGCACCTACACGGTGACAAATCACCCAAGCGGTGCGGCAACGGCGCAACTGTATCTCTATAATGACAATATCATAGCGGCTACACTTACCGCGGACGGTAAATTATACCCGCTGAAAAAGGATGTACGAAATGGAACGGCTGGATAAAGTTATTTGTTCACAGACTATGCAAAGCCGTCGGGAAACCGACGGCTTTATTCGTCGTGGCCTGGTAACGGTAAACGGCATTGTATGCCGTGACCCGTCTTTAAAAATCGACCCCGAAGCCACCGAAATCACCGTGGCGGGCAAGCCGCTTTCCTTTTCGCGGTTTGTGTACTATATGCTCAACAAACCCGCGGGCATTCTTTGCGTATCCCGCGACCCGAAGGCACAAACGGTGGTGGACCTCTTGAAACCTGAAGACCGCCGTAAGGATGTCTTCCCCGCAGGTCGGTTGGACAAGGATACCCACGGCTTGGTACTGTTGACCAACGACGGTGACCTTGCCCACCGCATTTTATCCCCCAAAAACCACGTAATGAAACGCTACCGTGCCGTGTTAGACGGGCCTATAGGCGAAATGCACATACGCGCCTTCCGCGAAGGGGTCACTTTGGCAGACGGCACCCCCTGTTTACCCGCCGAATTGACCGTTTTGGAGAACGGTGAAAATCCCTTGGTGGAAATCACTATATGCGAAGGGAAGTTTCACCAGATAAAGCGGATGTTCGGCACCGTAGACCGCGGTGTTGATTGGCTCAAGCGCTGTTCCATAGGTGGCTTGGAGTTGGATGAGGCATTGCGGGAATGTGAATACCGTTCACTTAGCGAACACGAGATTTCCTTGCTTTTCAAGGGGTGTTGAAAACTTTTTGTGCATTTTGACATTATGTGAAATGTACAAAAAAAGCAGTGAAACTTTGTATGGTTAGCAACTTGTTATTTGGTGAAAACGGTGATACAATAATAACTGTCAAAAAATATGCCGTATTTTGCGGCAATCAAATTTGGAGGTAAAAGTTATGGCAAGTCTTTCCTTGAGAAGCATTTACAAACGCTACAACGGTGGCGTTACCGCCGTGTCTGATTTCAACCTCGAAATCAAAGACAAAGAATTCATCATCATGGTTGGTCCTTCCGGTTGCGGCAAGTCCACCACCCTGCGTATGATTGCAGGTCTTGAAGAAATCTCCGACGGTGAGCTGTACATCGGTGACCGACTCGTAAACAACGTGGCTCCCAAAGACCGCGACATCGCGATGGTGTTCCAGAACTACGCTCTGTATCCCCACATGACCGTGTTCGAAAACATGGCGTTCGGTCTGAAACTCCGCAAAACCCCGAAGGATGAAATCAAACGTCGCGTAGAAGAAGCTGCGCGCATCCTCGATATCGCTCACTTGCTGGACAGAAAACCGAAGGCGCTTTCCGGTGGTCAGCGTCAGCGTGTTGCTTTGGGTCGTGCTATCGTTCGTGAACCCAAGGTCTTCTTGCTGGACGAACCGCTGTCCAACTTGGACGCGAAACTCCGTGCACAGATGCGTACCGAGTTGTCCAAATTGCATAAGAAATTGGGTACCACCTTTATCTACGTTACCCATGACCAGACCGAAGCTATGACCATGGGCGACCGCATCGTGGTTATGAAAGACGGTCTCATTCAGCAGGTTGATACGCCCCAGCATCTGTATGACCTGCCCTGCAATATGTTCGTAGCAGGCTTTATCGGCAGCCCCCAGATGAACTTCATCGAATCCGTACTTCTTAAAGAAGGCGACACCTTCTATGTGGAATTCGGTTCCGAAGATACCAAAGATACCCGCGGCACTAAATACCGCATTCCGTTGCCCGCTTCCAAAAACAAGGACGGCGCGCTTGACGAATACGTTGGTAAAGAAGTGATTATGGGTATCCGTCCCGAAGACGTACACGACGAACCCCGTTATATGGAAGAATTTGCTGATTGTAAATTCGAAGCTAACGTGGACGTTGCGGAATTGATGGGTGCTGAAACCTATCTGTACCTCTCCACCGAGGGCTACAACATCACCGCGCGCGTAGAGCCCACCTCTACCGCTCGCCCGGGTGACCACATCGAAGCGGTTATCGAAAACACCAAGATTCATCTCTTCGACAAAGAGACCGAGCAGACCATTTGTAACTGAACAGGCCCGTAATGCCTGCAACCAAAAAGTTGCGCAAGCCTGTTCCTTACATTGCCGCTAACGCGACAATGTCCGCATTCGTTCTTGTTCGATTATAATTACAAAAAGACCGTTGCACAATCGTGCAACGGTCTTTATTTATGCATTTGCGGTGATGCTGTAGGGACAGGCGTCCCTGCAGCATGAAACTCAATTTTTCACAGCCTTGGTTGCCGCCTTGGCGGCGGTACACAAGGATCTTTTGATTGTAAAAGACGTAAAACTACCCCGTTTCTTTTTCAACACGCCCTAATTATTTTGGTGTTGCGAACACTTAAAGCATCATCTAAATCAGTTGTTGTGAACTCTGTCGCAAAACCATTATGATCATTTACCACAAGTGCTTCTGGGTGATTTTTGTACTTGAAATGTAAGTACCAAGACCATTGGTCTCCGCCATCGTGCCATGTTGCTGTTATTCTATCATTTAAGTCACCGGCAGCAATTTTCACCTTGTCGCAATTTGTGTCTCCGTTACCCTCGGTAAAATTATAAATATACCCGGCATCAAAATCAATTATCCAATAAATATCATAAGAACCGCTTTTGTTTTTATAAGAAAACGTACCCGTATTTCCTTTTTTTGCTGTTTCATAATCGTTTGTTGAATAGTAGACGGCTTTCGGTTTTTCTTTGGCGGGTTCTGTTTGTTTTTTTGCGGGTTGGCTTTTGCTGTGTGTAGTAGTAACATTCTTGGTTTCTGTTCGTTGAGATTCTAATTCAGTCTTGACATCGTCTTCTAATGTAGTTTTCCGTTCTATTTTTAGGGGGCTATAAAACACTATCCAAGAACCGAGTAATTCGGCCGGCTCCTCTGTGATAAAACCAACAACCGTATCACCCGCCTTAACATCTATTTCGGCTTCTGAAATGAAGTTTAAATGTTCGCCAGACCAACAGTTAACGCCAAACGCAGACTTAGGGTTATACTCTAAAACATCAAAACGAACGACGGTGTTGGCAACCCTTTTACCGTCGTTTAAAGCTTGTTCAAAGCCTTTTGCATCCTTGTAATCGATAGTGATTTCTAATGTATTGCCGTTTTCGCTTTCAGTAACATCATTACTATCGACGGTTGGTTCATTACCTTGGCATCCAATCAACGAAATTAGCATCGCAAATAACAAAAGGACTGATATTATTCTTTTCATTTCAACACCCCCACACGAAATTTATTATCATTACTGCCGTTTTTGTACAATCACATTTAATATGAACACACAGCGTCTATTGCCATCGCCAACAAAAGAGCGGTTTTGTCTTTTTTTGAATCATCATATTCGACAACTATACTTCTTGGGAAAACCTTCTTTAAATTTGGCCGAAAAATTTTAATCGTTGCTATTCTTTTGTTTCCCTTTTTGATCGTAAAGTCCGTGTTTTTGATATGCGCCACTTCATATCCGTCACTAATTTCAAAATGTTCTTTTCCTAAAGTGTAGACCCTTTTAACATTGCACAGTTTTTGGCGGTCTAAAATCACCGAGCAGGTTTTTGCGTCATCTTCAATAATGGGAGTTTTCATCGAAATGATATGCTCCTTCACTCTACCAAAAACCGTTTCCTGTAAATCAAATAAAAATAATCTATCTAAACCTTTGCCAGCGAGTTCTTTGCTCGCGCTACGACGTTTTTCTAATGACAAAAATTTGAGTTCTTCGTTTTTATCAAAAATTTTATAAGCACCCAAATAATCATCATATTTTAGTTTCTTTTGACCGCGATATTCGTTTAAAGAACACATATCAAATACACACGCTTCAAGAATAAAACATTTCTTTGAAGATTGCAGCATATATTCGTAAGCCGGAGAAATTTCCCCTTTTTTATTTTGCGTTGTAATTCTACTGTCTTCAACTTTTCGGTTTGCAACAATTGTTCTAACAGTTGTTCTGACGATTGCTCCTACTAAAGCATTTTTAAAACCCATGCGCTCACATCCTTTGATTTTTGCTATTTACCGTAAATCTTTTTAACATTACACCAATCATAATAAGTCTTTAAATGTCACATAGGCGGGAAATTGTTCTCGTTTAATTGTTCACCCCGTGCTTAAACCCTTGCACGTCGGTGGTCAACACCTTGAATGTAAAACCTTGCTTTTGTAAGCCTTCGATAATACCGGGAAGTGCCGCCGCGGTGGCTTTTTTGTCCCCCGCATCGTGCATTAGCACACAAATACTGCTTTTTCCTTTAGCGCCGTTTAAGACATTGTTTGTAATTGCCGCGGCAGTACGCGCGCCGCCCGCATCCTCGGAAGATACGTTCCAGTCAAAATACGCATATCCCATTTCGGGAAGTTTTTTGGTTAAGGTGGTCATCAACCCTTTTGTATAGGTGCGACTGACGGTATTACTCGACCCGCCGGGGAAACGTACTACCATCGGCTTTGTGCCGGTCACCTTCTCCACTTTATCCGAAATGGCTTTCAAGTCTGCGAAATATGCCGATTCGCTTTTGTATACCTGTGCGTATACGTGACTGTTACAATGCAACGCCAACGTGTGTCCTTCGTTATGAATGTTAGAAAGGTAGGCGGTCTTGCCTGCACCCGTCACAAAAAAGGTGGCTTTTACGTTGTATTTTTTAAGGGTTGCCAATATGGATAAAGTGACCTCCGACGGGCCATCGTCGAAGGTCAGATAACATACTTTATTTCCCGTCGGCGCAGCGGGTTTTTGGTTTTGCGTCTTTTTCGCCGCCATTAACGCTATCTGGCTTTTTAAGGAATTGTTTTCCTTTTGCAATTCTTCTTGCTGTTTTTTTGTTTCTTCCTGCTGCTTTTTCAGTTCATCCAACTGCTTTTGCAGCTCCTGCTGTTCTTGCTTCAAGGTGTCATTCTCAGCATTTTTCTTCTCCGCCTCGGCACGAAACGCCTCACGCTCTTCCTGAGCAGCCGTTAACGCACTCAGTGCTTCCACCGATTGCGTACGCTGATACCAAAAAAGCACACCGCAGGCAGCCAGTGCCAAAACAGCCACCACCGATGTCACTATCATCATTACTTTTTGCCAAGTTTTCACGTTAAATTCCTCTTTTTCGACAAATTACATCTTTACTATACTCCAAAAGCAAAAGATATGCAAGTAAAAAAAGCGCTTGTGTTTAAAAACATAAGCGCTTTTTGTCAAATTTCACCGTTTTGCCGTAAAAACCACACCTTCATTACCGCTGCCTGTGTTTTTGCGTCGGTAATCTCATCGTTCATCACCATATCCACTGCCGTTGTCAGCGGGATTTTCTCCACCTCTAAAAACTCGTCCTCGTCGGGCGATACCTCGCCGGCAGCAAGGTCGGTGGCGAGATACATATAAATCACTTCGTTAAAATATCCGGGAGACGGATACACTCTGCCGAGTGACAGATAGTTTTTCGCCGTATAACCCGTTTCTTCCTTCAACTCCCGTTTACCCGTCTCCAGCGGTGTTTCGCCGGGGTCACGTTTTCCGGCGGGAATTTCGGGCAGAATTTCACCGTACGGATAACGGAACTGCCGTACAAACAGCAGACAATCATCGTCGGTCAATGCCGCCACGCACACGCCGCCGGGGTGTTCCACCACCTCACGGCCTGCCGTTGTACCGTCAGGCAACAACGCCTCATCCACACGCATATTCAGAATGCGCCCTCTGAAGATATATTCCTGTGACAATGTTTTTTCGGTAAGGTCCATAATAATACCCTTTCTTGTTCTTAATTTTGGCGGTTTTCATATATTGATAAGACAGAGGAGTGAATATATATGAAATACCTGACCGCCGCTGCCAAAGCCGACTACGCACTGACACAGCGCAGTATGGAGGCAATCACCGCCAAATATCCCTTTACGTGTAAGGTGCCGCTTGGGCGCAGTGCAAAAGGCCGTCAAATCGACGCTCTTATGCTGTGTTGTCCCGGCAAACGGCAGAGCGGCAGAGTATTGCTGATAGCGGCGGAAAACGGGCAGGAATGGCTTTCCACCCTCGTTTTACTGCGCTTTTGCGAAGAAGTATGTTTTTGCCTGCAAAACGACCTGTCGATGGTAGGGGTAGACGTACGCCGTGCGCTGATTGGGCGCACCGTTATGCTGATACCGCAGGCGAACCCCGACGGTACAGAAGCTGTTTTACAAGGCTGTAGCAATATCCCCGCCGATTTTTCCGCGTTGCACGCGCTTTGTCAGCGCTTGCGGTTTCGGCATGCTGCTGTTTTACATACCTGCGGCGAGCATATCCGTTGGCATCACGGTGACGACACACCTGTCCCCGCCCGTATGATGGCGGAAATTATGGCGTCTGCCGCGGGGCTTGTCACCACCGACGCACACCGAGATGCCGATACGTTTTGTCGGTGGTTTGTACAGCAATTCCAAAAGCCCGCCTTTTCGGTCGACCTTGGCTGTAAAGAAAATCCGCCGCCGATAGAGGATGTGCCTGTTATCGGCAAGCGGATGCGCGAATTGCTCTTACTGAATATTATGATGTAACAGGCAAAGCAAAGCACCTTAATACACACGGATTTTGGTGCGAATGATATCGATAATGCGCACAATGGCGGGAGACAAAATGAGGT
Source organism: Acutalibacteraceae bacterium (assembly GCA_045531495.1). GTDB lineage: Bacteria > Bacillota > Clostridia > Oscillospirales > Acutalibacteraceae > URNF01. The sequence goes on from JAZSED010000058.1 coordinate 9,095, forward strand.
TTACCAAAAACTCACCGATAAAGTTAACCCCCGCCAATCCAAGAAATACCACCTGCAACGCGTTACCGTAAACGCCGAATGCATCGGGGAACATAGACGGCAAAGACGCCATTGTGTCGTTGAAGAACAACAACATACCGAGCACAAAAATACCCGTGTTGATGATAGGTGCCGACACCGCGGCAATCACGGTAGCGGCGGTCACAAACTTACCCTTAAAAGCAACGGTAAGCCCTTTGTAAATAAGGCCTGCGCCAAAGCCTGCTGAAATGGCTTTCAAGAGACAAATCACCACAAAAAAGATGGGATTTGCCGCCCACAGCAGTGCAGAGAAAGCATCTACACCCGCGATACCCATCGCGGCAGTAATGACACCAAACACACCGCCTAAAAACGCACCGGTCTTCGGTCCCAAAAGGAAGGCGCCGATAACGATAGGCACCAGCACAAAGGACATCGGCAACGGCCCGATTTTGATAAACGAGCCTGCAAATTGCAGTACCACCACAAGAGCGGTCAGCAACGCTACCTGTACGAGACGCAAAACGCCTGCATTTCGATTTTTCATAAAATTACCTCCACTGTCGTTCCGTTTCGGATACGACGTTTTGTTGTTTATAACATCGTGCCACGCACCGTTGAGACTCCGCAAGGGATGCCGCACGGCAGACACGGTATTACCTGTTTTTCTCGTATATAATACGTAATCCTTCCATTAACAGATGCTCATCATACTGTATCGTATGACGGCATGCTTTTACAATCTCTTTTGCAAGACCGCCGGTTGCCACAATAGACGCCGCGCCGCCCAGCTCTTGCTCAAAGCGGTCACACATACCGTCTATCATCGCCGCGGTGCCGTATACAGCGCCCGATTGCATACACTCAACGGTATTCTTTCCTATCGCACGTTCGGGGGCCTCCAGACGAATACGGGGCAAAAGAGAGGTGTTGGTGCTTAACGAATTGATAGACGTAAACACACCTGCCAAAATCGCGCCGCCGCGGAATGCGCCGTTTTCATCCAAGGCGGAAACGGTAGTAGCCGTACCCAAATCCCAAATAATACACGGCAACGGATATTTTGCCGCGCACGCGACCGCACCCACAAGCAGGTCTGCACCAAGCTGTGCGGGGTTATCAATACGGATATTCACACCCGTCTTGGTGCCGGGGCCCACCTGTAACGGCTCTACGCCGGTGGCTTTGCGGATAGCTTGACGCAATGCGTGATCCAGCGGCGGTACTACCGAAGATAAAATCGCACCGTCAATATCCTGTGCAGAAATGTTGTAAAGGCGGAAAATGTTGCACAAATCTATGGCGTATTGGTCGCCCATACGGCTGTGGTCGGTTGCCAGACGGGATTCTAAAATCAGTTTTTTACCGTCAAATACACCCAGCGTTATATTGGTGTTGCCCATATCGATAGCAAGTAACATACTTTCCGCCTCCTTTTCGTCTCTATTATATATCCAAAAACCCATAAGGTCAAGAAAAAGGCGTCGCATAGCGACGCCTTTTTCTTGAAAATATTATGTTTTTACAGACAGAGTATCCGCTGCGCCGCTACTCCACATTACTTTTTCTTCAACATAAATACTTTTGCTTCGAAATCGTTGCAGCATTGAATAGCAAAGCCAGCGTACATCAATTCGTCGCCGCCAAGGTCCGCCTCATAATTGCTGTGCAGTTCGGTCACGTGATAGGTAGCCTCGGGGTCTAACCCTACGAATTTTACTCTGCGGTGCCAATACGGGAAACGCAGTTTGTGGGTATAAGTGACAATGGCTTGCTCTTTGTCAGGGGTCACAAACATCCAACAACAGCTGTTTTCGGTGAACGGGTCAACCACGCGATAGAAGTCGCCATCCATGATAATGGGCTGAATTTTGTGGTACAGTGCCGTCTGGTTGGCGATTTCCGCACGTTCTTCATCCGATAACTGCAACGGATTGAGTTCATAACCGAAGGTGGCGCTCATCGCCACAGCCGCGCGGGTGTTAAACGGGGTCACGCGACCAACCTGGTGGTTAGGACACGCGGACACGTGCGCGGTCATCGCCTGCGGCGGATATACAAAGGAAGTGCCGTATTGGATTTTTAAACGTTCAATAGCATCGCTGTCGTCACTTGTCCAAATCTGCGGGTCATAATACAGCATACCCATATCGAAACGGCCGCCGCCGCCCGAACAACCTTCAAACAGTACGTCGGGGAAACGGGTGGTCAAATTACCGAGCAGTTTATACAGATTCAATACATAACGGTGGAACACCTCAGGCTGACGCTCTGCGGGCAGCTGCGAGGAGTACACGTCGGTAAAGTGACGGTTCATATCCCATTTGACATAGGAAATGCGGTTGTTGGCGAGAATGTCACCGACAACTTTTTCCAGATACTGCTCCACATCGTCGCGGGAAAGGTCGAGAATCAGCTGGTCACGACCGCGGCAATACGGTCTGCCTTCCAAACGCATACACCAATCGGGATGCGCTTTATACAGTTCACTGCGTTCGGAAATCATTTCGGGCTCGAACCACAAACCGAAGGTCATTCCCTGCGATTCACACTTTTCGATAAGCGGCGTAAGGCCGTTGGGGAGCTTGGCTTTATCTACAAACCAATCACCCAGCGAGGAATGGTCGTCGTCACGTTTACCAAACCAACCGTCATCCAAAACGAAGGTATCGATACCCAAGCCCTTGCAACTGTCGATAATACCAAGCAGTTTTTCTTCATTGAAGTCAAAATAGGTCGCTTCCCAATTGTTGATAACGATAGGACGCGCTTTATTACGGAATTTTGTGTGTCCCAAATGGTATTTCACCGCGTTGTGGAAGTTGTGGGACATCGCGTTCAAGCCCTTGTCGGTGTAGGTTAACACCGCTTCGGGAGTGGTAAAGGTCTCCCCCGCTTCCAATTTCCAACGGAAATCGGCGGGATGAATACCAATCTGCATACGCACTTCATCCTGGTAGTTTACGTCCGCGGATGCGATAAAGTTACCGCTGTACACCAGCGCTGCGGCGTATACTTCGCCCGTAAATTCGGTGGTATGCGGTGCCGCCAAGGCGATAAAGGGATTGTGATGGTGGCTGGAGGTGCCGCGGCGGCTACCCACCGATTGGGTGCCGTGGCGAAGGGGTTCTCTGCACACCTGGCGTTCCCAACAGTGACCGCCGTACAGAGAAATCATATCAAATTTGCTTTCCGCGATGTCAAGGGAGGCGCTCAACGCGCGGGTCACCGATACAGGTGCACCCGTGGTGTTTACAATGCGCGCGTTGCGGGTGATAATGTCGATTTTTTCGTATGTAACGTAGCGAAGTACCACCGTCAGACCGCTGAAATGGTCGCACAAGGTGACCTCTAAGGTCTGGTCACCGCCCGAAAGACCGGGCAGGCCGTCCGGCTCAACGTTTCCGTCTACAATGGTATGAGATACGTATTTCAAGTCCAAAAGACGGCTGCCGTTGGGGAATTCCACGCCGATAGCGGGCTCACGGTAGTCACCGCCGCCGTAGGACGGGTATTCGGTAGGCATGACGTCCAACGCATGGCGGTGGTTAAACGCGCCTTCATAGTTGGGTGTAAAGCCGGAAGCACCGGGTTGCCACAAACGGAGAAGATCCGCGGGGCGAATGCGCTTGCCGTAATATTGGCTCAAAAGATAATTGCAGTCAAACACCGAAAACGCCAAGGTGGTGTTATCGGTAGAAACGGTAAATAATTTTTTGTCTTCCAAAAATCGGATAGGCATAAAAACACTCCTTTAACAACACTTTCCATCATTATACATAAAGTTGTCACAAATTTCCATAGAAAAGCCAAAAAAAGTTTATTTTGGGGTAAAGAAAAAGAAATACTTGCAATGATGCGGGAAATAGTGTAGAATGTATAGCCGGAGAGAAGAAATATCCGCCCGTGGCGAAGCTGGATATCGCAGTGGATTCCGATTCCAAAGGCCGGGGGTTCGAATCCCTCCGGGCGGGCCAAAAAAGAGAGTGCTGACCGTAAGGTTAGTGCTCTCTTTTTCTGTTCGGGGGGATTCGAACCCTGAGAGGGTGAGCGACGTCAAGAAAACAGTCCTGTGGACTGTTTTTAGTCGCGAAGTCCGTGCGGCTTTGCCGCTAAGGACGTAAGACGCGAAGCGGCTGTATCCCTCCGGGCGGGCCAAAACAACAATCCTGTCGATTATTGTCGGCAGGATTTGTTTTCATATTCATCATTCATTAAAACGGATTTTCGTAATGAATAATGAAGTCGCTTACGCTGATGAATAATGAATAATTGGTTTGGCCAAAGCGTTCAAAAAATGTAAAATATACTTGACATTTTTTCAATTATGGAATATACTCGAATTGTAAAGCAGGCTTTACTTTTAGGAGGCGATGATTTGAAAAATAAGATAAAAGATTTGAGGAAAGAACTAGGCGTTACACAAGAAGATTTAGCCGATGCTGTAAGCGTTACCCGCCAGACGATTATTTCGTTGGAAAGCGGAAAATATAACGCTTCGCTGCAGCTTGCCTATAAAATCGCTAAATACTTTAATACCACCATAGAAAATGTTTTTGTTTTTGAGGAGATGTAATGATGGATTTCAGGAAAAAGTTAAAAATCAGATTATTTGTCGCAATAGGCTATATTGTTTTAGGCCTTGCAATGATGGTTGTATTCAATTTTATCAAGACTGAAAATGATTTTTTGTCTTCTTTCGGTCTCGCGCTTGTTGTTATTGGGGCAGTGCATATACGGAACTATATGCGGATAACCAAAAATGAGGAAACCATAACAAAACGGCAGATTGCAGAAACAGATGAGCGTAATATATCCATTGCAAACAAGGCAAAAAGTGTTTCATTTATTGTGTATGTTATATTGGCCTGTGTATCTGTTATTGTATTAGAATTATTTAATAAAACTCAGTTAGCAATGATTCTTTCGGGAACAGTTTGTGCACTGATTTTACTGTATTGGATCAGTTATTGGATAATCCGCAAAAACTCGTAGTTTTTTGCGCTGTAGGGTTTTGTGTTGAAAAAGCGGTAAGCCGTTTCGCATATACAGCCTTTTGAATAGTATTTGCCGGAGATTACAAAAACGCCACCCCATAAGGGTGGCGTTTTTTTACAATATCCCCGCTGTTGCCAGCTTTGTATACTCCATCCAGAGGAAATGTCCGCAGAATTTATCGTCCTCCACACCATACGGATGACAGTCGATATACAGCCGTTCTTCTTCCAATTCGGTAATATTCTCTATCTCCCCCGCCAAATACGCCGCTACCCGTGTTCTCGCCGTTTCAAAACGCGCGGCAAGGCCGCCCAGACGGATGTCGTGCACTTCATACCCAAAGGGCTTATTATATGCCATCCAGCAGGCGCGATACGTTTCGCGGAACGTGGTCAATTTTTCGATAATAACGTCACATTCTGTAACAAGCGCCGTTAATGTCTCCCTATCTTTTTCTTTGTACGCGCGGGTTAAACGCACGCCGAAATCCGCTTTATTTTCGAGAACAGCAGCGCACGCTTTACACATATTGAGCGCGGGTGCAAACAACGGGTCCGCTGTTTGCGGCATATTCCGCAAGCCGACAAAATACTCTCCCGTTATACCTTGTTCTTCAATATGCTTATCCACCAAGCCAATCAACGGGTCATTATACATTAACGCACGGGAGATGCCTATCCTGCCGCCGTGCGGATGCTCAATACGCTCTGTTTGCATCACCGCATCGTACACAGGCCCGCAGGCGCGGGTAAAACACGCTTTTTGGCTGTCTTGATCCCATACGCCCGTATATCCGAAATCGGCATACCACGCAAAGCCTGCCAAGGCGGTGATGAGCGGCGCCTCCGCGCCGTTGTGCCACGCGGTGGCAAACACGTCCCGTATGCCGTTCTCCTTACATGCTTCCAACGCAGGTCGGGTTGCCGCCATAGAGCGCGCATACTGCATCGCATATCCGCTCCAACCCCACACCCCGCCCGCAAATACCGTGCGGTTGCCGAGCTTCTTGTGTTTTTCAATGTTCCTGACGTAAAACTCTTTTTCTCTTTGCGCGTATTCCCAAAAGACCTGCCCTACCCCGTCGGGGACAAGGTCACAAATGTGGTCAGGCAGTTGCACGTCGGGATGGTAGTCATAATATCCCGCCATATCCTCTCCCGCCAAGCGGAAGAACATATCGCTCCACATCATCGGCTCAAAACCATGGGATTTTGCCATCTCGACAACCTTGTTAAGGTGCTCTAAAAACAATTCGTGGCGAGGACGGTAGCCGTTTTGTGCCATATACTTGCCAACACCCAGATCCACTGTTTCGTCCATGCCGATATGTATTTTTCGGGACGAAAAACAGGATTTCACCGTTTGCAAAATATCGTCTATAAGACGATACGTGTCATCACTGCCAACCAGCAGCACCTTTTGCGTGTCACGGTAGGCAGAAGCGGCACCCCACGACAAATGGGTTGCCATATGCCCTAAAAACTGCACGCAAGGGATCAGCTCAATACCGAGCATTGCCGCATAGGCATCCATTTCACGCAATTCTTCTTTGGTATACCTACCCCGCATATAGCCAAAATACGGTCTGCCGTCCATTTCGTAGGTATCTTCGGTATACAGCATACAGGTGTTCATGCCCATCAGCGCCATTTTGCGTAAAACCGCTTTTACGGTATCCACCGTCATCACCGCGTTGCGGGACATATCTATCATCCCGCCTACAGTATCAAAAACAGGATGTTCTTCACTTACTCCTTCGCGTTTTCGATCACGCAACCATTGCGTCAACACCGCAAGCGCTCTGAAAAAGCGGGATGCACCGCCGCCATAGGTGATGTGCGCGGTATTTTCACACAAGGTCACCTTTAAAACGTCCTCTTTAACAACGGTGACCGTCACCGATACGCCGTCCGCCGTCACGCGAAATCCCAAATCTCCGCTGACGGCCAAGATACTATCCTTCAAGGTGTCCGCATTTACAAAACGCAAGTTCATATGTCTTCCTCCTTGCTTATGGGCTTCTGCTGTCATAGTAACACAGCCTGTACCGCAGGTCAACGAAAAAGGCGAAAAACACCTTACAAAAAAATCCCTGTTAAAAGGGATCAGGCGTGTATCCAAAGGGATACACGCCTTTCTTCTCTCTCTGCAACAGGGGTTATATCATAATACTGACCGCACGCCAACAGCGCAGCGGCGGTAGGGTGGCAACAAAACGGCCGTCTTTTTCAACGAAGGGACGGCGCTCGGGGTTGCCGTAGGGGTCAAAGTAGGTGTACCCCGTCGCATCTGCAGGGTTTGCAACCACCACTTCCAATTCTTCGGTATCGGTCAAGGATACGTTCATTAACGTCACCGTTTTCACTTTACCGTCCTTATCTTCGCGCGGTACGCACACCACCTGGTCCTGCGTTGCCACGTACGCAGGCAACGGCTTTTTCGCCGCCGCGTCAATCGCCGCACGCAACAATTCACGACGGGCAAAGGGGATGTTGGCGTTTTGCAGTTCTGCCGCAGAAATCACCCATTTTGCACCGTTTACGGTCGGTGCCAATACCGTACCTGCACCGACACGGATGCCGCCCGTAATGGTAACAAGGTGGGACAGTTCTTCCACGTCCTCACCCACAATATGTACGCCTGACGCGCCGTTGCGAATACGTATGTTTTCCCAAGAAATGCTGTTGGAAACAGGGTGGTCGGACAGATATTCAAACATACCGCCGCGGTATGTTTCGGGTTGCAGTGCGGTACGGGCTTTCAAGTAACCGCCGAACCCTTTGGCGACCAGCTTATCCAGCGTATGCGCCTCCAAAATCACCGTTTCGCGGCTTAAGAAATCCATATCTTCTTCGGTTAAATAGTCTACCGCTTTGGAGGTGAGGAAATAGCAGTTGCCGACAGGGCTGACGTGCCACGGGATACCCCAGCGCATCGCGTCCGCCATATCCCAAATACAGGTTTCGTTGAAAAACGGCTCGCCGTTTTCGTCCGCTTTGACAAGATGCGCTTTGGGCGGCTGGTACACAACGATACCGCCGTTTACCGTATCCTTTGCCGCCGCATTGAACGCATCAAAGTACGGCTGGTGCTGTGTCAGCTTCTTAAACAAGCGTTTTTGAAAATCCAAATTATCATTGGCGCTCATCAACGTAACGCTCGCCTCATTACAGCCGTATGCCAAATACATAATCGCTTCCAAACAGGTGCATTCGGGGGATTTGCCGTACACCGTCCACGGCAGATTTTCAATCTCGCACGAACGCGCGGTCACCTCTTTGGGCAAACGTGCGTTCATATAGTTGAGGATTAAACTCTTAGTGAGCATCCCGTCAGGCTTATGGTCATCGTAAAAACCGCCGCCTGCGCGGAAGGTGGGGACTTTTCCCGACACTTCGATAATTTTATCGATAATCGCCTTTTGCGTATCGGTAACCATGGTGGTGTTACCGCCGTTTTGGAAACCGATAACCGTATCGGGTGAACTTGCCATCACACCTTTGGTAATAACCCCTGCAAAATCCGCCAACGTTTCGCGCTGTACGTTGATGTACTGTTCGCGCACCTTGGGGTCGCCGTAAAATACGGGTTTTAAGGTTTCACGGGTGTAGGAAGTACCCATTTTCTCATTAAAAATCGCCATACAGTTATCGCAGAAACACAGTGCTTTGGATTTTGCGATAAGGCGGAGACGAATATCGTCATCCACCCACGCGATCTCGGGTTTCCAATAGGAATATTCCTTGAGCGTTTCGTACACATATTCACGAAAATCGGGGCTGTTCCAGCAAAACACGCCGGGGCAGGTAACGCCGTCAAGGGACATAACGGTTAAAAAGGTCGGCAATACACCTTCACCGCCAAAACTTTTGAGAGCACTTTCGTGGTGACCGATGGTACGGCTTACCTGCATAGAGGGGGTAATACCCGCGGCTTTAAACTGCTCTGCCGCCCACGCCATATCCTTCACTTCTTTTTTGACGCGTTCCACGGAAGGAATGCCGTAAGAGGTCGCCAGCCACACCTCGTCAAAAGGATTACCGCTTGTCTTCAGCGCGTCAAGCAAACGCAAAATGTAATCGTGGTCAAAGTGACAGGCAGTGCCTGTACGTAATGATAATCTCATATCAATTCTCCTCTACACGAATGTTCAGTGCCGCCAAATCCACCGTTTCGGGTGTAGACGCGGGCACATCGTTCCACGGAGTCACGAAAATATCCGCCGCTTTCAAGGTTGCCAAATCGTTAAACAGCGGTGCTAACGTGGTGTGTAATTGCAAAGTAAGGGTCGCCTTTTCACCGCGGAACTTTTCCGGAATGACGAAGCGGTAAGGCACAAACGCCGCCGCGCCGATTTCCTCTCCGTTCAACGATGCGGTCATATACATTTTCGCATCGTCGGCGACAACGGCAACTGCTTTGTCCGAAAGCTGTACGTCTGCGGTAACGGTGGCGGTGTGCCAGAAAGCACCCTTCGTTTCCGCTTTACGCGGACGTAACGTGTTGCCTTCCGCCATAAAATCGCCAAGCAACAGCACAGCAGGTAAATAGCCGTAATCTTTGACGTCCGCTTTCAATGTGTGTTCCCCTGCGCCCAGGTGTAAGGTAGTCTTTACGTACAAATGCGAATAACATTCGGTTAACAAGTCACACGCTTCATTCGCTTCAACCGCTTTACCGTCCACAAACAAGGTGAACGCCTCAGGATAGGTGCGAACACACACCGTCACGTCTATGTCTTCTTTTACCGCAAAGGTTGCCGTATCTTTTACAAAGAAGTGCGGACGGTATACGTTATCATACGGGAAGGACAAGGCAGCATCTTGCACGGGATAGGTGTGTTTCTCGGTTGCAGGCGCGGTCAGTACGCCGTTTTCAAAGGTGAGCACCCCGTAATTATCAAGGAAAATATCCACACTGCCGTTTTCGGTGGTCAGCATACCGTAACGCGCACCCGCCGCCTCGTTTCTACGGTCAAGGACAGCCACCGTGCCGTCGGTATAGGTTTTCACCAAAACATCCCGCAGCAGCGCACCGTTTTTGTCGGTGACAGCGGTTTTTCTGAACGCGGCAGCGGCTTTGGCAGCATCTTCAGCACTCGCGTACACCGTATCGGTGACCGTATCGGTTACACCATTCAGGGTGGGATACAACGCCATTTTGCAGGTATGCTTTTCGCTTTCGCGGAGCATACGCCACGGAATCTGGTTTTGGATAAGCGCTTCTACCGTCGCTTTGAACTGCCGTTCAACGTCATCACCTTTACGGCAACCAAGTGCTGCAAGATACGCATCATACGGGCAATACACACCAACCTGCGCATCCACCGTTTTTTCGGCAAACTGCGCCGCTTTTGCCGCCTCGTTTGCCAACAAACCAAAGCCTTCAAAGTCGGGACAGTGGTAGTTCACGTTGTCAAAGAAATCCGGCTTTTTCACGTTGCCCTTCGCATCGAGATGCGAAATGGCGATAAAGTAGCGGTTAATACCGTGTGCTGCGGCGTACCACAAAATCTGCTTGCGGCGCGCAAACGGCATAGAGCACGGACCTAACGCAAACAACTCCGCCATTGCGTACGTATTGCCGTTAAAACGCACGTTTTCCAGCATGGTAAACAGGGTGTCGGTATTAACATATAATTTACTCGGTATTTCGTCCACACCGGGCACGCTCATTTTTTCGATAAAGCTGAACCATTCGCCCGTTTCAAAGGTGGCGGAAAGCGGTGACTCATCATTTAAGGTATGTCCCGCCAGCAAAAGGCCGTGCGCATCGCACCACGCCGCAATGCGGGTGATAAAGCTCTCACGAAAGCGCGCACCGACAAGCGAGCGGAACACACCGGGGAAATGCGGCGTGTCTGCGCCTTGGTGGAAAGCAGCAATATCCGCTTTCAAGTCACTGCCGCACGCCGCCTTGTAATCCTCTTCCACCCCTTCGTAGTAGGGGTACAAGCCTTCCGCATTGGCGGTGTAAATAAAGCTCGGTTCATCGGTAAAAATACCCGGAATAACGTTGCCGAAATACTCACCGAACCATTCGTAATATTTCTCGTGGGTAAGGCGGATAAAGCAGTCTACAGCCGCAGGGTTTAACATATCGTTGTCAAACGGGTGAAAAACGCGTTCCGCTTTGCCCGGCTCCATTGTTTCCACACGCACCGCACCGTTCTCGTACACAAAACGGCGCGCCGCAAAAGCAGGATTCTCCTTCGCTACGGCGTTTTTGCAAGAACCCGACGGCCAGTTAAACTCGTCGTACAGCCAGATGTACATACCCAGCCGTTTGGCAGTCTCAATGGCAAAGCCAATCATATCCCGAAATTCTTCGGACATATACGGAATTTCCAGCCCTGAACGCGGATACAACAGCACCGCGTCAATACCCACCTGTTTATAGGTGGTGAGCATTTTTTCAATTTTTTCTTCGGTCGGTCTGCCTGTTAAAGCCAACATAGGAATAAACGGGTTCATACAACCACCGCCTTTCATCCTCATTGTACCGCATTTTTTATGCTTTGCATAGCAAAATCGGTGTATTTTTTGGTATTTTTGCTTTTCGGAAAGCGATTATCACAAAAAAACAGCCGTTCCCTTCGAAACGGCTGTTTTTATCTGATTATTCCTCGGAAATGACTTCGGGGGTCGCTTGCACAACAGGCTGTTCCACAACAACCGGTGCCTGCTTTGCTTTCAAATCCTCATAGAAAGCGGCAAACGAGGTAAACATATACGGTGCCACCCACAGTGTGAGGATACCGCCGGTCAGCGCACAAAGGAAGCCCCAACCAATGAAGCTCAGTTCCAAGCAGAACAGACGCCATTTATGGCCTTCCATCATCACCATAGACGCACGTCTGGCATCCGACTGGCTCATTTCGGGGTTGTCAATGAGAATGAAATAGCTCATGCTGTAAGACAGTGCTTTGACAATGCCGGGAATAACAAACAGCAAGCTCCACAACGCAATGAAAATGCTGTTAACGAGGTTGAGCATAAACGCGTTGACAAAATTCTGGAAACCGTCAAACAAATTAACGATTTCGGGCTTTTCGCCGCGCACAACCTTTAACCCCGCGCCGTAAAGACCGATTGCCAACGGGCCGCTGATAAGTAGGATAGCAATGGTACCGACAGCGGGGATGACACCGCACACCGCCACAATAGCCAAGTAAATGAGATAAATGACAATCATCGTACCCCAATTACCCGTGAGTTCTCTCCATGCCTTTTGTCTGTAATCTTTTGCAAACATCATAATAACCCCTCCAAATATATAGCTGTTTATTTAATAACTTCCGCCATGGTGCCGGGTGCTACACAGCCTGCGTTGGATTCGTCGGTATCGATATGCATAGCGAGCGCGAAGTTTGCGTTTACACGTACCACAACATCACCGAATACAATAGAACGGCCGTCATTATCCACTTTTACGCTGACAACGTCTTTATCTTTCAGACCCATTTCTTCCGCGTCGGCGGGGGTCATATGAATGTGGCGTTTCGCGGCGATAACGCCCTCTGCAATTTCTACTTCACCTTTAGGGCCGACCAATTTACAGGCGCCGGAGCCTGCCACGTCACCGGACTCACGGATGGGCGCGGCAACACCGATAGCACGGGCGTCGGTAAGAGAGATTTCCACCTGCGTTGCGGGACGGGTAGGACCGAGGATAGAAACGCCGGTCAATGTTTTTTTCGGGCCGACAACGTCAACGCGCTCTTCGCACGCATACTGCCCCGGCTGGGACAAATCTTTTTTCTTGGTGAGCTGATAGCCTTCGCCGAACAGCACTTCCAGATCCGCCTGAGACACATGTACGTGACGGGCAGAGGTTTCTACTAATACTTTGGACATAACAATACACTTCCCTTTCAAATTGTTACCTACATTGTACCGCGAACCACTTGTTTTTTCAAGTAAAAAATGGTATTTTATATAAAAGAGGTGATTTTCGTGGAATACGCCGATTTCAGTACGCTAAAAGCCGCCTGTGCCGACTGTCAAAAGTGCGCACTCGCCGCCACACGGCAAAACGTCGTGTTCGGTACGGGTGTCCAAAACGCCGAGATTTTGTTTGTCGGTGAAGGACCGGGCGCCAACGAAGACAAAGAAGGATTACCCTTTGTCGGCGCCGCAGGACACCTTTTAGATGTTATGTTGGATGCTGTTGGATTATCCCGCAATAGAAACGTATATATTGCCAATATCGTCAAGTGCAGGCCGCCGCAAAACCGCGACCCTCTCCCCGAAGAACAGGACGCGTGTATTGGTTGGTTAAAAGCGCAGGTGGGCATTTTACGCCCGAAGATGATTGTGTGTTTAGGCAGAGTAGCGGCGCAGAAAATCATTGACCCCAACTTCCGCGTCACCCGTCAGCACGGCGAATTTATCGAGCGTCGCGGTGTGTACTTAATGGGTACGTATCACCCTGCCGCATTGCTGCGCAACCCGAACGAAAAACCCAACGCATTCGCGGATTTATTGAAACTCCGCGATTTGATACCCTCCGTATGCGAACGTACGGTTATCGAGGAGGAATATCTGTGAAAACTTTTAAAAACGGCGGTACGCTGTTTGACACAAACGGTAACCCCATTCACGCGCACGGCGGTTTTATGCTTTTTTTTGACGGATTTTATTATTGGTACGGCGAGGACAGACGGGAAGACGCTTACGTTGCCTGTTACCGCTCCAAAGACCTTGAAAATTGGGAAGCGCGCGGTGCGATTTTGACCGTTAACTCTCCCGTTTCTCCTCTTTCCTTCCCTACCGATTTGTCACTCGGCACGGTGGAACAAAAGGTAAACATCGAACGCCCGAAGGTGATTTACTGTGAAGAGACAGGTAAATTTGTGATGTGGGCGCATTACGAAAATGGTAAAAACTACGACTGCGCCGCAGCTGCCATTGCTACCTGCGACACCCCCGACGGCGAGTTTACTTATCACGGCAGCTTTAACCCCTGCGGTGAAATGTCCCGTGACTGTACCTTATATAACGAGGACGGCGTATGGTATTTCCTTTCCGCAGCCAATGAAAATAAAGACCTGCATATCTACCGTTTAACCCCCGACTGTTTGGGCGTTGCAAAGCACGAAAAAACCTTGTTTGCAGGTCTGTTGCGCGAAGCCCCTGCCCTTTGCCGTAAAGACGGCAAAACCTATCTGCTGTCCTCCTACTGCACCGGCTGGAAACCCAACCAGGGTATGTACGCAGTGGCAGACAGCATTCTCGGCGAATGGTCGGAATTGCGCCCGTTCGGTGATGACTTTACCTATCGTTCGCAACCTGCGTTTTTACTGACCTTGTCGGTAAACGGTGAACATCAATATATTTACGTTGGTGACCGTTGGGGCGGCAGCGACTGGGAATTTGAAAAAGATTCCAACTACTGCGAAAGTTTTGAGTATATGGACTCCACCTATTATTTCGCGCCCTTGAAAATCGAAGGCGATACCGTAGAAATGGACCCCTGCGACACCTACACGTTAACCGCTAAAAGCGGTATCCATGTCATCTGATACAAACATTGTAAAAAAAGAGAGATGCGTTGCATCTCTCTTTTTTATTGCTTACTTTTTATGTAAATATAAAACAACTCTATTATCAACATAGACATATCATCTTTTTCCGCTATGCCACCTTGCACAAACAACCCATACAGGCGACTTTCAGCACCTAAAAACTCCTTACGTATCCATCCGCCAATCGTATGATGATACAAGCATATGTTTTCATAATCGCAATTTATAAAACGTTGCAAATCCTTTTTGGAAAGTTGTTTTTCTATCTCTTTGAAAACTTTTTCAATTTCTCCACATATTTTCATGTGTCTCACCTCATAACTATTTTACTATCGTTAGATAGTAAAATCAATACTATTTTTTGATAGTAGATATACTAATTTTGAGGTGAGTGTATGTACTATCCCCGTTTAAGAGATTTGCGTGAAGATAAGGATTTGGTGCAAAAGGAAATTGCCGCCATACTTGGTATAGACCAACGTGTTTACAGCAATTATGAAATCGGCAAGCGAGAAATACCTACCCGTTTTGTCTGCCAACTTGCCGACTTTTATGGCGTTTCCACGGATTATATTTTAGGCAGAACTTCTAACCCCAAAACCGTATAAATAAAAACGGGACGATGTGGGCATCGTCCCCTACACGAACACCTCAAGCGTGTGCGTAAATACAAAAAAGAGAGATGCATCAGCATCTCTCTTTTTTTACATCAAACTTTTTAATTTCGGTGCGCGATTTACTGCTGTATACAACAACATACCACCACCGATACACGCGAGTGCCTGTCCTGCACCTACCGACAGCACGTTATATATCCAAAGCACAAAGGTCGGGGTATCATACAGCACCAAGGTGAGCTCCGTGCCGATAATGAGTGCGTTAAAAAGCACAGGCGGCAGGGTGGCAAGCAACGGATATTTCCGCAAAAGGCGGGTACATACCGCAGCCAACAGGGTAGCAACCGTGCCAAGCAAAATATCCCACGCACCCGCCACATTCGCACCCGCGGCAAGACCCACCGCGTTAGAAATCACGCACCCGACAGCCAAGCCGGGAACGGCGGCGGGGGTGAATACAGGCAGTATGGTCAGCGCTTCCGCAAAACGGCATTGTACGGGCCCGAAGGTCATAAACGGCAGTGCTAATGTCAGTGCACAATAAAGGGCGGCAATCACCGCCGATACGGTCAGCCGTGTCACCGCATTCTTGTTGTTCATATACATTCTTCTTTCCATAGTTTTATTTTGTGTCAGGATGGTTTCGAACTGACAGTGAATTATATCACGGTATATATGTATTTATTGCCTTGCTTTTCACGGGTAATAACCCCTGCTTCCAAAAAGAGACGTAATGCCGAAAACAGCCGCCGTCCGCGCAGACGGGTACATTTTTGATAATCGGCAGAGGTAAACTGTGTTGGCAATTTTGCGGGCAAACACCCTTTCAAATCTGTGGGTGTACGAATTTCCAACGTTTCACCGAGTGCTACGGGCACGCGCTCTACACGGTGTGCACCGCGCTTGCCGTCATTACCCCACCCGTCCTGCAATTTATATTCCTCAATGTCAATGAGCTGCAAGCGCACCGTAAGGTCGGGATGAAACAGCTGCTTTGCAATAAACAGCAATTCGGGCGCGGCATCCGCAAAGGTGCCGACCTTCGGGGAACGATGTCCTTGAGACGTATCCCCCGTTGCGGGATCTATCCAAAACAGCGTCTTTTTCCGCGGCAAAGGGTATATCACCGTTACGGGATACTCCTCAAGCAGTCGGCACAGCTTGATACGAAACCCCGAAAAGTTACCGTTTTGTATCTCTATTACCCGCTCGCCGTCAAAAATATCCGCCACCGCCCCGCAAGGGAGTGTTACCTCGTGATGCGTTTCATCCGCATCCAACCAAAATTTTAAAGTGGCGTGCAGTCGCTTTTCCTGTAACCGACCGATGCTCTCTCTTGTGGCAAGGCGCGCTTCCGCTTTTGCCTTTGCCGCCTCAAAATCTGCGCACATAATCATCCTCGTACGTAAGCCGCGCCACAAATGCATCGCCGCGGGTATGTTTACCCGCAACCCAAGCGACACCGCCGGTTACCCCGTCCTTTTGCCACCGTTCTTCCGCAGCGGAAATGGTTAAAAGGTCATCGGGCAGTGTTTCTTTATCAAAGCGGATATACAGCTCGGTGGGATTTTTACGCGCCATACCGCTCGGGACGTTATCACACAAAAAATCGGCGTAACGGGTATTATTGACGTGACCGTTAGGGTCAAGCTCGCTGTATCGCGGCTTTACCGCCGCCACTTCAATCAATGCGGGCGGCACCTCTTTTGTGGGGTCGGGGCAGTTGATAGGGTGACCTACATCATCAGGCAACGCCAAATCACCCAACGCGTCGGGGCGGAGTAACCGATGATTGTTGGTGTCCACCAACGCAAAGGCGGTGACACTTTCGCACAGCGGGTTGCCTTGTGTATCGGTCAAGGTATAACAACGGAAAAACTGTACGCCCCGCACATCCCTGTGCCACGTATTCAGCAACACAGGTTCGTTCATCGCGGGCAAGCGCGTGATATGGGAAGTGAGACGGGTGACAAGAAACGCTAAACCCCTCTCCCCCAGCACACCGTAGGACATCCCGTTTTCGCACATCTGCCGTTCTCCCGCCTCCTGCTGAAATTGCAGTAACGCAGAAAGGCGCAGACGGTTGTCTGCGCCAACGGCATAAGACGGTATAAAGAATTTCTGTGTATATACAGCCATCTCTATTACCCCTTGGGCTTAATAACTTCCAAGCCGCCCATAAACGGACGCAGTACTTCAGGAACGGTCACAGAGCCGTCCGCGTTCTGATACTGTTCCACAATAGCGGGCATGACGCGGCTGGTCGCCAAACCCGACGCGTTCAAGGTGTGAGCAAACTGTAATTTGCCGTTTTCATCGCGGTATTTCACGTTGCCGCGGCGCGCCTGGTAATCGCGCGCGTTGGAAGCGGAGCTGACCTCTTTGTAAATGCCCATCGACGGAATCCATACTTCGATATCATAAGTACGTGCCATCGAGAAGGAGCAGTCGCCTGCCGCCAATTTGCTTAAGCGGTAGTGCAGACCGAGTTTATGTACAAGGCGTTCTGCTTTGGCTACCAATTCCTCAAAAGCGGCATCCGAGCCTTCAGCGGTGGTGTACTGTACCATTTCCACCTTGTTAAACTGATGACCGCGAATCATACCGCGTTCTTCCGAACGGTAGCTGCCCGCTTCACGGCGGTAGCAGGGGGTGTACGCGATATATTTGCAGGGAAGCTGTTCGGTGGGGATGATTTCATCACGGTGCAGGTTGACAAGCGCGGTTTCCGCGGTCGGCAACATAAATTTGTCGTCGGAGGAGGTGGGGTTTTTCACCCAATACACTTCGTCCGCGAATTTCGGGAACTGACCTGCTACGTAGCCGCACTGGTAGCCGAGCATATGCGGCGGCAAAATGAGTTCATAGCCGTCAGCGATGTGTTCGGAAATGAAAAAGTTTAATAACGCCCATTCCAGCTGTGCGCCTGCGCCGCGGTATACCCAAGAACCGTTACCTGCAAGCTTCGCGCCGCGCTCGTAGTCAATCATACCGAGCGATTCGCAAAGGTCTACGTGGTTTTTGGGTTCAAAATCAAACTGCGGTTTTTCGCCGTCCAAACGGATTTCTACGTTTGCTTCTTTACCGCCTGCAACAACGTCTTCGTCCGGCAGGTTGGGCAAACGCAACATCAAATCCTTCTGCTTATCTTCCAAAGCGGAGAGGTCAACGTCTTTTTCTTTGATTTTAGCGGACAATTCCTTCATTTGAGCCATCACAGCGGCAACGTCGCCGCCCTCTTTTTTTATTTGAGGGATTTTCTTGGAAACAGCGTTCTGTTGCGCCTTCATTGCTTCCACTTCACCGGTCAATGCACGGCGTTTTTCGTCAATGGCGAGGATTTCGTCTATAACGCTATCCAGGTCCATTTCACGTTTTTTGATAGCCGCTTTGACAGCATCGGCTTCGGTACGGATTTTCTTAAGGTCTAACATGTTTATTCTCCTCCCAATTTGTTGGCAAGTGCCTTCAAATCGTCTTTATCATAAAATTCCAAAGAGAGCGTGCCGCTCTTTTCGCCTGCGATAACGCGCACTTTTCTGCCCAAAGTCTCGGACAGTGCAATTTCTACTTCGTCGTAGAAGCTGTCCCGCATAAACGCGGTGGGCGGCGTCAATTTTTCGGTTTTTTTCGCGGCCTTCGCCAATTTTTCAAGCTCGCGCACCGAAACGCTTTTTTCAACCGCAAAATATGCCATCTCTATCTGCTTTTCGGGGGAATCGAAGGATAAAATGGCACGTGCGTGGCCTGCGCTCAAGGTTCCTGCCGCCACCAGGGTGGTAACCTCCTCGGGCAGGTGCAGCAAACGCAACGCATTTGCCACCGCGGGGCGGGATTTATCCACCGCTTTGGCGGTTTCTTCCTGCGTTAACCCGTGGGTCTCCATCAGCGTGCGGTAACCCATCGCTTCTTCCATCGGGTTTAAATCCTCGCGCTGTAAATTCTCAATCAAAGCGAGCTCTGCGGCTTCGCGGTCGTCCATTTCGCGGATAACGGCAGGCACTTCGGTAAGACCCGCCATACGGGATGCGCGCCAGCGGCGTTCACCTGCAACAATCTGATAGCCGCCGCCTGCCAGCGGGCGTACCAAAAGCGGTTGTAATACACCGTGCTGCGCAATAGATGCGGAAAGCTCGGATAACGCCGCATCGTCAAACTGTTTGCGCGGCTGGTCGCGGTTGGGTTCAATTTCGTCTATCGGCAGGGTAACCGCTTTGCCTGCATCTTCCAATGCGTTTTCGGCAAACAACAGGTCAAGACCTTTGCCGAGGCCGCCCTTTTTCTGTGCCATAGTCGGTCCTCCTACTTGTTATTTTTGATGATTTCCTGCGCCAACGCATCATACGCGTGTGCGCCCTTGTTGCCGCGGTCATAATACCCGATAGGTTTACCGAAACTCGGTGCCTCGGACAAACGTACCGAACGCGGAATGACCGACGAGAAAACCTTTCTCGGGAAAAAGCGTTTGACTTCGTGCAACACCTGCTGTGTCAGATTGAGACGCCCGTCAAACATAGTCGGCAACACGCCTTCAATGTCAAGATTGGGGTTATACAGACGTTTCACCTGCCGTACGGTCGCCATTAACTGTGACAGGCCTTCCAATGCGTAATATTCACACTGTATCGGCACCAAAATGGTGTCCGCGGCACAAAGACCGTTTAAGGTCAGCAGACCGAGAGACGGCGGACAGTCGATAAGAATGAAATCATAATTGTCACGCAACGCCGCCAACGCCGCTTTTAAGCGGTTTTCGCGGCGGTTCATTTCCACCATTTCAATTTCCGCACCCGCCAAATTGATATTGGACGGCAGCAAATCAAGATTCTTAAATGCGGTGTGTACCACCGTTTCTGCAGGGGTGGCTTGTCCCGTCAGCAGTTCGTATGTAGATATTTTCACGGCACGCTTGTCCACGCCGACACCGCTGGTCGCATTGCCCTGCGGATCAATATCCACAAGTAACGCTTTTTTTCCTGCCGCGCCGAGTGCTGAGGACAGGTTTACCGAGGTGGTGGTCTTGCCGACACCGCCTTTTTGGTTCACCACGGCAATGATTTTTGCCATTGGTACACACCTCCTTACAAGTAAATATCATTTTATCACATTTTTTAAATTGTGAAAAGGGTTTTTTAAAAAAAATAAAAATATGCCGTCTCACGGCATATAAAAACGGTCTTCCTGCCATTTGGCGGGATTGTTGTCAATGTATTGCCAAATTTCCAGATAATCGGTTTCGTTGCGGATGATGTGGTCGTAGAAGGAGTTCTGAAAAATCTTTTCTATGGGATATATCTGTTTGCAAAGACGTGTGGTCATAGATTTGAAAGTACACACAACATCCGAGAGTGTAGGGCAGGGGCTTGCTCCTGCCGACATATTTTCTATGACAAAAATCACGTGTGTATGATTGGGAATAATCACATATTTATCCACTTTTATATTTTCATATCGTTTTTCAATGTCCAACAATTGCTGTTCCGCGATTTTGCCGTAAGCAGTCAGTTTCGTTTGGGCAGGAGCAAGCCCCTGCCCTACGATATGAGATAAGGTCTGTGCACGGTGGTAGGTACATATCGTCACAAAATTTGCGCCGTTTTGGTTATAATCGTACCCTTGCAACCGTGTAGGTTTGCGGTTTGGTAAATCCATCGGCTTTATAACTTTTTCATCCGTTTAACCAACGGCAACACCACGCACGCGACGGCCGCACCGATAGCACCTTGTACGGCGTTGCCGAAAATGCTGAGCGCCGCGGCGGCCGCACCGTACAAAACCGTTTCATACAGAAAATACCCGCCTACCATGATACACTCTGCCAACACAGCGGCAACAATCATACGCCAAACGTTCGCTTTTTTGCCGTACAGTAGCCAAAACACAGCCGCCATAATGCCTTTAATGACAAAGGTTGCCGGCGCATACAGCGTATATCCTAACAAAAGGTCCGCGAGCGCCGAGCCGACTGCCGCCGCCAAAATGCCCAGCGGACCGCCCAAAATACCGCC
>JAZSED010000050.1:0-7474 GCA_045531495.1 Acutalibacteraceae bacterium
TAGCCAAATATTCACGCGCGTCGTCGTTAAAGCTGTGTGCCCAAAAATCATAAGTGAAATCAATATTGGGATACAACTGTTCCATTGCATCAAACATCGCGTCATAGTCGGTAGGACGAACAGTATCAACAGCAATGGACACCCTGCCTTGCACAGCATAGTCCGCGCCTGCATCGGGGAGCGCATTAACGTTCAAAGACGTAGTGGCAGCTCTGAGTGTTTTAGCAGCCTGCACAATCGGCGCCTGTTCATTATGAATATCTATCGTGCCTGCGTACACAGTTAAAGACAACATCAGCATCGCACTCAGAAAAACAGCTAACAGTTTTTTCATATGTTCAAACCTCTTTCCTGTCACGGTTATAACCAAAAGAATACCGATATACATATACATCGTACCATAATTACCGCTTTCTGTCAATGCGCACAAAGAGAAACGCATAGGGTGATAGCCCCCTATGCGTTCGTAAAAGTTCTTATTTTTCCATAAATTTCACCGCGGTACCGTACACGATAACCTCGGCGGCACCCTGCATGACAGCGGAAGACGCATACCGCACGTTAACCACCGCGTCCGCGCCGAGCGCTTCTGCCTCCGCTACCATACGCTTTGTCGCAAGCGCGCGTGCTTCATTCATCATTTCATTATATGCTTTCAGCTCACCGCCCACCAACGTTTTAAAACTCTGGGCAATATCCTTGCCGATGTGTTTGGATTGGATAGTACTGCCTTTCACAAGCCCCAACGTTTCCAATTCCTTGCCGCTTACATAATCAGTATTGACTAAGATCATCTTCCTCACCCTTCTTTATTTCTTGTATTCTTTCTATGCAAACCTTGACCGTCAGAAATACAAGCGCGAGCGGCAGAATACCAAGTAAGTATTTTAATATCCCGTCCAACGCCCCTATCAAAACGCCAAAGTAAATGACATAATATATCGCCAATATCACCGAAATGACGATAGGCGCAACCATTTTTTGCTTATGTGTTTTCATCGGTTTCACCTTTTTTCTTTCGCCTTTCTATCACAACGCTTGATGCAATCGCATACACCAATGTCACCGCCATGGTGATGTGTGCCAATCCAAACAGCCAATCTTTATGCAAAGCCAGCGCTAAACCGTTGCACAAAAATATCACACCGATAAGCAAAAACACCACGCCGCTTTGGCGATAGTACGGTGTCTTATGCATCGTTTCCCGTTCTTGCTTAGACGCATACAGATACGCGTTGTTGAACAAAAATCCTTTTTGCAAAAAAGACCGCACACTTAGCACCGCGCATCCGAGTGCCATCGCAAAGCATATCCACATCATCACGGTCACTGTGTTCACCCCTTCAAGCTGTCAATGCGGTGCATCATCGCAGACGCATAATGGATGCCGTGGTTATATGCCCGCTCATACAATTCGTACGCTTTATTCACATCCGGCTCACAGCCGCGACCGAAGAACAACAGATTCGCCAAAATAAATTCGCCTTCGGCAATGTTATGCTCCGCCGCCATTTGGGCACACTCGTACGCGCGCTGGTAGTTTTGTATTTCGGGTTGCTGGTAAAGGGACGCCAATTCCATCGCTGAGAAGGAATCTCCCTGTGCTTTTGCTTTTTCCAGATATTCCGCCGCCTTTACAAGGTCTTTGGTAACATGACCGGATTTATACATAAAGCCGAGCACGTACTGTGCGGTGGTGTGACCGTTATCCGCGGCCATCTGCAGGTATTTTTGCGCACTTTTAAAATCCTTGCGGAAGCGTCCCGTCGGGCGGAAGCATAACATACCGTACTCAAAAGCCGCCATAATATGATTATCGTCCGCCGCATTGCGCAAATAATATGCCGCTTGCATAAAATCGGGCTTGGGCGGGTCGGAAAGCACGCCGTTGCGGTACATCATACCAATCTGATAATTCATCTCGGGGGTTAAGTTTTCCACCGTATCAAAAACCGCCATCGCTTGCGCATATTTCCCGTATTTAATATAGAAATTGGCAAGGCCTATCGCTGTCATATTATCGCCGCCGCCCATTTCCTCTTTGAGGAAGGTAAGGTACTTTTCAAAATCAAATTCACAGCCCAGCCCTTCGCGCAAATGGTACGCTTTCTGGGATTTTGCATAATTGCTGTGGGGTGCCGCACGTTCTATATATTCCATCGCCTTTTCATACGATTGCGGTTCGGTCGGTACCGTGCCGTTATAGTACATACGCGCAATGATATTATCCGCTTCATAGCGCAACGGGTGGTCTGACGCGGAGACTTTTCGCAGCCAATACACCGCCCGCTCGTAATCCCACGCGGACTGTCCTTCCGCGGAGGTGACACCATAGTAACACATCATACCCAATTCGTACATCGCTTCTATTGACCCGCTCTCCGCCTTGCACAAAAGGTCGTCGAAGACCTCATTGACACGGAAATGGGGATTGCTGTTAAAGGCATCCTTGTAGCTGTCCTTCCCGTCCTGTTTAGACAGCAGGCCGCCGATTAACGACGTAAAGGGCGAATGCTTATATTCGTCGGGTAAACGGATAGCATCCACATACGGTAAAAAACAGATGTTTTTCGGTACGTCCTCGGGGCTGGAAGGCATCACGGCACCGTCCACCAAAACAGGAATGATATTCTTGCCGTTTTCGCGCGCGGTAAGCAGCTCCTCGCGCACCCAATCTATGTCATCGTCGCGCAGTAAACGTTCCATGCTTTGCGGAGACAGCACCAAAATGAAATCCTTGCACGCTTTCACGGCGTTTTTCAGACGGTCGGGAAAGCTGTCACTGCGTTGCTCGTAGGGATTGAAATATACGCTGTATCCCAGCTCCTCCAGGTCATTTGCCAAACGGTGTGCAAATTGGTTACTGCACCCGTCGTTTCTGTAAGAAATAAAGATATCTTTGGACATCGGGAAAACTCCTTTGCCGTCTAAGTGGATTATAAGGAAAGCATACCACATTGTGTCGGGTTTTTCAATGATATAATATTGCGGATATGCATTTTGTTTATCCATGCCCTTTTTTCAGCCGCGGACGGGTACTTAAGACCCGCCCTTGCACCATTCCTTTTGCCGACAACGCAGGCCATCCCCTCCCGCAAAACAAGACACCGCGAAAAAAAGACACCCATACGGTGGGGGCGGTTAGGGATTTGCAGAAACTTGCGGCTGCACCTGGCCCCCTTGCCTAAAGGGGGCTGGATTTCGCCGTAGGCGAAAGGCTGGGGGATACAAACATAGTATCCCTCCACCACCGCTAACGCGGCGGTCCCCCTCCCTCTAGGCGAGGGAGGCAGAAAAAACGCCCACAAAAAAGCAAGAGAAGATACACGTTTTTGTGTATCTTCTCTATTTTATCCCCTAGACCACCCACCTTAAGGGTGTCTTTTTGATTCACAAAAGTTATTTTATTTCCTCGTGTTGTAAATCTTCCAAAGCGGCACGCACCGCGGCAATCACAAACGCCGAAAAGGTACAGTCCTTCCCCTGAATAGCCTGCTCTACCGCGTCTACAATATCGTTGGGAAACCGAACGGTTTTATTTGTTGTCGGGGGTGTAGACGGAATCTTGAAACTGCCCACGCACGTCACCTCGCAATACATTTGTACTGCATTTAGTGTACGCCCGCCCCCGCGAAAAGTATGCATTGCAATTGCAATGCGTTTGTGCTATTATAAGATGGACTCGAACCGTGGTTTTGGCAAATATTTGTTTTTGCTGCTCTCTCATTCAGTGGTTTTGCCAAAACCCTGAAATATCCATTGCTTTGCAACGGATATTTGGCCGGTCGAGGACTTCTAGTGACCGCCGTGACCAAAAGAAAAAGACACCCACAAGGGGTGTCTTTTTCTTTTGGTGCCGGTGGCCGTGACTCGTGGTTTTGCGCCACACTTGTGCTTCTCTCAATGTCTACACGCAAAACCGTCGAGTTTCGCGCAAGCGCGAAACGTCGCGGGTTCTTCGTCGATACACAAGTACGAACAAAAAAAGAGACACCCTAAATCCGGCGTACACTTAAGGACAGTTTCCTAAAGGTACGAGCATTGCGGGCAAGAAAATTGAGAGAAGTTAGTCTTCTCTCTTTTTTCTTTTTTATTGATTCTCCGCAAAACAAGTATTGGATGCTCTCACACCTTTTTAGCAACAGCCTGTTTCAAAGCGATGTTCTAATACGAAAAGCCTGACACTTTTTTAAGTAAAGTGTCAGGCTTTTCTATTCAAACGCATAAGTGTTTATTTGTTATATATAGTCCATTATACCAACTGTCCATAATTTTTTCAAATAATCTCTTTTAGGAGTCAATTTCTTTTCGTCTGCAAGGAAAAGGAATTGATTATAATTATCTATAATGGCAGTAGATAATTCCCCCATATTTGTTATCCCCTTTTCAATTGAAAATCTTGCGAGTTCTGATATGTATGTTGCGAGATAATCATATAAATGTTCCGTATAGCTAACGACAGAAATATACTGTTTATTGGCAGAGTGCGCTATTTCATTACGTATCCTATATAATCTATCAAGATGCCATCTAATTGTTTGATGGTGGCTTTTGATTTGATTAATAAGCTGTTTTTCGTCATTTAGCAAAGCATAAAACTTTTCACACCTATGCTTTAACAGAGCGCATGTTGAACAACGATTATGTAATTCTGCATAAAGTGTATCGTTGCGAAATATATTTAGAATATTTTGCACCAATAATTCCTTGTTGGGTTCATTACGATTGATGACAACTCCATCAAAATCGAGAGATATTTCACACCGAAAACAGTCTTCAATAAAGTTTCTGATTTCCTTATATATATAACGTATAGAACAAGCAGAAGATACGTTATATATAATATTCCCAATAATGTTATCATGGGAATCTAGGCGAGATAACGACTCTATTGCAATCCACATATTAATGAATTTTTCTTCCACTGATACGGATAACTTACTCAGAGTAGCATAATTGAATGATGACAATAATTTCTGAACAAATTCAACTTCACTCGAATTTGAATTTATAATTCTTTCAATTCTAGAGTATACATTCGATGAACTATCCAAATATTCGTATGTTTCATATATATCATTTGGTGCTAAAATTTTAGTGTATGGATGGTCACAATTGAATACAATCCAAGTTTGATTTGAAATGTTCCACGGTTCGATTACTGAAAAAAATCCAAACATATTTAATGTGTTAGAAATTTCTGTAATAGCATTATGTGAAGCCGTAAAAATATCTTTAGCTACACACCGAACTATCATATATTCGTTGTTGTTTAGCAAATTAGTGTCAATGTTTTCGAATTCTTCGGAGAGTTTTTCTTTTGTATAAACAAAGATGTCGAACTTTTTCATTTGTTCGATAACATAAGATCGGCTCTCATCCTTTGTTTTTCCAGTTGGTGGTAATATTTTAAGTCTGAAGGGAAAGATAATCGCATAGTTTTGTTTTTGAAAATTGTATATCTTCTTTAAAAAGTTTTTGATATCATCACTATTTGAATCTATTTTACTATTCAACGCTCTAGCAGACCATCCTTGATTAACACATCGACTAATAAATATCGAAGTTAATTTAATAACATTATCCGAATCGGCGTTGTCTATCGAATCACACAAACAATCAATTAACATCTCATCATAAACCATTTCTAATTCATGAAGATAGAATTTCATTTTATACAAGAAAGCCTTATAATTAGAATTGGTGACATATTTAGAACCAAGCGTACTTAACATACTATTTTTCAAACCATTAAATTTGTTAATCAACACATAATCTCTTTTAATTTCCTTTATTAATTCATTTGTAACTGCATCAATAGAATGTGTTGTTGTCACTAAATTTTCAAGAAAGCGCTCGATATTATGAATTAATTCTTTAGTCCCATCAACCACATTAAACAATTTGTATTGATATGAATCGAATGTTCTCTTATCTGTAAGTTCTTTCCAAATCTGACAAAATAAAAACTTTTTTTGATCAATTCCAAAACTCGCCAATTTATTGTCATCGTATTGTTTTATCATAAAAGTACCTCTTGACTTTTTTAAAAAAATATAGTATCATATACATACAGTAGAGAATACTATTGAATATAAGGGACACGTTCAGTTGATGTTGAGATTTAATTATCCGCACAACCCAACCTGTCCCTTTAGATTATACTATTGATATTGCTTTTTTTCAACAATAAAAGCAATGTTTCAATAATATGCAATTTTATTTTCAAAAAAGCAAGCGAAGAATACCGAGAAGAACTACAAAAGTTTTCCCGGTATTTTCTTTTTTATATCCGTACATTCGACTATAACACCTTCTTTAAGTACAATTATTGTAGAAACTTAAAGGAGGTTATTTTTATGGGAAAATTCATTGAAGAGTTTTATTACGGCAACCTTGATCCACAAGCACGAAGCACCAAGGAAAACAAGGCTGTACAAAAGCAAATGGAAGTCTTGATGATAAATGAGGAGTTCTTAACTGAGAACCTTTCGGGCGAAAGCAAGAAAAAGTTTCTCAATTCCGTTAATGCTGGAGTGTTGTTAACGGTGAATCAAACCTCGATAGTTTTATTATGGGTTTCCGTTTAGGCGCACAGTTTACATACGACACTTTTGTAAATGATGAAGTTCCATTTAAGGACTTGCTAAAGGAGTGCTAAGATGAAAGAAAAGAAATATTATATCGCATTGGATGATTTTGAACGTCGGGTAGTCGTGAACTGTATGAACGAAATGCGAAACAAGCCCATTGCTGACGGAAAGTATACCGATGCTTTGGATGAAGTTTTATTAAAGGTTGTTCACTCAAAACAGAAGAAACTCAAGGTTATATATAAGGAGGCATAAATTATGGAACAGTTAGCGAAATTTATTACTGATGAAAGAACGAGTCTTAAATACGAACTATGCGGTGATTATTATATCATCGCCGGCGAGGATGAACCTGAGCGTGAACCAATCGGCATTTGGGGACAGCGTCATTTAAGGTACATCCAAAAATACAGTAAAGCGTTTTATAATAAAATGCTCACCGAACATACGCTTTACGATTATCTGCTTCAGCTCAATCGAGATGCCGAAGATACCTTCAATCGTTTGGTTAACCAAATGGCAGAACGCGAAGGTGTAACCGAACAACTCAAAGCTGAAAACCAAATGGAATGGGTTGCTCGGATGAACAACATCCGTCAAAGGGTAACCGAAATTGTAAATATAGATTTAATATTCAAATAAAACACAAAGAGGTAGGGAAATATATTGTTCCCAACCTCTCTGTGTTTTTCTATTTATATTGTTTCTTATCTTGACACTTTTTAATATAGAGAAAATCGCATCGTGATTTTGTTTTAAATAATACTCGAAATCATCGGATATTAAATCGCATTTCCTCACGAAATAGCACTCATATTAAAACGTAGCCTTCAAAAAAGTTATAACACCCATCAATTGATTAGTTGATTTAATTTATCTTC
>JAZSED010000001.1:0-8327 GCA_045531495.1 Acutalibacteraceae bacterium
GCGTAATGACCGGTTGCAATCGCATCGCAACCCATCTCTTTTGCCTTTTCCCACAAAAGGGAAAATTTCATATAACGATTACACTCAATGCACGGATTGGGGGTTTCACCCTTGGCATATCCGTCCGCAAAGCGACGGATAACCTGTTGATGGAAAGCATCGGTATATTTCAGTATTTCGTGCGAAAAACCAAGCTGCGCCGCCAAAGCTGCCGCATCTGCCGCATCCTTTGAGGAACCGCACACGTTTTCATCCTTTTCACCGCAGTACAGTTGCATGGTTGCGCCGTACAGCGTACAGCCCGACTCCAACAAAAGCGCCGCTGTCATACAACTGTCCACACCGCCGCTCATGGCGACCAATACAGTTTCACTCATATAAAATCCTTATTTCAAAATCAAATTTTCACAATCTGTTACTTGTCTGTTTTCAATGTAAACACGCGGCACGCGCTTGGCGACCGCACACACCGATTCATAATGAATCGTACCGATAAAAGCGGCATATTCTTCGGTCGGTAACCCCTCTCCGAACACCGTCACCGTATCTCCCACAGAAACCTCCAAGCCCGTTACATCCAGCATGCATTGGTCCATACATACACGGCCGACAACAGGTGCTTTTTTGCCGTTTACAAGCATATATGCCTTCCCTGCCATCAAGCGGGAATAACCGTCCGCATAGCCAATCGGCACGGTCGCCACCTGCATTTCCCTTTCGGCGACAAACGTACTTCCGTAGCTGAAAGCCGTTCCCTTAGGAACGGTTTTTACCATAGAAACAGCGGTTTTTAACTGCATCACAGGGTGCAACGGCCAAAAGCCGTTCATCCAACTGCTGTCAGGTGCCAAGCCGTACAAAATAATGCCCGGGCGTACCCCATCTAAATGCATTTCCGGGAAACGCATTAATCCCGCGCTGTTACAGCAATGCCGCACCGCAAAACGCACACCTAAAGCTTCAACGTCTTCTATCGTTTGCATAAATCGCGTAAATTGTGCCCGCGTTGCCTGTTCGTTCGGCTCATCCGCCGTCGCAAAATGGGTGAAAATCCCTTCCGCCTGCAAGCACGGCAACGAAGCGGCGGCGGCAATCTCTTTCGCCGCAATTTCGCGGTCAGCATCTGTTTGATGCACAAATCCCACACGGGACATCCCCGTATCCACCTTCAGATGCACCTTCAACGTGATATTCTCATCAGCAGCGGCAGCCCCGAGCGCCTTCGCGTGTGCAAAGCTAACCACCGTTTGAGTAACATCCCATTCCACCAAACGAGACACCTCTGCGGGCGGCGTGTATGACAGCAGCAAAATAGGACAGGTAACGCCTGCTTGCCGCAGTTGTATCGCTTCTTCCAAGTTAGAAACAGCAAACCGCGTTGCTCCTTCTTCCAGCAAAGCGCGTGCAACCTTCACCGCCCCGTGTCCGTAGGCATCCGCTTTTATCACCGCATATATGCACGTATCTCGGTTGACCGCATCGCGTATCAATCTGTAATTGTGTCGCAAGGCATCCAAATCAATCTCTGCCCATGTGCGTTTTAAAACATTTTCCATATCAGCCAATCCTCACACATATACTCGTTAATATTATACGGCTTAGGGACATAAAAATCAATATACAACAAAAAATATTGTTGTTTACTTTTATCGTTGTTTGTGATATATTAAATCTTGTATGAAATATTTTTCGACAGGAAGGTACGAAAAATGATGAAGAAAACCTTAGCTTGTTGTTTATTGCTGGTGTTGCTGATACAGCTTTTGTGTTGTCCCGCCGTTTTTGCGGAAACAGGAAACACGACAGGTAACGACACGGAAAACACCTCTGTTACCACCACCGAGAGTACTACTGTCGGCACCACCGAAACAACCCTATCCGATACGGAGCATACCACACAAAATGACGCGGAAAACACAACAACCGCATCGGAAACACAAAACACTACCGCTAATCCATCTCAAAAAACGCACCTCATTATTTTGGAGCACAACGGAAAACTCGCGGCGCGTTTGACAGATGAAAACGGCAATCCCGTACCCGGTGTAGCGGTAAAAATCCAAGTTGATTCCACCATATTCAATACAAATGCCAAGACGGACAGCAACGGCTTTGCTGTTTTTAATCTCGATATGCCCCAAAAAGGCACCTACATCCACTGTTCCACAGAAGCCACCGTCGTCAACGGTATTTTATATGCCGCGGCGGCCGCTTCCACAGGTACAGCGACAACAACGGCAAACACCTCTGCCACACAAGAACAAGAGGCAGAAACCGTTGGTA
This sequence comes from Acutalibacteraceae bacterium, assembly GCA_045531495.1. Lineage (GTDB taxonomy): Bacteria > Bacillota > Clostridia > Oscillospirales > Acutalibacteraceae > URNF01. Next base: position 2,284 of record JAZSED010000001.1, read on the forward strand.
CCACCGCCTCCCCCACCTACAACCGTACCACAAAGGTAACCGATACCAAAAAGACCACGGCACCGCCTACATGGTACACCTATGCGGCGACAACAGGTGCAGAAGAAACCTATGTTTCTCTCGGTTTTTCATTTGAAAGCGGTATTCTCTCTGCTTTTAAAACAGACGAAACCGCGTTTCACAATACGGCACGCTTACTGCTCACCCCTGAGACGTACGCTAAAATCATCGGTGATATGAAGGGCACGCTGTTGATGACGGCTTCTGCTTCTGCCGCAGAGGTAACCGATGAACAAATTGCCGCCGCATTACAAAACGATGCTTTACTTTCGCGCACCGATGCAAAAGACATTGAGCGTGTGGTCGTAGATCTGGCTTTACAGCTGCAAAGTCCTACAGGCAAACAAACAGACGTATGGACCCTTGCCGCTGACAGTTATGTTATTCAGTTACCCGTACCGCACAGTATGCGTTCTGCAAAAGCTATCGCTGTTGCTGCGGTAACGGCAGACGGTATCTCTGCACCCGTATATACCACCGTCTCCAAAGACGGTTTCCTGCGCTTTGATACTACCTCTCCCATCGGCACCATTGTGTTACTTGGTTTCAAGAACAATTTCCTGACCGCTTTTACGGGAGACTCTGCCGTTCTCTCCATCGTTTTCTTGGTTGTGGGTCTCTTATGCATCGGCGGTGCGGTATTCTTATATATCTATTTCTTCTATCTGCCCCGTCGGGCTAAAAAAAAAGAAGAGGAAGAAGTAGAAAATGACACCGTACCTACAGATGCGTTCCCTATCTTTGAAGATGCGTTACCCGCAGATGACAGTGAACGTATTGACCCGTTGGACACCTTGGATATTTTCGCCGATACCGATACCGAAGACTCATCGGGCGGCGGGCACTCCTCTAACATTGATATTCCGCTTTAATGAAGGTAAAAAATCCCTTGCAGAATTTTCTGCAAGGGATTTTTCTTGTTATAGTGTAGCCGCCATAACCGCTTTGATAGTATGCATACGGTTTTCTGCTTCATCAAACACGATGGACCGCTCGCTTTCAAACACCTCATCGGTGACTTCCATACAGTCGATACCGAACTTTTCAAAGATTTCTTTGCCTGTTTCGGTTTTTAAATCGTGGAAGGCGGGTAAACAATGCATAAAGCGGCTTTGTTCGCCTGCAATATCCATCAGCTTCATCGTAATACGGTACGGGGTCAATTCACGGATACGTTCTTCCCAAACTGAAGCAGGTTCACCCATAGACACCCACACGTCGGTATACAACACATCGGCATTTTTAACCGCCTTTTCGGGGTCGGTTTCAAATTCCAGAACAGCGCCTGTTTGTGCCGCCACCTTCTGACATTCCTCAATAAGCGCTTTATCCGGGAAATACTTTTCAGGCGCCGCCGCTACAAAATGCATACCCATTTTTGCACAGCCAACCATCAGGGAGTTGCCCATATTATATCGCGCGTCACCGAGATAGACGAGTTTTTTGCCTTTCAGTGTACCGAAATGCTCACGAATGGTTAAAAAATCCGCCAAAATTTGTGTCGGATGATACTCATTGGTAAGGCCGTTCCAGACAGGAACACCGGCATATGCCGCCAAATCCTCCACAATTGCCTGGCCGAAGCCACGATATTCGATACCATCAAACATTCTGCCGAGTACACGTGCGGTATCCGCAATGCTTTCCTTCTTCCCCATTTGCGAACTTTTAGGGTCAAGGTATACAGGGTGCATACCAAGGTCAGCCGCCGCCACTTCAAAGCTGCAACGGGTGCGGGTGCTGGTCTTCTCGAAAACCAACGCAATGTTTTTGCCCTCACACAGACGGTGCGGTATACCCGCTTTCTTTTTCGCTTTCAAATCTGCCGCAAAATCAATCAGTCCTTCGATTTCGGCAGGTGTAAAATCCAACAATTTTAAAAAGCTTTTACCTTTGAGATTCATATATCTTCGCTCCTTATTTGGCGGCTTGTTTAATAACCTCTACCGCTTTTTTGAGTGTTTCCATCGGCATATTCAAAGCCGGCAGCAAACGTACCTTATGCTTGGCAGTGAGGCACAAAACGCCGTTTTCCATACACGTCGCCACAACCTCTTTCGCCGAACGCACCGTTTCAATACCAATCATCAAGCCTTTACCGCTGACCGATACAATACCGTCAGCACCGTTCAATTCCTCGAAGATATAACGGCTTTTTGCCTGTACATCCTCTAAAAATGCAGGGGTCAAGCGTTCAATAACGTTGCACGCACCCGCACAACACACGGGGTTACCGCCGAAGGTAGAGCCGTGGTCACCTGCACCGAGTACGTTTTGCACCTTTTCGCTGAGCAACGCCGCACCAATCGGCAAGCCGCCGCCAAGACCTTTCGCGGTAGTCACCACGTCAGGTGTAATGCCGTACTGCATATAAGCATACAGCGTACCTGTACGGCCGTTACCTGTTTGCACCTCGTCAATCATCAAAAGGATATCCTCTTTTGCCGCAAATGCCGCCACGTCCTTTACAAAACGCTCATCGAGGGCATTCACACCGCCCTCTCCTTGCACACATTCCAGCAGGATACCGGCGACTTTATGCTGTTTTGCAAGTGTGATAAGCGCGTCTGTATTGTTAGCAGGCGTATGTACAAAACCAGGGGTTAACGGTCGAAATAAACCGTGAAAGTGTTCCTGTCCCGTTGCCGCCAAGGTGGTTAGCGTTCTGCCGTGAAAACTATTTTCCAAGGTAATAATGGTGGAATATTCCGCACCCTTCTTCTCTGCCGCATATTTGCGGGCAACCTTAACGGCACATTCATTTGCCTCCGCGCCCGAGTTGCCGAAAAACACCTTTTTCATACCCGTGCGCTCACAAAGCAGTTGCGCCAGCCTTGCGCAGGGGTCGGTGTAATACAAGTTAGACATATGCTGGACTTTAGAAAGTTGTGCGGTCACCGCCGCTATCCAACTATCATCCGCAATGCCAAAGGTGTTGACCGCAATGCCCGAGCCCATATCGATATACTCTTTTCCCTGTTCATCGTAAACATAGGACCCTTTACCGTTTACGATATGAACGGGAAAGCGGGCGTAAGTGCCCGCTACGTATGCTTTATCCAATTCGATAATGCTCATCATTTGTCCCCCGTTACCATAGTGCCCGCGCCTTCATCGGTCAGCATTTCCAACAGAATGGAATGCGGTACACGGCCATCCATAATAATAACGCTTTTTACGCCTTCGTTAATCGCCTCAATACAGCAATCCACTTTAGGAATCATACCGCCCGAAATCACACCGTCTTTGTAAAGCTGTTTGGCTTCGGAAACGGTCAATTCGGAAATCAGCGTGGTCGGGTCATCTTTATCACGTAAAATACCGTCAATATCGGTCATCATAAACAGACGCTCCGCGCCCAAAGCACCCGCGATATATGCCGCCGCAGTATCGCCGTTGATATTATACACGTTACCCTCGCGGTCACTTGCAACGGTGGAAATCACGGGAATATAGTTCTTTTCAAGAAGGTCGGTAATCGGTTGGGTACGAATCTTCGTGATTTTACCCACAAAGCCTAACCGTTCATCCTTTACCTTGGCTTCAATAATACCGCCGTCAATACCCGAAACACCCACCGCATGGCCGCCTTTCATCTGCACCAGGTTAACAAGCGTTTTATTGACCTTACCCGCCAACACCATCTGCACAATGTCGACCGTTTCTTTATCGGTAACGCGCAAGCCATCCACAAACACGGCCTCTTTGCCGAGTTTTTTCATGGTTTCGCTGATTTCGGGACCGCCGCCGTGAATCAACACGACCTTGACGCCGATAAGCCAAAGCAGGGCAATATCTTCCATCACCTGCTGCTTTAACTGCTCATTTATCATCGCATTGCCGCCGTATTTGATTACAACAACTTTACCGACATAGCGTTTGATATACGGTAACGCTTGTGTTAATACTTCAGCACGCTGTGCATTGGAAAAGTCCCAATCCATTTCTATCACCTCAGGTACGGTAGTCACCGTTAATCTTCACGTAATCGTAAGTCAAGTCACAGCCCCAAGCGGTTGCCGCAAATGCACCGTCACCGACACTGACTACAATTTCAATCTCGCTTTCAAGCAGGATTTCTTTGGCTTTTTCTTCGGAGAACGGCACACCCGCACCGTTTTCGCACACGGCAATTTCACCTTTTACCGAGCGGAAAGAAACCGCCACTTTAGAAACGTCTATATTAGCGCCGCTGTAACCGATGGCACACAATACGCGACCCCAATTGGCATCCGCACCAAACATAGCCGCTTTCAAGAGCGAAGAACACACGACACTCTTGGCCACCGTCTTGGCGGTAGCAAGGTCTTCTGCACCGCTTACCTGACATTCCAGCATTTTGGTGGCACCCTCTCCGTCCGCGGCAATACAGCGGCAAAGATGCACCGTAACGGTATTCAGCGCGGTCATAAAAGCGGTGAAATCCTCACCCTCCGCTTCAATTTTCGCATTGCCCGCCAAGCCGTTAGCAAGCACCGTTACCATATCGTTGGTAGAGGTATCGCCGTCAATGCTCAGCATATTAAAGGTGTTCTGAATATCAGCAGACAGCGCCTTTTGCAGCATCTGCGCGGAAATAGCCACGTCGGTGGTGATAAACACCAGCATGGTTGCCATATTGGGATGAATCATACCGCTGCCTTTGGCAATACCGCCGATTTTGCAAGTCTTCCCGCCAACGGTAAATTCCACGGCGATTTCCTTCACTGCAACATCGGTGGTCATAATGCCTTCCGCCGCCGCAAGACTGTTATCGCCGTCAAGACCAGCAACGAGTGCGGGAATACCGTTTTGAATGGGGGTAATATCCAACGGTTGACCGATAACACCCGTAGATGCTACCACCACGTCGTTTGCCGCGATACCCGTCGCATCAGACAACAACACACACATTTTTTCGGCAACTTCAATGCCGTCGGCGTTACAGGTATTGGCGTTTCCGCTGTTACAGATAACCGCCTGTGCCTTGCCGTTCGCCAAATGCGCTTTTGTCACTGTTAAGGGCGCACCCTTTACAAGGTTAGTCGTGTATACCGCCGCCGCCGTTGCAGGCACGTCGCTTACTATCAGCGACAAATCCCTTTTGGTTCGGTTCTTACGGATACCGCAATGGATACCGTTTGCCTTAAAACCGTTAGCGGCACACACACCGCCTGTGATAATTTTCATACGTTAGCCTCCGATTTGTAAACCCGTGGTCTCCTCCACGCCGAGTAAAATGTTCATATTCTGAATGGCGGCGCCCGATGCACCCTTACCGAGATTATCAAAGCGCGCAACCAGCAGTAACCGTTGCTCGTTTCCTGTAACCGTTATCTGCATATCGTCTCTGCCCGAGAAGGCGGATGCCGACAAGAACCCGTCTTCCGATGCATCCTCTGTAAAGTGCACGAGCTTGCCTGTGTATGTTTTTCTATATGTATCGGCAATATCCGCCAAGCTACCGTTTACGTCCTTGCCAAACAACGGTACGGTCACCTCCATACCGCTGTAATAGTCCCCTACAACAGGACAGAATACCGGGTCATATGTGATACCGCATACTTTAGCCATTTCAGGCAGATGCTTATGTCTTTGGGTCAACGCATATTGACGCGGTGCATCAAACAACAGGTCGCGGTCTGCCCCTTCGTACGCGGCTATCATACCTTTACCACCACCGGAATATCCCGTCAACGAAAAACAGGTTAATGCTGCGTCTTTATTTAAAAGACCGGCTTTTACAAGCGGTTGTACCAATGCGACAAAGCCGCTGGCGTGACAACCGGGGTTGGCAATTCTTTTAGACGCTTTGATGCGGTCCGCACCGTAAATTTCGGGGAAACCGTACGCCCAACCGTCTGCCGTACGATGCGCGGTAGAGGTATCAATCACCGCCGTCGTATCGTTTTCAATCAGTGATACCGCTTCTCTTGCCGCCGCATCCGGCAAGCAAAGGAAAGCAATATCCGCCGCGTTTAACGCTTCTTTTCGGGCGGCGGTAT
>JAZSED010000069.1:0-2606 GCA_045531495.1 Acutalibacteraceae bacterium
TCACCGTCCAGCGTTACGTATTCGGTGCCATCGTTCACGGTACGATTCAGACGGGATACAAAGCGCAAGCCGGCCAATTCTTCGTTGATAGAAGTACCGATATTACCCACGTTGGGTTCCGCCGCGGTGGGCTGATAGAACGTAGCGGTTGCCTTAACGGGAGATGCACATTTCACTTCATATTGAGAAGCATTACCGCCGTTACGGAACCCTACACGGGTAGGAACGTACACATTACCCGCCGCATCGGTTGCAATCAACGAACCCGCCAACATCTCGTAGCCTTCTTCGGGGGTTACGGTAATGGTGTTGGTATACACACCGTTTGTCACGCTGGTGGACACGGCGATGTTGCCGTTTTTGTTGCTGGAAGCGGGTTTCTTAATCGGGGTTGCCTCGCCCGCGTCATCAAGAGCAGTGATCGAGAAACCGGTCGTGCTGAACGAACGCAAATAGTGCGTATTACTCAAAGCAAGATAACCGGTTTTTTCGGTAGACAGCTCAACAGTGCCACTCAAAACAGTAGAAGAACTCCAGTACACTCTATAAGTGAGCGTTTTGCCAACCACTTTGATGTTCACATTTCTGATTTGACCCTGGTTAGCAGTGGAAAACGCCTTTTCGTGTAACAGCGTGCCGTTTTCATACACCAACAGCTTATCGTTACTGATCATCAAATAGCTGCCGTTCGCCGCGAAGCCATTGTCGGCATAGTATCTACCGGGTTGTTCCTGACGAAAACCGATAATAACAGCACCATTGCCTGTGCTGCCGGTCCAAAATGCGTAGCCGGTATTCATCTCAAAGTTTTTGAGATACAAATGCTCTCCATCATCGTCTTTGGGTACCAAAGAACCTACCTGACGTAAAGCAGAGCCGGTCAAACTGCCGTAACCGGAAATTGCCACGGGACGCAACCATGCATTCCCGTTATAATATTGCAGTTTTGCATAGTTATAGCCAACCGTATTGCCGACCACGGAAGAATTGTGAATATACACAGCGTTTGCGCCGTCATAATCGTTGTAATACACATCAAATCTGCTGTCGAGTGCGTCGATAAATGCTGCACGCTGTGCAACAGTGAGCGCTGTATCCGTGTACTCAATATTGTCTTTGTCGTTAGGATATTTATTCGTATAAGTCGTATTGAAGCCCAATAAATTCGTGCCATTGAATGTCACGGTAGTCGGAATAGACTCATACTGTTCGGCGTTCCAATCAATCGCATTGCCCGCATCGTCCAGACGGGTGATTTTTATATCCTGGAAATGCATACGGAATGCACCGGGGCCAAATGCGAGATACCCCGCCTCGTCATAATTAACGGTGTCGGTATAGGTGTTGTCACCGATCTGTACGGTCACCTCGTTACCCACCACACGTACCTTCACGTTATGATACGAAAGATCGCTGCTTGCTTTGGGGTTCAGTTCGGATGCAAAGGTTTGCTCGTTGGCAGTACCGTACATTGCATCGGTAATCTCATTACCGCCCGCGATGGAAATACCGGTAGAAGTAATCACGATAAGACCTTGGTTTTTATTTACCTGACCCTCGCCGGTGGTAATCTTGCCCGCCGTCTGCTGACGGAAACCGATAACCACGCCGCCGACAGAAGCGTTGTTAAAGGTCATTTCTGCCCAACGGGTAGTAAATTGCAACTCAAAGTTTTTGAGCACCGCTTCGTTGCCGTCTGCGGTTTTGGGAACCAACAAGCCGACCGCTTTCAAGGCGGAAACTTTATTACTTGCAGTAGTAGAACACTCCAGACGTGTACGCTCGTAAATGGTCTTCCAATACGCGCCGGAAGTAGCAGTAGTCGGGAAACCGCCGGTCTGGGTGAGTGTGCCGTCAATGTCATAGTAAGCGTTGAACATCGCATCCAACTGTTCGGCAATACCGTCACCCGCGGTAATCGTATAGGACGGACGAGTATCCACCGAAATGTTGGTTTCCAGCGATTCCGCCGCATCCCAAGCCATCGCGTTGCCACTTTCATCCAAACGGTCAGCGCGAATATTGGCAAAGCCGCCGGTGCCGTTGAGCACACTATAATAGATAGAACCTTCTGCGGTACGGGACACCTCGGTGACGCCCGCATAGTACACGGCGCCGTCCGCACCCGTTACCTTCATGGTGACGGTGGTGCCGACCGCTTTCACGTATACGTGCGCTTTGGTCACCGAAGCATTGTCCGCCCATGCGTTGACAGTAGGCGCGACACAGTCATCCTTCGGGATAGCGCCGTCGTATATCTGCCAACCACCCGCAGTAAAGACAACGGTAATCTTGTTATCCGTCGATGTTTTCCAACCGGTAGTCAAGTGGCCGGGTGTTGCTGCACGGAAGGTAAAGGCAATACCCGTTTGGGCGGTGGTGGTCAAATTCATATCGAATTCGGTTTCAAAGTTTTTAGCAGTGACCACGTTACCGTCTTTATCCTTCGGCGCAATGGATACGGTCTTGCGGAACAGCTCGTTGCCCTGACCGGTAAATACCGCGTTCAGGTAGCGACCATCCTGCAACTTCCACTGTACAGTCTTGCCCGAACCGTACGTCGCATCAGGATCCTGTACAACGGAATTTTCATACGGGGTGGCAAA
>JAZSED010000117.1:0-13373 GCA_045531495.1 Acutalibacteraceae bacterium
CATCACGACCACGAGCATCATCACGACCACGAGCATCATCACGACCACGAGCATCATCACGACCACGAGCATCATCACGACCATGAGCATCATCACCATCATCATGCAGACGAAGTGTTTACCAGCTTTGGCAGAGAAACCGCCCGAAAGTATGACAAAGACGAATTGTTTGCAATGGTCTCTGCCTTAGATAATGCCACAACCTTTGGAACGGTGTTGCGCGCAAAAGGTATTGTGGCAGGCAAGGATGGAAAATGGTTGCATTTTGACTATGTTCCCGGAGAAACGGATGTCCGCTTTGGTTCCGCGGACGTTATCGGCAAAATCTGTGTTATCGGTGCCGATATCGATGAAGAAGCACTGACTAAGTTGTTTATGTTGGGAGAATAATTGATGGAAGTACCTGTATACGTTTTTACCGGTTTTTTAGAAGCGGGAAAAACGCGTTTTATACAAGAAACTTTAGAAGATAAGCGCTTTAATGCCGGAGAAAGAACCCTTCTGCTGTTGTGCGAGGAGGGCGAGGAGGAATACGATGCTTCCCGCTTTTCGGCTCCGCACGTGTATGTACAAACCGTAGAAGACCCGTCCGAGCTGACCGCGGACAATCTGGCGGCTTGGTTAAAGAAAAACAACTGCAAGCGTGTGATTGTTGAATATAACGGTATGTGGTTGTTAGCGGCGTTGTTTGAAAATATGCCGAAAAATTGGGTTATTTATCAGGAGTTTATGTTTGCGGATGCGAACACATTTTTGAACTATAATGCGAATATGCGCTCGTTGGTAGTGGATAAATTAAACACCTGTGAGTTGGTTGTGTTTAACCGCTATACCGACGCAGTGGATAAGATGGCGTTGCATAAAATTGTACGCGGCACCAGCCGTCGTGCGGATATTGCCTATGAATCACCGACGGGCGACGTAGAATATGACGATATTGAAGACCCGTTGCCGTTTGATATTAACGCGCCCGTTATTAACATCGAGGACGATGATTACGCCGTTTGGTACAGAGACCTTGGCGAAAACATGGAGAATTACAACGGAAAAACGGTATCTTTCAAAGGCGCCGCGGTTACAGAAAAGGCCCTGGCGAACAACGGCTTTATTGTCGGTAGAGACGTGATGACCTGCTGCGCGGATGATATTATGTACGCGGGATTGGTAGCATACAGCGATATACCGTTGCCTGTTAAGGAGCGCGGATGGATACAAATTACCGCGATAATACAGTTGCAGGCACATCCGATGTATGCGCGGCGCGGCCCTGTACTGACGGTTACTGAAATGTCGGCATGTGAACCGCCGGTCAAAGAGGTTGCGACCTTCTTTTGATGGACTTTAGCAGAAAAGGGGTAAAACGGTGAAGCGTGTTCTTGTTGTTATGAATCCGAATGCAGGACAAAAACGCGGAAAGCGATATTTGGCAGATATTTTGGAGCTTTTTCGCAAAAATGAATATGTTACCACCGTTATGTTGACCGTTCGACAGGGTGATGCTGTTTCGCTGGTAAAGGACCACGGAAAAGGTATGGATATGATTGTCTGTATCGGCGGTGACGGCACCTTTAATGAGGTGGTAAACGGTGTGTTGGAAGCGAAACTGTCCACACCTATTGGGTATATACCCGCGGGGAGCACCAATGATTTTGCAAACAGCTTAAAATTGCCTAAAAATATGGTGAAGGCGGCTATGCAAATTATACAAGGCACACCGCACACTGTTGATGTGGGCAGATTTGATGACCGTTATTTTTCATATGTGGCTTCATTCGGTGCTTTTACCAAAGTGTCTTATGCGACACCGCAAAACATCAAAAATGCTTTGGGGCATTTGGCGTATATTCTTGAGGGTGTAAAAGATATTCCGTCTATTCGTCCTTTGCATTTGCGCTTTGAAACACCTGAAGAAGTGATTGAAGGGGACTACCTTTTTGGCGCTATCAGCAATTCCACTTCGGTTGGCGGTATTTTAACGTTAAATCCCGACGTTGTGGATATGAACGACGGCAAATTTGAACTGTTGCTCGTCAAAGCACCGAATACCATTACCGAGTTGAACGATATTATTCTTGCATTGACCACGCAAAAGTATGATTACCCGTCTATCACCTTCGCTTGTGCTTCGGAACTGACGGTATATGCTTCGCCTGATATGGATTGGACTTTGGATGGCGAATGGGCGGCAGGCAAAGAAAAACTGAATGTTTGCAATCTGCACAGCGCCATACAACTGATTATGTAACAACGGGGGATACCGTGTGAAGAGAATTGTAACGATACAGGATATTTCCTGCGTGGGTAAATGCTCGTTGACAGTAGCATTGCCCATCATATCCGCTTGCGGTGTGGAAACGGCGGTAATACCGACGGCAATGCTGTCGGTACATACGGCTTTCCCGCATTTTACTTTCCATGATTTAACAAAAGAAATGCTGCCGACAGTAAAAGACTGGCAGCAGCATAATATAACCTTTGATGCAATTTATACGGGGTATTTGGGCTCGGCGGAGCAGATTGAGCACGTAGCTGAGATTGTAGACACGTTTTCTACACCGAAAAGCTTAGTGCTGGTAGACCCCGTGATGGGTGATAACGGGAAATTGTACACGGGTTTTACCATGGCATTTGCCGAAAAAATGGCGGCTCTTTGCAAAAAGGCAGATGTTATCGTTCCCAATCTGACCGAAGCCACAGCGCTGCTGGGGTTGCCGTACGCCGATACCTACAACGAAGAGTATTTGAAGGATATCGCCTTGCGTTTATCCGCCTTCGGAGTTAAGCAAGTGGTGCTGACGGGTGTAACATTGGATGACGGTACGATAGGTGTTTTGGCGTATGACCGTATGACAAACGCCTACATCCGTTACGGCACGCCGCGCGTTGCTCGTGTGTTTCACGGGACGGGGGACACCTTTGCTTCCGCGTTAACCGGAGCTTTAACACGGGAAATGCCGCTTAAAAAAGCGTTAAAGCTTGCCGTGGACTTTACCGCATTATCTATTGAGGAAACCATAAACGACCCGCGCGCGAATTGGTACGGTGTGAATTTTGAGCAAGCATTACCGTGGTTGATTGAACAGTTTAAGTGATTTTTCCTTGCTTAAAGTCTTCTGCAAAGGGTATGTTTTCCAAAGTAAACTCTTTGCCGTTCAAATATTCCAACGCTTCCGCGGGGGTAGAAAAATCAAAATGCAGGCGGTAGGAACATAATTGCTGTTTAGAGTAACCGGTTCCTTTATTTAAGGCATTGGTGCCGTATTTGCCGTCACCGAGCAGAGGATGCCCGATGGATGCAAGGTGTGCACGTATTTGGTGTGTGCGACCTGTCAACAGTTCTATTTCAAGTAAGGAGTATTTTTCGTTTTCTGCTAAAACGGCGTATTTTGTGGATATTTGACGGGCGCCTGTGCGGGCGTTACCTGATATATATACACGGTTTTGCTGTTCGTTTTTTTCCAGAAATCCTTCCAAAATATCGCTTTTCTTCTCAAAAATACCGTGTACGATACAAAGATAGTATTTATGCAGCTCGCGCCGCTTCATTTTTTCGTTAAGAATACGCAAAGCAACAGCATTTTTAGCGGAAATGACAATACCGCTTGTGTTGCGGTCAATTCTATTGACCAGTGCGGGTGTAAAGCTATTTTCCTTGTCGGGATTATACTCGCCTTTTTCGAACAAATACCGCTGGATACGCATGATCAATGTATCCCGGTATTCATTTTCATCGGGATGCACCAATAAACCTGCGGGTTTGTTAGCCAGAAGGATATTTTCGTCCTCATAGACAATGTCGAGTGCTTTGCCTGCGGTCATAAAATCGGGTGTACCGCCGCTTTCTGAAAGCACGTCGTCTTTTAAATATACGGTAATGACATCTCCGACTTGTACGCGGGTGGAGATTTCGCAACGTTTACCGTTGATTTTTATGTTTTTGGTGCGAATAGCCTTGTACATAAGTGATGTCGGTAATTCGCGGAATGTTTTGGTCAACAGCTTATCAAGACGTTGACCGGCATCGTTTGCATTGACGGTGATACTTTTCACAAGGGTTACCTCTTTAAATTATTTTCATTTTGTCATTGTATCACACTTTTTTCCAAAATACAAACATTTAATTCGAGGATGAGAATTATGGAAACGCAAAAGAAAACGACAAATAAAAAAGAGAATGTGCACAGCGGGCATCGCCAGCGGGTGAAAGAGCGTTTTATGAACGAGGGGCTTGAGAGCTTTGAGCCGCATCAAGTGTTGGAGATGTTGCTGTTTTTCGGTGTACATATGAAGGACACCAATGAATTGGCACACCGTCTCTTGGATTCTTTTGGTAGCTTATATCGCGTGCTGGAGGCATCTTTTGAGGACTTGCGGCAGGTGGAAGGTGTTACGGAAAACGTGGCAACGCTTATTTGCTTTTCGGGACAGCTTGTAAAGCGGTATTGGGTAGACCGTTGCGATATCGGCACCATTTTGGATACCAGCCAGAAAATCGGTGAGTATTTTAAATATCGTTTTGCCGGTGACCAGGAGGAACGCGTATTGCTCATGTCGCTTGACAACCGCAAAAAGCTGTTAAACTGCACCTGTATTGCCAAAGGCAGTGTCAATGCCGCTGATATCAACGTGCGGTTGGCGATTAAACAGGCATTGAAGGACAATGCGACTCTTGTTGCGCTTGCACATAACCATCCTAACGGTCACGCATATCCGTCTACAATAGACATTCGTACAACCGAAATTTTTGCAAAAGCCTTTGCGGTGTTGGATATTCATCTTATTGACCATATTGTTGTTTCGGAGGATGATTTTATCTCTATGGCAGAAACGCAACAGTTGGCGGCCTTGTTTGGCAGCAGATGTTGTTTGAAAGACGATGAAACAGCACAGTAAAATTTAATGCTTTTCTACTTTACAAGTGAATGGCAGAGTGATAGAATGGGTCAAAACCCCTAAAGGAGTCTTTTAATGTTTACCATAGTTAAAAAAGAAGTACTGAATCCGACGGTCGTGTTGATGGAAATTTCAGCACCTGCGGTTGCGAAAAAGGCGAACCCGGGACAGTTTATTATATTGCGCGTGGACGATAACGGTGAGCGTATACCGTTGACTATTGCGGATTACGATGCCGATAAAGGTACGGTTACCATCATTTTTCAGATTGTGGGTGCCACCACCGAAAAGCTGGGACGATTGAACGAGGGAGATGCTTTGCACGATTTTGTTGGTCCGCTCGGTCGGGCCACCGAAACCCAAGGCAAGAAAAAAGTGGCTGTTGTCGGCGGCGGTGTCGGCTGTGCCATTGCGTTGCCTGTTGCGAAAAAATTCCACGAACAGGGAACAGAGGTACATTCCATTATCGGTTTCCGTTCGAAGGATTTGGTTATTTTAGAACAAGAGTTTCGCGATAACAGCGATAAGCTGTTTTTAATGAGTGATGACGGCTCTTGCGGTGAAAAGGGACTCGTTACCGATGCTCTGAAACGCCTTATCGAAAACGGTGAGCAGTATGATGAGGTTATTACCATCGGTCCTCTGATGATGATGAAATTTGTTTGCGCACTTACCAAGGAATACGGTATTAAAACGGTGGCGAGTATGAACCCCGTGATGATTGACGGTACGGGTATGTGCGGAGGTTGTCGTCTGACCGTGGGCGGAGAAACGAAGTTCGCTTGTGTCGACGGTCCTGAATTTGACGGACATCTGATTGACTTTGACGAGGCAATGGCACGAGGCAGTATGTACCGCGATTTCGAACGTCATAAGCATGAAGAAACCTGTAATCTCTTTAAAAAGGAGGTGCAGTGAGATGCCGAATATGTCCTTGAAAAAGAACGAAATGCCGATGCAAGCACCTGAGGTGCGTTGCCATAACTTTGATGAGGTTACCTATGGGTATTCTGCTGAGCAGGCAATAGATGAGGCGAAACGTTGTCTTAACTGCAAAAATCCGATTTGTGTTACAGGCTGCCCTGTACAAATCAACATCCCCGCGTTTATCAGTAAGATGGCCGAAGGGGATTTTGAAGGCGCTTATACCGTTATAGCCGCCTCAAGTTCGTTGCCCGCTGTATGCGGCCGTGTGTGTCCTCAGGAAAATCAGTGCGAAGGCAAGTGTATACGCGGCATCAAAGGTGAACCTGTTGCTATTGGTCGTTTAGAGCGTTTTGTGGCGGACTACCATAATGCTAACAGTAACCATTCTGCGGAACCGCCTGAGAAAAACGGGCATCGTGTTGCGGTAATCGGTTCGGGTCCTGCGGGTCTTACTTGCGCGGGAGACCTCGCCAAACGCGGCTATGCCGTGACAGTATTTGAGGCGTTGCATACCGCCGGCGGTGTTTTGGTGTATGGTATTCCCGAATTCCGCTTGCCCAAAAGCATTGTACAAAAAGAAATCGACGGTTTAAAGCTGTTGGGTGTGGAGATAGCTACCAACGTAGTTGTGGGGCGCACCGTTTCTATTGAAGAGTTGCTGCATGAAGAAGGCTTTGAAGCGGTATTTATCGGGTCGGGTGCAGGCTTGCCTCGTTTTATGAACATTCCCGGAGAAAACTTAAAAGGTGTATATTCCGCTAATGAGTTTTTGACCCGTGTCAATCTTATGAAGGCATATCTCCCTGAAAGCGATACACCTATCCAAAGAGCAAAACGCGTTGTGGTTGTCGGCGGCGGTAACGTTGCGATGGACGCCGCGCGCAGCGCTTTGCGCTTGGGTGCAGATGAGGTATCCATTGTATATCGTCGTTCTATGGAAGAATTGCCTGCGCGAAAAGAAGAAGTGGAACATGCCCAAGAGGAAGGCGTAAAATTTGCGCTCTTGACCAACCCCGCCGAAATTTTGGGTGATGAAAACGGTCAGGTGCGGGCTATTCGATGCGTGCAAATGGAATTGGGTGAACCGGATGCTTCTGGCAGACGCCGCCCCGTGGAGAAAGCGAACTCTGCGTTTGAGATGCCGTGCGATTGTGTGATTATGTCTATCGGCACTTCACCGAATCCGCTGATTAAATCCACTACAGAAGGTTTGGATACCCAAAAATGGGGTGGTATCGTTGCTGATGAAGCGACAGGTCTTACCTCTCTGGAAGGCGTATATGCGGGTGGTGATGCGGTAACAGGGGCTGCAACCGTTATTTTGGCGATGGGTGCAGGTAAGGCATCTGCCGCAGCAATTGACGAATATTTACGTAATAAATAAGAGAAAAAAGCGTTGGTCGGTTGACCAACGCTTTTTTATGCTTTTTCTGCAATATCTTTCATGCAAGCAGGGCAAATGTTATGACCCTTAAAGGTGGAAACATCGCGTGCGTTGCCGCAAAAGATGCAACAGGGTTGATATTTTTTCAAAAGAATCATACCGTCTTCGGTGAAAATTTCAAGGGAATCGTTATCTTTAATGTCAAGTAAGGTACGTGTTTCCTTCGGGATGGTGATTCTGCCGAGTTCATCAATTCTGCGAACAATACCGGTGGATTTCATAACTACATCTCCTGCCAAAATTTTGCAATTTTTCCTATATTATACCATTTTTCGGGGAGATGTCAATGAAAAAAGTGTAGGCACGGCTTTTGCCGTGCCTACGAACCTTATGGGATATTAGCAGCCGCAACCACAACCGCAGTCGCTGTCTTCAATAAGCAGGAGGATAATGATGATGAACAGCAACCAAGAGCAGTCAATACCGTTAAATAAGTTCCTCAAACACATGTGTTTCCACCTCCTTCATCACTCCATACTATGAAAAGCCGCGAGAATAGGTGATAAAGTGTATAAGGAATTTTTTTAGGTCATATACTCTCTTTATGGAGAGGAGTGGTCATATGCAATATCGCTTTAAAGGGTTTACGGAAAAGGCTAATACCGCGCTGAATTTATCCATTCGTGCCGCGCAGGCTTTTGGACATACGTATGTGGGGACGGAGCATCTTTTATTAGGTTTGTTGCGGGAAGGCACCGGGGTTGCAGCGGTTGTTCTTGGTAACTACGGTGTAACTGTTCCGCAATATGAGAAAAAACTGATTGAAGGACAATCGGTGGGTGCGTTCACCTATGTAACACCGCAGGATTTTTCTCCGCGAACCAAAGCGGTGTTGGAAAGAGCCGAAGCAGAAGCGGAAAGAATGCAATATGGGTATGTGGGTACCGAGCATATTTTGATGGCGCTTTTGAAGGACGGCAATTCCTCTGCGGTACGGTATCTTGTCGGTATGGGTGTACAACCGCAACAAATCGAAAAAGGTCTTGGTGACAACGCAAAATATACTGTGCACAACGAAAAAACAAAAGCAAAAGAAGTGAAGGGTGCGTTAAAAAAATACGGCAGAGACCTTACGGCGTTGGCAAAGTCGGGGAAGATAGATCCTGTTATCGGCAGAGAGCAGGAAATTGAACGTGTGATACGCATTTTGATACGGCGTACAAAAAACAATCCCTGCTTAATTGGTGAGCCGGGTGTGGGAAAAACAGCCATTGCCGAAGGGCTTGCCGAACGAATTTCGCGAGGAGATGTACCGGACCTGTTGAAGGAGAAAATAATTGTGTATTTGGATCTCAACAGTATGATAGCGGGAACCAAGTATCGTGGTGATTTTGAGGAGCGTATTAAGCAGGCAATCGAAGAGGTGTTGCGCTGTGGCACGGTGATACTGTTTATTGATGAACTACACACCCTCATTGGCGCAGGCACTGCAGAGGGGGCGGTGGATGCTTCAAATATTTTGAAACCGTATTTGGCGCGTGGTGAATTACAGGTCATCGGAGCCACGACCTTACAAGAATATCGCAAGCATATTGAGAAGGATGCCGCGCTGGAACGACGCTTTCAACCTGTCAAGGTGGAGGAACCGACTACTGAGCAGGCAATTGCTATTATGAAGGGACTACGCGATCGTTATGAGGCACATCATAAAGTAAAAATCAGCGACGAGGCGATTGTTGCCGCGGTAACATTGTCCGAACGGTATATTGCCGATAGATTTTTGCCGGATAAGGCTATAGACGTGTTAGATGAAACGGCGGCAGGCGTGCGGTTGTCTACGCCCAATGTCGATCCTGCTATTGACGAGCTGGAGGAACGTGTCAGACGGTTGGATATTGAAAAACGTGTTGCGGTGAACGCGCAGGATTTCGAAAAAGCGGCACATTTGCGAGACGAAGAAAGAATTATGCTGGATAATCTGTGCGCAGCGCAGGAACGCTTTGAAAAAGAAATCGGTGAGCAAATACGGGTAGTCACCGAAAAGGACGTAGCGGAGACAGTTTCGGTGTGGTCAGGTGTTCCTGTCGTAGATATTTCGGGTAAGGAAGAAAGTTTGTTGGGTCATTTGGAAGAACATTTGAAAGCGCGTGTAATCGGACAGGATGCGGCGGTTTCCGCGGTGGCAAAGGCGGTGCGCCGCGGCAGGGCCGGACTGAAGGACCCAAAACGACCGACAGGTTCCTTCATTTTTTTGGGACCGACAGGTGTGGGTAAAACCGAGCTTTCCAAAGCGCTCGCGGCTGTTGTTTTCGGTGACGAAGACCGTATTATTCGGTTGGATATGTCAGAATATATGGAAAAGCACACGGTATCACGATTGATAGGCACGCCACCCGGTTATGTCGGTTACGAAGAAGGTGGGCAGCTCACCGAAAAGGTGCGGCAACGGCCGTATAGCGTCGTGTTGTTTGATGAGATTGAAAAAGCACATCCGGATGTGTTTAATATACTGTTACAGGTTTTGGAAGACGGTGTGTTAACCGACGCACACGGCAGAACCGTGAGTTTCCGTAATACCCTGATTATTATGACCTCTAATATCGGTGCGCGCTTGTTGACAGAAAAGCACACACTCGGATTTGGTGAAGAAGACAAAGACAAAGGCCAAAAAGAGGCCGTTCTAAAAGAATTAAAGAAACATTTCCGCCCTGAATTTTTAAACCGTGTAGATGCCACCATTGTGTTTACCGCGCTGCAAAAAGAAGAAGTACAGATCATCGCTAAAAAGTTGGTCGGTGAATTGGTGGAGCGCTTGAGCGGTATGGGTATAAAAACCACTATCAGTGATGCCGTATACCGATATTTAGCAGAAGATGGGTATGATGCGGCATACGGTGTACGACCGTTGCGGCGAAGGATTATTACCGAAATAGAGGATCCGCTTGCTGATCTGTTAATTACACGTAACAGCCACCCGTTTAACGAAATTTTTGTGGATATGAAAGACGGAGAAATTATTTGTCATACAAGAGAAACCGTACACCTGTGAGGTGTACGGTTTCTCTTTAATATCCCAAATCTTGGTTGATGAGTATCACTTCGAATTGCCCTGAAGAGGGTTTGCCGAGCATAACGCAAAGACCTTTGCAGATACGATCCGCGCTTTTACAATCGTAACATTTATCGGCATTCTTGGCGCAAGGGGTGTTTTTTTGTAAGCGACGCGCGTTCTTGGGCGCGGCGATATTGCGTGCACGAGAAACAGCGGCTTCGCAGTTTTCGGCAAGTTTATTTTTCCCAATCAGCAGATACACTTTTTTATGTCCATAAAAAATGTCTGCAACACGGTTGCAGTTGCCGTCAATATTGATAATTTCACCGTTTTCGGATAAACCGTTTACTGAGGATATGTATATATCTGCTTCGCGTTCTTTTTGTATCACTTCAATGCCGGTCATACCATCGGGTATGCAGGAATGCCACCATACGGTGTTGTTTCGTAACAGCGCCTCGTAAGCGCCTAGTTCTTTGACGGTCATCGAGCCACCGATGCCAACCGTTTGACCGATGATAGCCTTTTCCAGATACGCTACGGCTTCTGCGCCCGTTTCAAACACGGAAACAACGTATCCTAATTTTTCAAGATTGGTTTTTACTGTGTCAAATACGCTCATACTTTACACTCCTGTTAGGTCAAATTGCGGTATCATATCTACACCGCTGCTGTTTTTGTCTTGAATATATCCGTTGGTAATGCCCAGCGAATCGGCATAATCCCAGATTTTATTACACTCACGTTTTGTTAAAGGCCGTTGCAGATCGGGAAAATTCTCTAAATCACCAAGTGGTGTGTATTGAAACATAATGCTGATGTATAGAGAATCTTTGTGTTTGGCTAACCAATCCAACACCGCCATGCTTTCTTTGGTGTGGGAGGGGAGTACCAGATGACGCACCATAGTGCCTTTAATCATCATTCCTGCATCATTTAAAATAGGCTTTCCTGTTTGCTTCGCCATTTCCAATATAGCGGCGGAGGCGTTGGCGAAATAATCAGAAACGCCGGAAATGCGTTTGGCGATATCCTCGCTAATATACTTCAGGTCGGGCAGATACACGTCTACGTAACCGTTCAAGCCTTGTATTGTTTCGACCCGCTCATACCCGCTTGTGTTATATACAATCGGAATGGAAGGCTTATAGATGTCCAAAGCCGTTTTTATGGCATCGGCAAAATGGGTGGGGTTTACAAGATTGATATTGTGAGCCCCTTGTTGCTCCAATTCTTTGAAGATGCTCGCAAGTCGCGCGGGAGAGACGGTCTCTCCGTGATTACAATGGCTGATTTTGCTGTTTTGACAGAAAACACAAGAAAGTGTACACCCTGAAAAGAAGACCGTTCCCGAGCCGTTTTTGCCGCTTATACACGGTTCTTCGCCAAAGTGTAATGCCGCACGTGCGATGCGCGGGAAAGCGGGCATACCGCATACGCCGTTTGAAAAGGTGGTATCTTCCCGTATAACACCGCATTTTCGCGGACAAACTTTACACATTGGTATCATTTGACAAATCCTTTCTCGGAGGCAAGTATGAAACGGAAAAACAGCCATCATTTTTTGCTATTTTTACTCGGCGGCACCGCATATATATGCATTGAATTATGCTGGCGCAGACGGTCACATCCAAGTATGTTTGTGGTGGGTGGGCTGTGCTTTGGCCTTATCGGAAAAATATATACCGTTTTTGCCGCACGTGCGTTATGGTTGCGTTGCACGCTGTCGGCGTTGGCTGTAACGGTGGTGGAGTTTATCAGCGGTTGTTTCCTGAATTTACATCTAAAATGCGCCGTTTGGGATTATACAAATAAACGCTGTAATATTTTAGGACAGGTATGCCTCTTATACACCGTTTTATGGGGCTTGTTAAGTATTCCTGCCGGTGCACTGTACAAACGGTGTTTATTGCTTTTTGACGGTGGGACAAAAAGAGGAGAGAGGGCACGCATCGCACCGCGGTGACCGTGCCGTACATATGTCTCGGCCAAACAGCACCAAACGATGACAAAAAGCATTACTTTCTTCGGGCGGCAACAACTTTCGCAATGCCATTTCCACTTTGTAGGGGTCTTTGGTATCTACAAGTCCCAATCTTCCCGTAATACGGATGCAGTGCGTGTCGGCAACTACAGCGGGCTTTCCGTAAATATCTCCGCAAACAAGATTAGCGGTTTTTCTGCCTACGCCCGGAAGCCTGGTCAGCGCTTCTATGGTGTCGGGCACTTGCCCGTCAAAATCCTCGCACAGCATTTTGCTGAGCGCTACAATATCACGCGCCTTGGTTTTGTATAAGCCGCAAGAGCGGATAAACGGCTCTACATCTTCGGGAACTGCTTGCGCGGCACTTTGGGGGGTGGGGAAACGTTGGAATAGTGCAGGCGTCACCATATTGACACGCGCATCGGTGCATTGCGCCGACAAGCGGGTTGCTACCAATAATTGATAGGGGTCCGCATAGGTAAGCGAACAGATGGCTTGGGGATACCGTTCTTTTAACGCTTCAACCGCAGCTAAAGCACGTTGCTTTTTTGTCATACAAACCACATCCTCAATCACTAAAGTACCATATTTGGCGTGTTCTTGTCAATTTATCTTGCACTTTTTGTGTTTTTTTGGTACAATACAAGAGTTATGAAAGGAGGCGGTTTTATGCGTATTCCGCTCGCAGACCGTATGCGCCCCGAGACGCTGGCGGACGTTATCGGACAGCGTCATATCCTCGGTGAAGGCAAAGCACTGCAAAATATGATTGAGTCTGGTAAAATTCCCAATTTAATATTTTACGGTCCCGCAGGTGTCGGCAAAACCACGGTCGCGCGTATTATCGCCAACCGTTCCGGTATGCAATTACATAAGCTGAACGGTACAACCGCTTCTGCGGCCGATTTTCGCGCTATTATGGAGGAAACCGACTCGTTAATGGGGCAGGACGGCATATTGTTGTATTTGGATGAGATACAATATCTCAACAAAAAGCAACAGCAAATTCTGCTTGAATATCTCGAAGACGGCCGTATTACATTGATTGCTTCCACCACCGAAAATCCTGCCTTCTACGTATATAGCGCAGTACTTAGCCGTTCTGCGGTGTTTGAGTTTAAGCAGGTAGAGCC
>JAZSED010000048.1:0-6296 GCA_045531495.1 Acutalibacteraceae bacterium
TGTGGATGTTTTCCAAACTGTATAACGAATTCGGCAAAGACCCCGCACACCTTGCCGCTGCAAAATCGGGATACGATTTTATCAATGCGCATTGCTTTGCTGAAAACGGTCATATGTATTTCCGTGTCACACGCGACGGAAAACCGCTGGTGGAACGCCGTTATTACTTTTCCGAAGCGTTTGCAATTATGGGATACGCTGAATACTATAAAGCGACCAAGGATGAAACCGTTAAGAAGCGGGCGGTTGATTTGTATCAACTGTTCTTAAAATATTATACGACACCCGGTTACTTTACACCGAAGGTAAATCCCGAAACGCGTGTACGCAAGGGTCACAGCATTGTGATGATTATGCTTAACGTGTCCCAAGCGATGCGTGAGATCGATGATAACCCGATTTACGAAAAAATGATTGCCCAAAGCATCAAGACGGTTACCACCGTTTTTGTGAAGCCTGAACACGAAGCGTTGTTTGAAACGGTGGATGAAAACGGCGACTTTTTGGATACGCCAGAGGGTAGATTCTTAAATCCCGGTCATAGTATGGAAACTGCGTGGTTTTTGATGAAAGAAGCGGTTGTTAAATCCGATAACGACTTAATGAATTTGGCAATCAAAGTTACCGAATGGTCGCTAAAACGCGGTTGGGACAAGGAAATGGGCGGTATTTTTTACTTTGTTGACCTGCACAATAAACCCGTAATGAGTTTAGAGTGGGATATGAAGCTCTTTTGGGTGCATTGCGAGGCGATGGTGGCGCTTATTTATGCTTATCAGCACACAAATGACGAGCGGTACTTGCATGGGTTTGAAACCATCTTTGAATATGTGAAAAAGCATTTTAAAGACGAAGGTCACCCTGAGTGGTACGGACACTTGCATCGCGACGGCACCCCGATTTCGCAGATTAAGGGCAGTGATTGGAAGGGCCCCTTCCACAATGTCCGTGCGTTTATGGTGTTAAGTCAATTATTTAATGAGATATTGAAGGAGAACGTATGATGAATAACCCGTTTGATATAAAAACCGTTAAAACCGAGTGGGATGTCTATTTCGATATGGCGCTGAAAATGTTGGGTGTTATTATGAAAAACAATGCAGCGGGAAAGAAAACGGTGATGATCGTGCCTGTCGGTCCCACCGACCAATACCCTATCTTGGCAAAAATGATTAACCAATTGCGTGTGTCCTTGAAAAACGTGTACTTTTTCAATATGGACGAATATATGTGGGATGCCGACACGATGATAGAGGACACCCACCCAATGAGCTTTAAACACCGTATGGAAACGGAATTTTATTCTTTGGTGGATGCGGATTTGGTGATGCCTGTATCCCAACGGTTATTTCCGAACGCCGAAAATCCTGCCGCGTACGACAAAATGATAGAAGAGTTGGGCGGTGTAGATTTGTGCTTGGGCGGTTTGGGCATTAACGGCCATCTGGCGTTTAACGAAGCGGAAGAAGAAGGTTCACCCGTAACAGCAGAACAATTTGCCGCTTTGGGTACGCGTGTACTGCCGATAACAAGGGAGACGCGTACCATTAACGCGTACGGTTATCAGCGCGGTGATTTGCGCGGTATGCCCGAATGGTGTATTACCATAGGGATGAAGCAGATTTTGGCGGCGAGAGAGATTTATATTGCGCTCAATCGTCCGTGGCAGCACGGTATTTTTAAACACGTGTTACAGGATAAGGTGCAACCGCAAATTCCTGCCACTTTGCTGAAAACCCATAAAAATGTTTCTTTCTGTTTAACAGAGGAAATCGCAAACGGATTATTTTAAAGAAAAAGCACTGTCAAGCAACGCTTGACAGTGCTTTTTTATACGAAATGCAATGTGACTGTGCATAATCTTTATTGTATTTTTTCCACTCGTGTGTTATGATACGAGCAAAGGGGGCGTGTGTATGCGCTGTAAAGAGGATTTGTTACAGAAAATTTTGCCGTTTTGGATGAAGGATGCCATTGACACACAAAACGGCGGTATCTATACCCAACTTGACCGCGAAGGAAATATTTACGGCTATGAAAAAAGCGTGTGGTTTCAAGGCCGTGCTTTGTGGACCTTTTCTAAAGCCTATAACACCATAGAAAAAGACCCCGCGCTTTTAACAGCGGCGGAAAATATTTACCGCTTTTTACCCGCTTGTACCGATACTGACGGCAGGATGTTTTTCACGGTGACCGCGGACGGTAAGGAACTGCAAAAGCGGCGGTATTACTTTTCCGAAACCTTTGCCGCCATCGGTTGTGCGGAATTGTATAAGGCGACGGGTAGAGCAGAGGTGCTGAAAAGTGCCGAGACCTATTTTGACGTCGCATATGAGTGCTTTACGGGTGTTAGAAAAAACCCACCGAAGGTCAATCCCGCAAACAGCGGTATGAAAGCACTGTCCCCTGTGATGATTATGCTGTCTACCGCGCAGACCATGCGCAGTTTACACACTGCAAACGAAGAAAAATATAACGCTGTCTGTGCGGCGTGCTTGGACGAAATCTTAAACGGCGGTTTTCTCACACCCAAAGGGTTACACGAAAGCGTTTCTTTGGATGGCAAAACGGTGGATACCCCTGCAGGGCGTGTTATCAATCCCGGTCACTCGTTAGAGGCGGCGTGGTTTGTGATGCTGGAAGGCATCTTAACCGACAACCGGGACGCCATTAACAAGGGCAAAGAGATTATCGATATTACCTTGCCGCTGGGTTGGGATGAGAAACATGGCGGTATTATCGCGTTTTGTGATATCGACGGTAAACCGCCGATGCAATTGGAATGGGATATGAAGCTGTGGTGGCCGCAATGCGAAGCGATGATAGCACTGCGTTTGGCATATGTACTGTTCGCTGACGAAAAATACCGCGAATGGTATGAAAAACTCGAAAAATACTGTGAACAACATTTCGTAGATGCCGAACACGGTGAATGGTATGGCTATCTGCACTACGATAACACCGTGTCTACCACGTTAAAGGGCAATATTTTCAAAGGTCCGTTCCATATACCGCGTTTGTATATGATTATGGCGGTATTGGATGAAGATAACGACATAAAACGATACGCAGAATAACAAAAAAGCACTGTAAAGGCAATCACCTTTACAGTGCTTTTTTTGCTTTTCATATTCTCAATGTTTGTTAAAAATATTGTTGCAACGTTTGCATCTGCTCCGCGGTGGGTGTTGGTTTATCGCCAAAGGGGAAGGGAATCTCTAAATTGTCATACTTTGCTTGACAGATTTTCTTGAACGGTAACAGTTCCACCTTGTCAACGCAAGGATGCGCGTCGGCAACGGCTTTTAACCGTTGCATGTTCTCCGCAGTATCATTAACGGTGGGGATTATCACCTGCCGTAATGTCACGGGAATATGGGTTTCGTTCAGATATGCTAAAAACGTATTGACCACGTCTATCCCGCAACCGACATTTTCGCGGTATTGTGCATCGGTGGTGTATTTGTAGTCGAGCAGTACACGGTCGGTCTCTGCTAATGCCGCTTTCACCTTTTCGGTGAGCGGTACGCTTGCCGTATCCAAGCAGGTGTTGATACCTGCTTTACGACACAATGCAAAAACCTCTCTGACAAAATCGGGTTGTAGGAGCGGCTCACCGCCCGATAGGGTGATACCGCCCGTTTCTCCGAAATACTCCCGATAGCGTTTGGCCTTTTCGACAATTTCCGCGGCGGTGTATGCTGTACCGCCGTTTTTCTCCCACGTATCGGGATTATGACAGCATTTGCACCGCAAATGACAGCCTTGTAAAAACACCACAAACCGCACACCCGGGCCGTCAACGGTGCCTAAACTCTGTATCGAGTGAACGTATCCCGTGCTCATACCGTCTGATGGAAGGTGCGGCTGATAACTTCTCGCTGTTGTTCGCGGGAGAGCTTGTTGAAGTTTACCGCATAGCCGGACACGCGAATGGTGAGATTCGGGTAATCCTCGGGATTTTCGTACGCCTTTATCAGTGTTTCACGGTTCAATACGTTGATATTGATGTGATGCGCCTTCTTGGCGAAATACCCGTCAAGAATAGCAACCAAATTGGTGATGCGCTCTTCATCGGTTTTGCCCAATGCGTCGGGGGTGATAGAGAAGGTGTTGGAAATACCGTCGCGGCAATCCTCGTAACGCAGCTTCGCCACCGAGTTTAAGGACGCCAACGCGCCGTTTTCTTCGCGGTTGTGCATCGGGTTGGCACCGGGTGCAAACGGTGCGCCCGCAGCTCTGCCGTCGGGGGTGGCGCCCGTATGCTTACCGTACATCACGTTAGACGTGATGGTCAGCACCGATAACGTGTGGATAGCGTCGCGGTAGGTGGGGGTCTTGCGCAGCTCGGTGATAACGCGGTGGGTCATATCCTGTGCGATATTATCCACGCGGTCATCATCATTGCCGTATTTCGGAAAATCACCTTCGGTTTTGAAATCTACAATGTAACCGAGTTCATCCTTAATCGGTTTCACCTTCGCAAATTTGATAGCACTTAAGGAGTCGGTTACCACCGAAAGCCCTGCAATACCGAACGCCATTAAGCGTTCTACTGCGGTGTCGTGTAACGCCATTTGGATTTTTTCGTAGGCGTATTTGTCGTGCATATAGTGGATGAGATTCATCGTGTTGACGTACAGGCGGCTGAGCCACGCGATATATACGTCGTAGCGTTCCATTACTGCGTCAAAGTCGAGTGTTTCACCTTCCATAACCGGCATCTGCGGGCCGATATGCATACCGCTGGTGGTGTCAAAGCCGCCGTTTATGGCAATCAAAAGCAACTTCGCAAGGTTACAACGTGCGCCGAAGAACTGCATCTGTTTGCCGATCTCCATAGCGGAAACACAGCAGGCGATAGCGTAGTCATCGCCGTGTAACGGACGCATAAGGTCGTCGTTTTCATACTGAATGGAATCGGTGTCCGCCGACACCTTGGCGCAAAAGCGCTTAAAGCCGTCGGGGAGAGCGGTGGACCATAAAACGGTGAGATTCGGCTCGGGGGACGGGCCTAAGGTGTATAAGGTGTTGAGCATACGGAAACTGCTCTTGGAAACCAAGGTGCGTCCGTCTTTGCCCATACCGCCGACCGCTTCGGTGATCCACATCGGGTCGCCGCCGAACAGCTCATTGTATTCGGGGGTGCGCAGGTGACGGGCGATGCGGAGTTTCATCACGAAATCGTCCATCAGCTCCTGTGCGCCCTGTTCGGTTAAAACGCCGTTGGCAATATCGCGTTCAATGTAAATATCAAAGAAGGTGGCAACTCTGCCAAGCGACATTGCCGCACCGTTTTGCTCTTTGATAGCGGCAAGATACGCAAAATAGGTCCATTGAATGGCCTCTTTTGCGTTGGCAGCGGGACCGCTGATGTCATAGCCGTACATAGATGCCATTTCCTTGAGGTTGCCTAAAAAAGCAATCTGTTGGAACAGTTCTTCCGATAAACGCGCCTTGTTTACCTCGAAGTTTTCATCCGCCAAAGCGGCTTTATCCTTCTGTTTTTCTTCGATTAAGCGGTCCACACCGTACAAGGCTACACGGCGGTAGTCACCGATAATACGGCCGCGGCCGTACGCATCGGGAAGACCCGTGATAACGTGGCATTTACGCGCTTTACGCATTTCGTCGGTGTATACGCGAAAAACGCCGTCGTTGTGGGTGGTGCGGAAGCGGAATTCGTCTTCCACCTTGTCACTCAAACGATAGCCGTAAGCGGCGCACGCTTGCCGTGCCATACGGATACCGCCGAAGGGATTCACACCGCGTTTTAACGGCGCGTCGGTCTGCATACCGACGATAAGTTCTTTGTCCTTGTCAATGTAGCCGGGCGCATAACTTGTGAGGGAAGAAACGGTGTCAACGTCAACGTCCAGAACACCGCCGCGTTCGCGTTCCAATTTGAATAATGCCTGCACCTGCCCCATAAGGTCATCGGTGCGGGCGGTGCTGCCCGCCAGGAAGGACGCATCGCCTTCATAAGGGGTATAGTTTTGCTGAATAAAGTCGCGCACGTTGACGGCATCTTGCCACACGCCTGCTTTAAATCCGTTCCAATGCTCGTGTACCATAATGATTCTCCTCTCTGTGACATAGCCAACAAAAAAAGGCAAACCAGCTTTTACACTGATTTGCCCAGACGGTCGGCTTATAGCTTTTTACACTCCCTTGCGGTGCTCCGCAATTCCGTCAGTTATGTAAAAGCTTCGTGTATACTATACAATATATTGTGCCGTTTGTCAATGCGCATACAAGAAAAACGTCGGGAATTTATTACAAGTCAAAATACTCAC
>JAZSED010000100.1:0-6472 GCA_045531495.1 Acutalibacteraceae bacterium
CTGAAGACAACCAAAGCGGAGTATAGTAGGGGAAAAATACTGGTTTCTTTGCTGCAAAGTGGGGCATATGGCAGTGCACGAGAGTTGAGTATCGCATTTGAGAAGAACATGACCTTTTTCCTTGATACTCAAAATGTAGAAGATAGAATGCACGCTTTGAATGAAATCCTCGAGGAAGAATATTCCGAAAGAGTTTTGGGATTACAAACCGTTGTGTCTGTGGTTGGTTTGGTTTTTACCGTTATTTTTGGATTGCCTGCGGTAAATCAAACACTAACACATATTCGAAAGCTTTGCACCTTCATCGGTTACGACATACCTTTTTTATCTATAGAGAATTGCAGCTTTTGGATTTGGCTTTTAATTGTTGTTGGGCTATTTTTGGTTGTGGTTTTCAAATCCAAACGAAAGAGAAGAATTACATTATAAGAGAAAAAGCGGGAGCAAGTAAAACTTGCTCCCACTTTCTTTTGTCTATTTATTGGCTGCTTCGTTATGCCGTGCATAAAATTTAGGGGAAGTGCGATGGAATAAGTGTGCTTTTGAAAAAATAATTAAAAACTGTGAGGGGTCGGTGTCAACGCGTTGATGTTGCCCCATTGTAGTTGGAAGGCATTTTCGAAATATCGCCTCGGATTGTAAATTTAGATTTTGAAAACTTTATGCTTCTTAGAATACTCCAGTGGCGTGAATTCTGTTTTCTCTTTGAAAATTCTGCAAAAATGATATGGATTTGAAAAACCGCATTTTTCAGAAATGGTCGTGACGGTATGGTTGGTATCCGTCAAAAGTTGCTTTGCCTTTTTCAGACGAAGATCAAGTATATATTGCTTGGGTGTGACACCTAGATTTGAAATAAATAGTTTTCGCAGATACACCTCGCTAATGCCTGCTTTTTGAGCCAAGGAAGTGTTTGAAATACTATTATCGGAAAGGTTGTTTTCTATAAAATGAATTATCGAAGACAACGGTGTTTTGGATTGTTCGAAATTCAATTTTTCTAATATAGTGTAAAACAACTGATATTGTCTTAGTTTCTTATTATCAAACAGAAAACAACTTGATAAAGCCTTATAGTCCTTTATGTATGATTTTGCATCAGTCAAAGGAATGGCGACGATAGTCTCAGCGGACAATTTGTCGCATTCAAAGTTTATGACGGGGAACAAGCCTTCTTTATCGGCACATAGAGAGTATGTAGCGGATTTTGGCAACAGTATGGCGCGTGATGGGTCTGAAATAAACGTTTTACCGTTATGAGTATAACTAATCTGGCCGCTTATGCAAAAAGATAGCCCCCAACTTGGCCGTTGCTCTATCTGAACCTTTTCCCCTTTTTTTAGAGATACGGTTGTTGGCGAATAAATATTTGTAATTACAATATTTTCAAACATACTCATGTATAATCACCATATGAATTATACCATTTTAATTAATTTTTTTCAACATTTTTTTGATATAAAGTATCAAAAACGTTAAAAAAGTATTATTTACCCTATTGAAACACGATGTATAATAGAAACAAAGGAGGAATGTATTATGGATTTCAATTTTTCAGGTAAAGTGGCTATATCTACAGGCGCGGCTTCCGGTATGGGCCTTTTGTTTGCGGAAAACTGGGCACAACTCAATGGTAATATTGTGTTATGTGATGTCAATGAAAAAGTGTTAGAAGAAAAGGTCGCGCAGATCAACGCGAAAGGCAAGGGTAAGGCACTTGGTATTGTTTGCGACGTTAGGGATTATACACAAGTTTGCCGTGTAAGAGATGAAACGGTCAAAGTGTTTGGTGGCATCGACGTTATGGCGAATTTCGCGGGTGGCACAGCGGTGCGTATGCAAAATGTTGATAAGCAGCAATACCCGGAATTTCCTGATGTGCCGATAGAGGTGTATGACTGGGGGATTGACGTAAACTTAAAAGGTCCTTTCTACTTTGCACACGCAGTTTTGAAACAGATGCGAGAACAAAAAGGCGGTCTTATCATAAATATTGGCTCTATCACCGGCAAAGAGGGTGACGGCTACGGTATGGATTACCCCACATCTAAAGCGGGCTTGATGTTTGGACTTACAAAGTCTATCGCACAGTTTGGATCGAAATATGGTATTCGTTGTGTTTGCGTGTCTCCCGGTCCCGTATTGACACGTGCGGCTATGGCTAATATGAAAACACTTTTGGGCAGAGCTGCCGAACCGCAGGAAATTGTTGATTTGTGCCTGTTTTTGGCATCAGATAAAGGGCAGTTTATTAACGGAGAGAACATTATGATTGACGGCGGAAGAAACGCTATGAGCAGGTGTAATTGATGGACAGAACCTTTTTGAAAAAGAATCCGTTGCTTACTGTTATGTTGCAGTGTGAAACTCCTGAAACGGCCATCGGTAGAATAAGAAATGCCAATTGTTTGGGCGCAGAAGCTTACGGATTACAGGTTGAATCTTTGAGAACGGAATACCATACTCCCGAAACATATAAAAAACTCTTTGGCGAAATGAATGACAGACCCTGTTATGTTACCAATTACAGAATGGCAAACAACAGTGGTAAAGCGGATGAGGAGTTGGCAGAAGGTCTTTTAGAATTGGCTGAAAGTGGCGCGACATTGATTGACGTTATGGGTGATTTATTTTGCAAACATCCCGAAGAGCTTACCGATAACGATGATGCTATACAAAAACAAATGAATCTTATTGAAAAGCTACATAGCTTAGGTGCAGAGGTGCTTATGTCTTCGCATCTGTACAAATTTGCCCCCGCAGAGCGTGTTCTTGAAATAGCCCTTGAGCAAAAGCGTAGAGGTGCCGATATTATTAAAATTGTAACTGGCGCCGATACCATGGAGCAACAAATTGAAAATCTGCGTATTACCCACCTTTTGAAGAGGGAACTGGACGCACCGTTTTTGTTCTTGTCGGGCGGTGAATGCTCCTTACACCGAAGACTGGGAATGAAATTGGGGTGTTGTATGAGTCTTTGTGTGTATGAGCATGATGCGCTTTCCACTGAGAAACAACCGCTTTTAAGCACAATGAAGATGGTGCGTGACACCATTGATTTTTAGGATATGCTTTATGGAAATGAAATTACGAAAAGGAGTGTAATCTTGTGAAGGCGATACTTGTAAACGAAGATAAATCTTTAAGATGGGACGATGTTCCTAATCCGATATTAGGTGCTGACGATTGCTTGGTAAAAATAGAAGCGGCGGCGCTGAACCGTGCAGATCTTATGCAAAGGGAAGGCGATTATCCGCCGCCGCCCGGTTGTCCCGAATGGATGGGACTTGAAATCGCAGGTACGATTGTTGAAATTGCAGATGGTGCCAAAGAAAAATCCAATTGGAAAATCGGCGACAAAGTTTGCGCGCTCTTGGGCGGCGGCGGTTATGCCGAATATGCCAACGTCAAGTATGATATGCTGATGCCTATCCCTGAAAACTGCACTATGGTAGAGGCGGCAGCTATCCCTGAAGCTTTTGCGACTGCGTATCTCAACCTCTTTATTGAAGGTAACATCAAAGAGGGTGATACTCTGCTGATGAATGCGGGTGCAAGCGGTCTGGCAAGCGTAATCATTCCCATGGCAAAAGCTTTTGGCGTTAGAGTGATTACTACTGTTTTGAGTGAGAAAATCGCTAATAGCATTCAGCATTTGCATGCAGATAGGGTGGTTGTTACAACTAAAGAAGATATCGCTGAGGTTTTAAAGGAAGAACTGGAAAACGGACATCCCGTGGGTGTTGCGATCGACTGTTTGGGCGGCGAAATTATGGGAAAATGTATCCATTACCTGAAGCACGGCGCTCGCTGGATTATGATTGCTGCATTGGCAGGGCAGAAGACAGAGATCGACCTTAAGAATATCTATGTACGCAACGTGCGTATTATCGGCTCTACGCTTCGTTCCAGAACACCTGAAGTCAAGGCGCAGATTTTGGCGGAACTTGTGAAAAACGTATGGCCAAAGGTGGAAAGCGGTGAAGTAAAGCCGACCATCTACAAGGTTTTACCCATCGAGCAGGCGGAGGATGCACAGGATATTCTGTATAAGGGACAGAATATAGGCAAGGTGGTTTTAGAGGTTAAACAATAGAAATTTTGATTATAAAAAAAGAAATGCGGCTACAAAATGTAACCGCATTTCTTTTTTGTTTCGGCAAAGTTATACGGCACAATCCGCATGTCTTTACCAAAGCGAGGAGAGAGTAAAAAATACTTCGAAAGTAATATGAATCTTCATATCGCTTTCACTAAGTTTATTATACTGCTGAGCAACATAAAAAGCAATCACCGTATAGTTGATAAAGCGTTTTTAATGTTAGCCCAATTGCCTGATGTTGCTGTGGTCATGATTTATGTGGAACGAGTGTGATGGTGGTACCTTTGAAAGTAAATCCCGCATCCGTCTTTTCAATTGTACAGTTTTGTGTTTCTAAAGAGTATTCTGTTCCTTGGTAAGTATAGCTGAGTGTTTTGTTTTCTTTCAAGGATATATCGGCGGTAGCATTACCGGGATCGAAGGAGAGAATATCACACCCATTTACAGTAATGTGGTTTGGATAAAAGAGAATTGATTTTTTGCCCCATACGGCTTTGATACTGTCATCGTTCAGGTTTTCGACTTGTATGTTTCTGCCGTCGGTATCCAATACGATGCCGATTCCGTGGCTGTTATTTTCCTGCCACCTTACGGTATCTACAATAGGTAAGTTTTCATATTGTGCATCAAAGGTTTCACAGGAGCTTTGGATATATTTATCCGGTATGCGCTCGTCAAAAAGATACAAACCACGCAAAAAAACTTCCTTGCCATTTCTAAATAAATTTGCGACATAATTTTGACTGCAGTAGTAAACGGATTGCATATCGGTATCGGCCCAACTTTTTGCAGAAACAACGGTGCCTACGGGTGTTTTTTGATACAGGCGTTTGAAGAGACGACCGGAACGTTCGTATTTTTGGATGCTGATTTTTCCGGCTTTTTCTAATGCTTTCGCTTTTGTCCATTGCATGCGTAACGCATCAATGAAATCGGTGTAAGTGCCAAAACTGTTTTCTTGACCGAGCTGCACGGCAGAAAAGCCGAGATTTTTGTTTTCAAAGAAAGTGTTAAAAAAATAATCAACGCACTTTTCGGTTTTTCCGCTGTACCATACCGGCTCCAATGTGTATGCCGTATATTCCACATCAGCGTTACGGTACACTTCAGGTATAAATTTTTGGCGATCATAATTGAATAGAGGACAAGGACCTAACAAGCGAAAAACGGGCGTTTTTGCTTGGTATTCTTCACTTTGCGCAGGGGTAAAAATATTCTTGGTCGAAGGAAAATATGCACCGTTAAAGTATCCACCAACTAAGGTGTAAGCATCTGTGGATACTTGATCACGACAAATGCAAAATGCTTCCGGCTGATACCTTTCGTTTATGTAATTCATTGTGTAGGTGTCAATCAACCATCCACCAATTGTTTTAGGATAGTAGCCAAAAATTTCCTTGAATTTGCGCATAATTTCATCGATCAGCATGGCACGCTCAGCCGGAATGTAGCCCATGGGCAGTCCGGGTATAATATGCCAATCCCATTTCCATCCGTGTTCACTGCGATATGGCAAGCCGCAAGCGGTGGTGAGGGGTTCTACTACCTCCAACCAAACTCCGAATTCTGAAAGTTGTGTAGCTTTTTCGCGGAACAATTTCATATACCTTTTGTCACATAAAACATCGTATTGCAGTAAAAAAGTATTTTCGATTTTTAGTTCATTGACTAATTCGAGCTCTCTTTTAGTGGTTTCAAACAAAATTTCTTCGGCGTTTTCGTAACGTTCGTCACATGCACGAACAAAGTTCATTATATTGATGACATTCATTGTTTTTCCTCCTTTAGATAACTGCTATAGCTATATTACAAAATGAGAACGCAGGCGTCAATCACCGTTTAGTTGTAAGGAAATATTGGCATCAATAAGTGCACGGTTTGTTCGTCAAAACCGCCAAAAGTAAGTGCGATAAATAGGCTAAATTGCCAAACTCCAAAAAGCTCTCTCACCTTGTAGTTGAACTGTATTGAAAAAATACTTTTCTTTTTTATAATTAAGGTGAAGGATTTTCGTGAAGATGTCTTTGAGCTGTATGCTAAGAAAGGAGCGACTATTATGTGGAAGATTATGACCGGGAGACCTGCTTTGGCAATGTTGTTGGTGGCCGCTATATTGGCAGGAACCTTTTTGGCGGTGCTGACCGCACCGATTTTGGTCACGATGGCTCAACCGGAAGTGACGAGCCAGTATATATTTGAAGATAAAGGTACATATACTACTTCAAATTATGACTATTATACTGCATGGGGAGACGGCGCAAAGCAGGTGTTGTCCGACCCGTTTGCAGGACGTTCCAATGCAGAGGGCACAGATTACCAGAAATGGGAAGCAGACGGTGGTTATCTGAAAGTGGTGACCAGAGATGCCGG
>JAZSED010000135.1:0-2294 GCA_045531495.1 Acutalibacteraceae bacterium
GACGTAGGATACGCTGGGGGTAGTGGTCACATGCAGCATATACGCATCCGCACCCGAAGCCGTAATACCTGCCACAATGGAATACTCTAACATATAGCTGGAACGGCGGGTATCCTTGCCTACCACGATGCGCGGACGGTAACCCACCTTGTCGCAACCCGACAACTTCGATGCATAATACCAACCTAAGAATCTACCCACTTTATACGCTTGCATAGAAGTGAGATTCACATTGGCTTCGCCACGGAAACCGTCGGTACCGAAATATTTATTTTTTCTCGGTGTACCTGCAGGCGCGCGGCAAATGTCGATGCCGTCGTACAACAGTTCATCTGTCGAAACGTGAAACAACTCGCAAAGCAACAGGATTTTGTCAATCTGCGGTTGTGCACGGTCCATTTCCCATTTAGAAACCGATTGCCGCGAAACCGAAAGGTTATCCGCCAACTCTTCCTGCGACATACCTGCCGCACTACGCAAATGGGTTATTTTTTCACCAAGCGTCATAATGCCCTCCGAAAAAATAGAAATATGACTCTCTCTTATATCATCATACTACAAGTTTTCCCGAAAAACAATAAACGAAAATTTGAAACTTTTCGCAACTTTTGGTTGCTTTTTTCGTTAAAATACACAAAAGCGGACCTGCTTTGCGTTTTTCGTGCTTTTTGTTGTATATTTTGCTTTACATTCTGATATTCCCGTTGCGTGTTTTTTAGAATAGTGATATACTGTTGGTGATAGCAGTGTACAAGGGGGTATCGTATGAAAATCGGTATAATAGAAAGCGCCTTTCGCAGACAATGGGGCGAAAATCGCTTTCAAAAACTCCGCGACTGCGGTTTTGATGCCGTTGACTACGATTTGATGCATACGCACGTTTTTCTGTACTCTTGCAACGAGCAAAACCGTGCCGTGTTTTTAAGCGAAGAACGGGAGCGTATTGAACAGGCAGGACTCACCGTATCACAAGTGCACGGTCCGTGGCGGTGGCCTTGTGACGATGCTACGCTTGACGCACGTACAGAACGCTTTGAAAAAATGGTGTTAGCTATACAAATGGCGGCAGCACTTGGAAGTAAACGTTTTGTGATACATCCTCTTATGCCGTTTGGTACTGACGATATCGGCAGCGGTAACGAACAGGCAACCTTTGATATCAATATTGCGTTTTGGCAAGAGTTATTGCCCATCGCCAAGCAAAATAATGTCATCATTTGTTTGGAAACGATGCCGTTTGTGCATTTTTCACTGTCTACCCCCGCACAAATTTTGAAGGTGGTACAAACGATAAACGACCCGTATTTTAAAGCGTGTCTTGACACGGGGCATACCGCTATGTGCGGTACACTCTCGGTGGGCGATGCCGTACGGTTGTTGGGAGATGCCCTTTGCGTTCTGCACGTACACGACAACAACGGCCGCGCCGACCAACACGCATTGCCTTACAGCGGTGTGGTAGATTGGGCGGACGTTGGCGCGGCTTTACGGGAAATTGGATTTGACGGTGTGTTTTCTTTAGAAACAGCACCGCCCGAAAAGTTACCCAAACAGTTCCGTGAACCTGCGACGGCACTTGTCTGCAAAGTTGCCCGTTCTATTGTACACAACGGATAAAATGAACCCCAAAAACATACACTTTCAAAAACCAAAGGAGTGTGTTGATATGAAATTAACCTTTATCGGCGCGGCGCACGAAGTGACAGGGAGTTGCACCTTGCTCACCGTCGGGGATACGCACTATCTTATCGACTGCGGTATGGAACAAGGACGGGACGTGTTTGAAAACGTACCGTTGCCGGTTGCCGCGAATGCTATTGAAGCGGTATTCTTAACCCACGCGCACGTAGACCATTCGGGTATGTTACCGCGGTTATACAAGGACGGTTTCAAAGGTAAAATTTACACCACCGACGTCACGGGTGACCTATGTGAAATTATGCTTCGCGATTCCGCACATATTCAGGAAGCGGAAGTGGAATGGAAAAACCGTAAGGCATTGCGCCACGGTGGTGAACTGATCGAACCTGTATACACCTTAGCAGATGCGGAAGGTACGTTACGCCTTTTTCACCGTTGCGCGTACGGACAGACCTATCAAATTGCGGAAAACGTCAGCGTGCGTTTTACCGATATCGGCCACCTGCTCGGCTCTGCCGCGGTGGAATTGTGGCTGACCGAACAGGGCAAAACCAAAAAAATCGTATTCAGCGGCGACGTCGGCAATCTCAATCAACCGCTGATAAACGACCCGAAAACCGTAGAGGGAGCGGATTACCTTGTTTTAGAGTCCA
>JAZSED010000112.1:0-4600 GCA_045531495.1 Acutalibacteraceae bacterium
GGTATCCACTCTTCTGCATCCTGCCGTTTGTATTCGTACGCATAACGTGCATCCAAACCACTGATTTTACCCTTCTCAATAGTCAAACCGGTCGGGGTTGCCAAATAGTTCTCTGCGTACAAAGTTTTTAGGGAAATATCTGCAAACGCCATATCGGAGTTACATACCGAGAAGTAGGTATAGCCTCTCGTCAAACAGTTTGCTACGGTAACGGTTTGGTCAATGAGGGTGGTAGCGCCGTCAAGAGTGGTCGCTTTCACCTTCAGCTCATTACCGTTCAAATCGAGAGATACGTGCGCGGTATAGGTATCACCGCCAAACAGGAACTGTTCGTCCCCCTCGTGTCCCATCGTTTTTCCAGGAGAAGTACCGTCATATACGGAAATACCGTAGTGAGTGATACGCACCGCGATACCGTCGGTGTAAGCACCGGCAGCACTCTCGGTCTTAGCAACCTCAGCGGAACGCAACATAATGAGTGCCGCAGAATAGGTGTTGCCGTTATTCACGGGGCCGTGTGCAAAATCAAATTCAAGATGCTGATCCACCGTTTTAACCGGCTCGCCATTCATTTTGGGAACCAGAATCATCTGTTTTCTGTAAGCGTCGTTCCAACTTACGCCGTTATCAAAGGTAGCGCGCAACCATCTGCCGCCGGACAGCTTCCACTGACCACCGGTGCAGCCGAGGAAGGTATCCTCATAGATTTCGTTCGCATTCTGATACGGAGAAGACATTTTTGTCAAAGTGGCATTAGCCGCCGCATGATAGAAGTCGAATTTTTCGTTCAAATAGTTAACGATATTCGTATCTTCTGCGCCAAATGCATAACCGTCGTTGTCTTTATCGTCAGTAGCAGCAATACCAACAGCGTTGGTGAGCCACGGGGTGGTTTTGCCGGTCATAATGGCATTGTTTTTGGTGTTAAGGTTACGATAGTAGCAAGAATCGATAACATCGGTTAAGCCTACGAAGTGCGCATCAAAGGTGCCTTCATCGCCATCGGTGAAGTCAATCGGATTGCCGTCGTTATCCAAGCGGACAACCTGCACAGCGCCGAAAGACGGAAGGCCGGTGTAGGATTCAGCATAGGTAGCACCAATTTGGATAAGGCCGTTTTGGATAGCAATGCTATCTTTGGTAACGTCAAGCACTTTGGTGCCGTCAGCCAAGGTGACAACCGCGGTGACAGTGCCGTTTTCAACGGTCAGAGTCAGGTGTGCTTCCTCGATTGCTGTAGATTCCGCATTTTCCGTGTAATACGGTGCGTTGTTATTATGGGTTGCGGTAAAAGTAGAACCGTTTACGGGAGTATTCAAATCATCCAAGAAATATCCGCCGTTATGGGAAATGGCGAACATCGCACCATCGGTGCAACCGCTGGTAACGGTGTTATAGCCGCCGAATTTCACGAATATGGGGGATTGATTTTGGGAAGACAATTTGAAATCCAAATCCAAGCGGAAGTTTTTGAGCGCCGCATCGCTGCCGTCAGCGTTTTTCACCTTGAAATAGCTGACAATATTGAACGGTGCTGTGCCCCAGGAGTTCCAGTTATTCATCATCTGCAACCATTTGTTGCCGCTTAACTTCATATCGGGGTACAACGCTGTATACATGTTGATAGCGCCGTTTTGACCGTTACCGGGCATCCAACTGCCACCCTCAACGCCGGTATTGGGGTGCACACTCGCCACACCATTTGCAACCCATCCGGCTTCTACGTTATTACCGTTGGCATCTACGAAATAGCCCGCCGCATTCCAGCGTTCAAGAGTGGGACCTGCCGCATTGCCATACACGAAGAAATCAAATTTGCTTTCGAGGTAATCCACTAACGCTTTATCTTTTACGTCAATGGTGTACTCGCTTGCATACGCACCGACAGAAGATGCTGTGGTGCTGCCGGTGGTAGTCAAACCAACGCGATAGCCCGTAGAGGGGTCGTGGTTGACGTTGTAGAGATACTGACCGTTTACGTAATGCAGATCGGGCAGGTCAGTGAAGTCTGCGGAGAATACTTCCACCGCTTGGTCAATACCGTAGTTTTTCTGGTTGTGGTAAGTACCGAAGTCAACTTCGTTGCCTGCATCGTCATATTCTTCAATGTCAACATAGTTGATGATGTAGTCGCGGTTGGACATACCGATGGAAACAAAGCCGCCGCGGGCGGTGTAATCTCTTTCAATCGTTTCGTTGCGGTAGCCGTCTTCGCTCACGGTGGTGAAGGTCGCTTTACCGTTCTTCACTTCTACCGTCAAGGTCAGCCACTGGTCGGTACTCATCGTATCAAAACGTTTGTACTCAACGCTACCTTCCGCCATGGTGTAACCACCGTCTTTACCGAGTTTCAATTCTTGATACTCGTTGCCGGCACTGTACTGCTCGTCAACGGTAGTAGCGCTGATAAGGGTCTTCTTGTCGTAGAATACCCAGCCGTCGTACGCGGCAGCACTAAGCCCATCTTCGGCGCGCTTGCTGTAACCGCTACCGTTACCAAGCACCAAAGTCGAACCGGTGACGTTACGTCTCATGCTTAAATAAAAGTTGTCGTTGCTGGTCACGGCAACGTTTTTACCCGCTTCAGCCTCATCAAATGCAACCACGATAGCACCGCGATTGTTGGGCATGCGGGTGCGGTATCTGATGGTCATTTTGAAGTTTTTGAGCTGTACGTTCTCGCCGTTAAACTGCGGAATGAGGGTGTCCACGCGGCGCAGCATTTCGGTCGCGCGCACGTTCACCACACGTTGCAGCAAACCGTCGGGATGTACACGGAAACCGGTGTCATTACCGTTTGTGTTATATCCGTTTCCACCATCGACCTCCAGGTCACTGATTTCGTCGGATTTCTGACCGAACCAACTACGATACGTGCTATATACATAGTTGGTTTTGGATGCAAATCTTTCGCGCATCCAATTATTGAGTTTACCGTCCACAGAGGTGGTGTCGGTAGAGGGGGTATACGCCGTTACATAGCCTTCGCTGTTTACGGCATCACCGCCCAATGCTACGAGTTCCGAAAAGTCTGCTGCAAACTTTTCAGCGGCAACAACCGTTTCTGCCACAGGAGACAGAAGGATTGCACCCACCACAGGTACCATGCCGCAAAGCAAAGCTACCGTGAGTACAATCGCACAGATGCCTTTTAAGCTTTTGATGTTTTTCACCATTTTCGCCCCTTTTCAATATACGTATACTATACCTATAGTACTATCCATACTCACAATACCACGCACAGTACGTACAAACAAGGGACGTTTCCCCCTTCCTACCCCACAAATCACACCTTTTCCAAGCATATTTACCAAAAGAAAAAACAGCAGAGCGAACGCTCTGCTGTTTTTACTGTTTTGGTGATATTCCGGTAACGTACAACGTCCCGTCTTTTACAAAGAAACGTACGGTGTGGCCCGCAAAGGTCATTCCGTATTCCCTGTCGTCGTCGTGATACGAAGGACGTGGGTCTTGTTCCAAAATCTTCGCAAGCTCATCTTTTCTGTCAAATTCCACCGTATCCGCAAACTCCACGCGCAATTGATAATGGGCAAGCGGTGTTGCAAAGCCGCCGGTCGCTTCGGGAACACAGTCCGCGTGCGGCAGGTACGGTTTTATATCATAAATCGGCGTTCCGTCCACCATATCCGCACCGCGCACAATCAGTCGTGGTGCATTTTCACATTCCCAATCAATTTTTTCCAATTTTACACAAGAAAGGCCTATAGGATTGGGACGAAACGGCGAGCGTGTTGCAAAAACGCCCATACGCGTATTACCGCCAAGACGCGGCGGC
Source organism: Acutalibacteraceae bacterium (assembly GCA_045531495.1). GTDB lineage: Bacteria > Bacillota > Clostridia > Oscillospirales > Acutalibacteraceae > URNF01. Next base: position 3,797 of record JAZSED010000112.1, read on the forward strand.
CGCACTGTCGGCGACCAACCTGCCTCTACGTTTTCTGAAAACTCCCACAAAAGCCAAATATGGGAAAACCCATCCAAACCTCGCACCGCAGACGGGTCACAAAACGCTTTTTCAAATTCAATGATACCGCGCGTTTCCGCCAAGCCGCTCTGCCGCGGGATACCGAATTTTTCGGGAAAATCGGTGTATATTACCGCAATTTTTTTCATACCCTATCCCCTCGTATCAAGGTGCGTATGGTGCCGCCGCCCAAGACGGTATCGCCATCATAAAACACAACCGCTTGACCGGGCGCCGCCACCTTCGGCTCACTAAATTCCACGCGGACACCGTCTTCGGTCGGATAGACAGTGGCAGGCGTTTCGGGTTGATGATAGCGGGTTTTGGCCATCACTTGTATCGGTGCAGTCAAGGTGTTAAACGCCATCCAATTGACGTCGTCCGCCAACAAAGCGGTGCAGGGCAACTGTTCCTTGGTGCCTAAAATCACCTTGTTGTCTTCCGCGTTTTTGCCCAGCACAAACATCGGCTGCCCGAATGCCACGCCGAGACCTTTACGTTGACCAACCGTGTAATGAATGTGACCTTTGTGTTTACCCAGCGTTTTGCCGTCAGCATCCACAAACTCACCGCAAGGTACAATCTCACCCGTATACCGCTCCAAAAACGCCGCATAGTCCCCGTCGGGAACAAAGCAAATATCCTGGCTGTCAGGCTTAGAGGCGGCGACCAAGCCCCTTTGCTCCGCCATTTGACGCACTTCGGTTTTCAGATAATCACCGAGCGGAAAGCGGGTGTGCGCCA
>JAZSED010000028.1:0-43765 GCA_045531495.1 Acutalibacteraceae bacterium
GCGGATGCGGGCACTGCTACCTGTACGAACGGGCACAACTATAACGATGGGGATATCTGTGCAAGTTGTGGCTATGTTCGTACTGCCGTTTTGGAATCGGTTACAGACGGTCACTATGCCGCCTCGGTACGTAATGAGGATAACAAGGAAGTAAGGGCAGGCACACTTCTGTTTACCAATATGAGAGGTGAAGTGGCAGTGCCTGTACGTATTGGTTTTAGACAAACGCTCGACAGCACGGCGGGATATACCGTACCGGATGGTTTTAATGACGAAGGTATTGAAGTGACTTACGAAACTATTTCTCCCACATTGGAAAATCCTAATATCGGTCACCTGGGCAACTCCTTCAACAGCACGCTGGGCGGTTTGCGCTTTGTTAGCCGCTTTACGCATGTTACGGAAAACGAAACCGAATATTTGTTGCTTGCTGGTAAAAAATACGAGGTTGTGGATTATGGCATGCTGATGAGTTCGAGACCCGGTTTGGATACTACGTCTGACAGAATGACCGACGAACAAGCCTTGGTTATCAGCACTTCAAACAGCTATGTCAAGAAACTCAGCGTAAAAGAAGCAAACCGTTTTTTTGACAAGTGTGATGCACATATCGATATGGCAGTTACAGTGACAGGCCTCCACAAAGTGCAGGGGTATATAAATCCTGAACAGATTGATTTATGCTCACGTGCGTATGTAACCATCAAAGGGGAAAACGGTGCAACGGTACATCTGTATGGCGACGTTGCGGAATGTAGTTTTGCTGATGTGTTAGAATGATAAGTTTTAATATTTCTATGTATCGGTAACCGCGACTCTCTCTCCGATAAGCATATTCTTGGATGCTTATTACTAATGCGGTACCCTGACACTGTGGCCTCCTCTTGAAAAGGGGAGGCCACACAAGGTTTTATCGATAAGAATACATATTGAAAAGAGCGAATATGTTTATCAATTTTTTAATTGTATTCTATATTTTAGTATTTAGTGATATTTTATCTGTATGCAGATTCAAATGGATGGGAAGAAAAGAAGAATGTATAAATTAGGGATAGATTTAGGTGGCACCAATATTGTGGCGGGCGTTGTTGTTGACAACTTTCATATAATTGGCCGGGCAACAGCAAAGACAAACGCACCCCGTTCAGCCGAAGAAATCGCTGATGATATGGCTAAAATCTCTTATGAAGCAATAGAAAACGCATGGTTGACAATAGAGGATGTGGATAGCTTTGGCATAGGAACACCGGGCGCTGTAGATTCTGAAAATGGTGTGGTTTTATATGCCAACAATTTGCAGTTTTACAATGTGCCGATTGCAGCTATGATGAAGCAACGTGTCGGCAAGGATTTTTATGTGGAAAATGATGCAAATGCAGCAGCTTATGGCGAATTCCTTGCCGGAGCAGGCAAGAATACCAAGAACTTTATAGCCATAACACTTGGTACAGGCGTCGGCGGTGGCATCATCATTGACGGAAAGATTTATTCCGGTTTTAATCACGCGGGCGGTGAACTTGGACATACCGTTATTGCTATGGATGGTGAATATTGCACTTGCGGCAGAAATGGCTGTTGGGAAGCGTATGCGTCGGCCACAGCACTGGTGCGACAGTCTAAACAGGCGATGCTTCGGTACCCTGATAGTGTTATGTGGCAACTGTGTGGGGATAATATCCATAAAGTGGATGGTCTTACTGCGTTTGATGCTATGCGTAAAGGCGATGAAGCAGGCAAAATGGTAGTAGACAAATATATCGGCTACATCGCTATTGGTATTGCGAATATTATCAATATCTTCCAACCCGAAAAGCTATGTATTGGTGGCGGCATTTCCAAAGAAGGAAAAACGCTTACCGATCCGATCAACGCATATGTATTAGGCGATGACTATGCACGTTCTATAGACAAGCGTACGGTTATTACGACGGCACAGCTTGGTAACGATGCCGGTATTATTGGCGCTGCATACCTTTCTGAGTTGCAGTAACGACTATATCTAAGGAGGATTTGCAGACAGATGATACTGAATAACTGTCGTATAGCAGGTAAGCTGTGGTCAATTGAAATTGAAAACGGGAAAATCGCGGCCATTTCAGAAATGCCTAAAGGAAGCGGCATAGATATTGGGGGAAAACGTGTTATCCCCGGGCTTGTAGACATACATACCCATGGTATGTTGGGATATGATACGATGGATGCGGATTTTGAAGCGTTGTGCCGCGTGTATGCTTCTTATGGCACTACCTCATTTTTGCCGACGACGATGACGATGGGATATGATGATCTGCAGAAGGTAACCGATGCGAAAATCGATTATCCTGGTGCAGAGATTCTGGGATTTCATTTTGAAGGTCCGTATATTGCGGAAACTAAAAAAGGCGCACAGGACGCAAATAACATTAAAAACCCTTGCTTTGAAGATTTGTCACGCTTTAAGAATATTCGTATGATTACCGTGGCTCCTGAAAAAGAGGGGAGCGCGGATTTTATTCGTCGTGCATCAAAAGATATGGTGGTTTCGTTGGGACATACAGACTGTGACTATGAAATCGCATGGAAAGCATTCGAATGGGGTGCCACTTGTCTCACACATACATATAATGCTATGCCGCCGTTTCATCATCGCGCCCCCGGTCCTATTGGTGCTGCATTGACGCGTGATGTGTATGTACAGGTGATTTGTGATGGTTTTCACGTGGCACCGGCGGTAATGCTTGCAACCTATAAGATGTTTGGTCCTAACCGTATGGTGATGATTAGCGATAGCATTCGTACTGCAGGAATGCCTGACGGTATGTATGAAGCGGGTGGTTTAACCGTTGTAAAGAGAAAGGGCATTACACATGTTGCAGAAAGCGATACGATAGCAGGTAGTTCATCTACTCTTTGGGACTGCGTCCGTACTGCGGTTAGATGTGGTATTCCTTTTGATGATGCGGTTATGATGGCAACTATTACCCCTGCGACGCTGATTGGCGCTAGCAACAAAGGCCGTGTGGCGGTTGGTTGGGATGCCGATTTGCTTGTTATTAATGATAAATTGGAAATAGAAACGGTGTTTTTACGTGGCCGGAAATGGCCTTTTCAATAAACAACTTGTTACTATATGAAAAGATTGGAGAAAAAATGGTTACGGAGAAGATGTGGCGTGCTGTTAAGCAGTTTGACTTGCAGACGGATGCGAGCGGTTGCGGTCCGTACGGAAACGGGCATATTAACGATACCTTTCTCGTTATATGTCCCGGGGAGGATAATACAACGAAAAGATATATTATGCAGGCGGTCAATACCCGTATTTTAAGGAACCGATGCAGGTAATCACAAATATAGAAAGGGTTACCGAATTCCTGGAAACAAAAGTAGAGGATCCACGTGGCATTTTACGGATGGTGGCTACGAAAGACGGCAAGAAGTGCTATTTTGACGGTGGCTACTGTTGGCGTATGTATGAGTTTGTTGAAGACTCTATCTGTCTGGAAACAACCGATAGCCCCGAGGATTTTTATCAATGTGCAGTGGCCTTTGGTATGTTCCAGCGGCACCTGAATGATTTCCCTGCCGAAACATTAGTGGAAACCTTGCCCGATTTTCATAATATGCCAAAACGCTTCCGAGATTTTTTGGATGCTGTGCAAAAAGACGTATGTCATCGCGCGGCAGAAGCGGCGGATGAAATTGATTTTGTCAAAGCAAGAGACAAGTTTTATCCCACCTTGTACAAAGCACATATTTCGGGTGTTTTGCCGTTGCGTGTCACTCATAATGATACCAAGTCGAATAACGTAATGCTGGACAAGAAAACGAGAAAAGCACTGTGTGTTATTGATCTTGATACCGTTATGCCGGGCTTTTCGGTCAACGATTTTGGTGATGCCATTCGGTTTGGGGCAAGTACCGCTGCAGAGGACGAGACCGATCTTGCGAAGGTGCAGCTTGACCTTCAGTTGTTTGAAGCATATGTAAAAGGGTTTTTAGAGAGCTGCGGTAGCTTGCTCACCGAAGGGGAGATTATGCTGTTGCCCGAAGGTGCTAAAATGATGACCATAGAATGCGGTATGCGTTTTCTGGAAGACTATCTGCGTGGTGACGTGTACTTTAAGACGAAGTATGCCGAGCATAATCTCGTGCGTTGCCGCACGCAATTTAAGTTGGTGCAAGAAATGGAAAAATATTGGGATGATATGAAAGCGATCGTGAAAAAACATCTGTGAGAGATATTTGAGGAGGGAGTATTATGCTTTCTGAACAATACAAAAAGTTTTTGGGATATATTATTTATCAGGTATATCCCCGCAGCTTTAATGACACCAATGGCGATGGTATCGGCGATATTAACGGTGTTACCGAGAAATTGGATTACCTAAAGGACTTGGGTGTAAATGCAATTTGGTTGTGTCCTTGCTTTAAAAGTCCCAACGAAGATAACGGATATGATATTTCCGATTATCGTGACATTATGGATGAGTTTGGCACTTTAGAGGATGTAAAACGTCTTATTCGTGAGATGCACAAGCGAGGCATGAAGCTGATTATGGATTTGGTACCTAATCATACTTCGTCGGATCACGTTTGGTTCCAGGAGTCGAGAAAATCCAAGGATAATCCTTACAGCGACTATTATTATTGGGTGGATACACCGCCGAATAATTGGGAGTCTTGCTTCGGCGGTTCTGCTTGGGAATATGACGAATTAAGGGGACAATATTACCTCCATTCGTACGCTGTCAAACAACCGGATCTGAACTGGGAAAACCCGCGTGTAGTAGAAGAAATACAAGCAATTATAGATTTTTGGGTAGACTTGGGTGTAGACGGCTTCCGTATTGATGTTATCGATCAAATTTCTAAAAACTGGGAGAAAGAGCAGAATTGCTTTGGTCCCCAGTTGCACGATCACATTCGCGCACTGTTCGGCAGGGAGAAGTTGCGACATGTTTTTACCGTTGGCGAATGTTGGGCGGGTAACATCGAAGAAATTATCCGTCACTGTGCCTACGAACGCGAAGAATTGTCTACTCTTTTTCAATTTAACCATTTATGTTGCGGACGTAGCGACAAGTGGAACGCCAAGGAGGATTCTCTCAAATCTGTCCGCGACATTATTGCTAATTGGCAAACGCTTCACGAACAACATGATTTGATTTATGCGCTGTTCACCGATAATCACGACAACGCACCGTTTGTATCTCGCATAGGTAACGACCAAGAACTGCGGTATGAGTCCGCGACCTGCGTTGCGGCTATGTTGTACATGCTACGTGGTGTGCCGTTTATTTATCAGGGACAGGAATTTGGTTTTGTCAGTTCTCATCACGATTCTATTGAAGAGTTTGATGACATTGAGAGTATCAATGCGTATAACACGTTTTGTAAAACAATGTCAAGCGAGGAAGCTTTACAGAAGATAAATTTCGGTAGCAGAGATAATCCGCGTCGTCCGATGTGTTGGAATGGGGAAGAAGGACACGGATTCTCGGAAGCGATGCCGTGGATTCCGCATCATAGCCGTGCAAAAGAGGTGAATTTGCAAACCGACATGCAAAGCGAGAAATCGGTATTTGCATTTTATCGGGATTTGTTGCATTTGCGCACGGAAAATGAAGCTGTTCTGTACGGTGATTTTACTGTGATTTCTAAACCAGAAGACGATTTCTTTATGTATGCTCGAGAGTATAAAGGGAAACGTTTTATCATTGTGTGTAATTTTGAAAAAGAAAGTTATATCACGGTAGAAACGGATGGTAAAATTGTTCTTAGCAATTACACCAGGAAAGAAAATTCCGGTCTTTACCGCCCGTATGAAGCGGTTATTATTGAAGAGTAGTAAAACGCATGCGTGCAGTTTAGGAAGATTAGAATATGAGCAAATTAAGAGTATGTATAGTGGGTTGTGGCATTTTGACGCAGAACTCAAATATATAAATTGTGAAATTGGATGAACAGATAGGAAAGAACGGGAGCTTTGGCTTCAAGAACGAAGAAAGCTTTTTCTCTCGCTGACTCCGCTTGTTAAACGTGAATGACTTTCTATAAAACAACTATACGTGCTTTAAAAGCCAAACGGGGGAATGTCTTTGGGAATGGATATTCCCTCGTTTTGTTTATTGTATTTGTGTAATGAAGGATTGTGCCATATGGTTGTTTGCACTTTACCAAAAAAGACTTTCTCTAGAATATGTCGACTGATATGCTGTGCTGAGTGTGATGAAATATTGTGCAGGTGAAAGGAGAAATAGAAAAATTACGGCACAATTACGGCAAAAAAGTTGCGCCCCAAAACTAAAAGTTTTGACAAAAAGGAAAAGCCTTGAAAACCAAAGGTTTTCAAGGCTTTTGCTGGTGGAGATAAGTGGACTTCGCGCAAACGCAAAGTCCGTCGATGTTTCCCTTGTGCGCCTGAAGGATGGCGCACATTTTGCCTGCGGCAAAAAACGGGAAAATCGCACCTGAGACAGATTATATAGGTCAGCGGTTCGCCCCTAACTAAAACCAAAAAGAAAAGGACATCCGTAAGGATGTCCTTTTCTTTTTGGTGGAGATAAGCGGGATCGAACCGCTGACCTCTTGAATGCCATTCAAGCGCTCTCCCAGCTGAGCTATACCCCCATATATGCGTTTCACAACGACATATAATTTAGCATATATTTCTCTGGCTGTCAATAGGATTTTTGTAAAAAAGTCGCCTCTTTTCATCGGCATTGCGCGAAAATACGGAAAAATATGCGAAATTACTAGACTTTTTTGCCAAAAAGCAGTATACTACTATTGTTTGTAGGCGTCAAAGGGTGATTTTTGTGTTTTTTGATGCCATTTCGTGTCCGTGGTTACCCGTCTGAAGACGCAGGAGCGGGCACCCTTCGGAAGGGGCTTTTTTAAATATGGAACGATGGGATTTGCTGGATGAAAACGGCAATCTCACCGGCAAAACTATGATACGCGGTCGCAGTATGCGTGCCGGGCAGTATCATTTGGTGGTACACATCTGGGTGGTGGACAGCAAAGGGCGTATCCTGTTGCAACGCCGCGCACCTACCCGTCGGATGATGCCCGGTGTATGGGCGGCGACCGGCGGCTCTGCCGTGGCAGGCGAGGACAGCGAGACTGCCGCGCGCCGTGAGCTGGAGGAAGAACTCAGCATTGGTACCAAGCCGGGAGAATTGCAGAAAATTGCGCATTTGCGCCGCCGCAATGCATTTACCGACGTATGGGTACTCAAACGCGATATTGACGAAACCACCCTTACCTTACAGACCGAAGAGGTCGCTGAGGTACGTTGGGTTACCGAGCAAGAACTGCGTGTGATGATTGTGAAAGGTGATTTTCACAATTACGGACGTCTTTATTTTGATACGGTAATGTCGGCTTTGCGTAAAGCATAATTTAATAAGGAAAACGATCACCCCTTGCACCCGCAAGGGGCTGCTTTTTGGAGTGAGAAAATGACAAAACTGTTGATAAAACTATTCGTGCGTAATCCGGACGGCAGGGATGACGCCACGCGTTTTGCATACGGCAAGCTGGCGGCGGGCACGGGTATTGGCTGTAACGTTTTACTGTTTATCGCAAAGGTGTTACTCGGTGTCGTTTCCGCGAGCGTTGCCATTGTTGCGGACGCGTTTAACAATCTGTCGGATGCAGGCTCGTCAATTGTGACCTTATTTGGCTTTAAATTATCTGAGTCCCCGCCTGACGAAGAACACCCCTTCGGTCACGGCAGAATGGAATATCTGTCTGCGCTCGGTGTGGCGGCGCTGATTATGATTGCGGGGTACGAGTTAGCGGTATCTTCCGTTGACAAAATCTTACACCCCGCTTTACCGAAGGTCAGCATTGTCACCGTTATTATCCTTGTAGTGGCAATGGCTGTGAAGGTGTGGATGGCGCTGTTTTTCCGTAAAATCGGCAACACCATCAACTCCGAAGCGCTGCTTGCGGCATTTACCGACAGCCGCAACGACGTGCTGTGTACGGCGCTCGTATTGGTGTCGTCGATTATCGGCTGGAAATTCCAAATCGCCGTTGACGGTTACGTAGGCGTATTGGTTGCCGCATTTGTTCTGTGGTCGGGTTTTTCGGTAATGCGTGAAACGGTATCTCCGCTTTTGGGGCAGGCCCCGCCGCGTGAATTGGTGGAAGGCATCACCTCTACCGTTCTGGCGTGTGATGACGTTTGCGGTATCCACGATCTTATTGTACACAACTACGGTCCCGGTCGTGTGATTGTGTCCCTGCACGCAGAAGTGCCGCACGATGCGGATGTTATGAAAAGTCACGATGCGATTGACCTTATCGAACGGCAACTGAACGAAAAATACGGTGTGATGGCGTGCATCCATATGGACCCCGTGGATATATCCGACGAGACCACCGCGGAGCTTAAAAAAATGGCTGAAGGTGTTGTTACAAAGGTGGATAAACGCCTAACCCTGCACGATTTTCGCGTTGTACACGGTGAAACGCATACCAATCTTATCTTCGATTTGGTGGTGCCGTTTGATATGCGTGCACGGCAGGATGCGATTGCAAAAGAAATTGCGACACGCATTCACGAAAATGACAATCACTACTATGCGGTAATCACCCCCGAACAGAGTTTTGTATAATCTTGCATTTTTTGAAAAAGCGTGTTACAATATAAGATAGATTAAAAAACGGAAGGATGTGGAATAATGAGTACACCCGATGGTCCCCGAAGTAGCATCTTTATCACACATAGGGCGGTATGCAGTTTCACATCTTTGACAGTTCTCCCGTGATATGCTCACGGGCTGTTTTAGCATATGAAAAACGACCTCCCTGTGTAAACAAGGGAGGTTTTTGTTTTGGCAGAAGAAATAACGGTTATGGAGCGGCTGCTCTCTTTGGTGGAGGAGCGTAAATTTGCCGCCTTGCGGCAGGAACTTGGTGATATGAACACCGTAGATATCGCCGCTTTGTTTGAAGAATTGGACCGCCAACAGGCGTTGGTGGTATTCCGCTTATTGCCGAAGGAAACGGCAGCGGAAGCATTTTCGTATATGGAGCCCGAAACGCAAGAACGCCTTATCGGTGTGTTGACCGATAAAGAACTCGGGTTTGTGATGGACGAGCTCAATATGGATGACGCGGCAGACCTTATTGAGGAAATGCCCGCGAGTGTGGTAAAACGCGTATTGCGTATGACCGACCCTGCGGACCGCCGTATCATCAATCAATTATTAAAATATCCCGAACACAGCGCGGGTAGTGTGCTGACCACCGAGTTTGTGCGGTTAAAGGCGGGTATGACGGTGGAAGCCGCTTTGCAGCATATTCGCCGCGCAGGTCCCGACAAAGAAACCATTTACACCTGCTATGTCACAGATGACAACCGCCGTCTGGAAGGCGTTGTTTCGGTAAAAGAGCTTCTTTTGGCGCGGGAGAACACGTTAGTGTCCGACTTGATGACTACCAACGTTATCTCGGTTGTCACCACCGAAGACCAAGAAGAGGTGGCGGGCTTGTTTGCCAAATACGACCTTATCGCGTTGCCTGTTGTGGACAGTGAAAACCGCCTTGTCGGTATTATCACAGTTGATGACGTGGTGGATATTATCGAACAGGAAACCACCGAGGACATCGAAAAAATGGCGGCGGTTTTACCGAGTGAGCATGCCTATTTCCAAACGGGTGTTGCCGAGACGTTTTCCAAACGCATTCCGTGGCTCATTTTGCTGATGCTGTCGGCAACGGTTACGGGAATGATTATCAGCAGCTTTGAAAATGCGTTGTCTTCTATGGTGGCATTAGTGGCATATATGCCGATGCTGATGGGTACGGGCGGTAACTGCGGCAGTCAGTCCTCGGTGACCGTTATTCGCGGTCTGGCAATCGGCGACATCGAGTTTCGGGATACGTTGCGCGTTATTTGGAAGGAACTGCGTGTGTCGATATTGTGCGGTGTGGTGTTGGCGGTCGCCAACTTCGTGAAAATCCTGTTATTTGACAATCTGCTGCTTGGCAGTGACGTTTCCATGACGGTGGCAATGATTGTCAGTATGACCGTTTTGCTGACGGTGGTTATTGCGAAGCTGGTGGGCTGTACGTTGCCGCTTCTTGCCAAAAAGTGCGGCTTTGACCCTGCTGTGATGGCGAGTCCCTTTATCACCACCATTGTGGACGCTGTGTCCATCTCGGTATATTTTGCGATTGCAACATCTTTTCTGTAAGGAGTGTTGTGCGTGACAAAAAAACGCATATCCAATACTGCGCTGATTGCTTTGAGCTTTCTTTGCATCATTTTAACGGGCGCCGTTTTGCTGTCCTTGCCTGTTGCATCCCGTGCGGGAACGTGGACACCGTTTTTGGATGCGCTGTTTACGGCAACCAGCGCCACTTGTGTGACCGGCTTAATTGTGGTAGATACCTGTGTGCATTGGTCGGTGTTTGGACAGCTTGTGATTATTGTGATGATACAGATCGGCGGCTTGGGGTTGATGACTTTAATGGCATCTCTTGCTCTGCTGATGAAACAGCGCATCGGTCTCAAGGGACGGCAGCTATTGTTACAGTCGTCGGGCAATTTACAGTACGGCGACTTAACAAAAGTGCTCAAACATATTCTGCTCGGCACGGCGATATTTGAAGGGGCAGGCGCGCTTTTGCTCGCCTTGCGTTTTTGTCCGCAAATGGGGTTTGTGCGCGGCGTGTACAATGCAGTGTTTCACGCAATTTCCGCGTTTTGTAACGCCGGCTTTGATTTGATGGGAAAATATCAGCCGTTCGGGTCGGTGACGGGGTATGCAGATGACCCGTTGGTAATGCTGACGTTGACGGCACTGATTATTATCGGCGGTATCGGCTTTATCGTGTGGGAGGACGTTCTTAAGAATGGCATACACGTAAAGCGGTACTGCTTACACAGTAAAATTGTGCTTGCCACCACCGCCGTTTTGCTATTTGGCGGTGCGACGGTGTTTTTTATAACCGAAAAGAAAGCGGCTTTGTCGGGACTACCGTTCGGCAAACAGCTGTTAGGGGCTTTCTTCCAATCGGTAACCACCCGTACGGCGGGATTTGACGCTATCGGGCAAACGTCCTTAAGCAGTGCGGGCCGTATTGTGACGGTGGTGCTGATGTTGATAGGCGGTTCTCCCGGCTCTACTGCGGGCGGTATGAAAACCATGACCGTGGCGGTGGCGGTACTGACCGTGGCGGCTATTGCTAAAAACCGCAAGGATACAGTGGCTTTCCGCCGTCGCATCGGGGAAGAACAGGTGCGACAGGCGCTTGGCATTTTGGCGATTTATACCGTTTTGTTGCTTGGTGCGGTAACCGTGATGAGTATGTGGGAGCCGAAAGGCTTGACCGCTATTGTGTTTGAAGCGGCATCCGCGATTGCAACGGTGGGGCTGTCTTTCGACGGCAGCGGCACCTTCTTACCGGTGTCACAGGGTATTTTGATACTGTTAATGTATATCGGTCGCATCGGTGGTTTGTCCTTGGTGCTGATGCTCGCGGAAAAACAGCCCTCCGCACCGCTGGACAGACCGCAGGAAAAAATCTTGATAGGATAAGGTGAAGAAAGATGAAATCGGTTTTGGTTATCGGTATGGGTCGTTTCGGACGGCATTTAGCAGAAAAAATGCAGCTGCTCGGCAACGCGGTCATGGTGGTGGATAACAACGGCGAACAGATTGAGCCGTATGCACAGACTTTTACCGACGCGCAGATTGGGGATTGCACGAAAGAGGCTGTAGTCAGGGCGCTGGGTGTTGAAAACTTTGACATCTGTTTTGTTACCATCGGCGAAGATTTTCAATCGTCGCTTGTTATCACCTCACATCTGAAAGCGGCGGGAGCAAAGCATATTGTTGCAAAGGCCAATCAGTCTATTCAAGCGGATTTGCTGTACAAAATCGGCGCGGACGAGGTGGTATATCCCGAGCGCGAGATGGCGGAAAAGGTAGCGGTGCGGCATAACGCGAAAAATATTTTCGATTATATTCCGCTGACCGCAGAATATTCCATTTATGAAATCCCGATTCTGCCCGCCTGGGTGGGACATACCATTATGGAACTGAATATCCGCCGCAAATACCGTATCAATATTGTGGCGGTAAAAAGTGACAATACGTTAGCGCCGATTCCCGGTCCTGACTACGTGTTTGCCGAAGGCGACCACGTTGTAGTCATCGGCAAATCGGATGACGTGTTTAAGTTGTCCGGAAAAGCGTAATACAAAAAAGGACGATGCGTGAGCATCTTCCTTTTTATTTTATCTTTGTTGCTAACTGAAAAACGGTAAGTCCTCTTTTTCTTGCTTTTTCTTCCCATTTAGCAGCGCCGCCGAAGGGGTATCTCACGTATGTTACTACAAAATCGGAGTGGTCTATCATCCATTGATTACGTTTATTAATAGCATATTTGGGCGGTATGTTTTCTAACCCTTCGGGGTAAAGCGTTTCTTCGTCAATATATGTTTCTGTGCTTTTTTCTTGCGGGAAGTATGCCAAAATGACTGTGTAGTGGATATGTGGAAATATATTCTGTGCTTTTTTTAATTGTTGACGCACTAAATTGTCAAAATCTCCTTGGTGTTCAACGTAAAAGCAGGTCACATTATATTCCTCTATCAGCTTAATTAAAACCGCAGATATTTCCTGCTTGATATCGCAATCTATATCCCGATGACCGAAAAAAGTGCAGCAAGGCATAAAAAACCTCCCGTTATGGGGATTATATCCCCTTAATAAAATAGATTATAACCCCCATAATAAGAAGTGTCAAGGGGGATATGGGATGATTGTTTATGATAAGTTGTGGGAAACGATGCGCAAAAAAGGCGTGTCTACTTATACATTACGTGAACGTTGCGGAATTGACAGCAAAACCATACGACGGTTGCGCGCAAATGAGAACGTCGAGACCAAAACGGTAGATAGATTGTGTACGGCATTGAATTGCCGTGTAGAAGATGTTTTAACCTTCATAAAAGATGAATAAAAAAAGGACGATGCGTGAGCATCGTCCTTTTTTACGCTTATTTGTTTTTGTTTGCCGCTTTGAATTCCAAAAAATCGTCGTAGGTCATCATCTTATCAAGCAGTTTGCCGCCTTCCAATTCCATAATGCGGTTGGCGACCGTCTGAATGAATTGGTGGTCATAAGAGGAGAACAGTACAATGCCCTTGAACTCTGCCAAACCGTCGTTGACCGCGGTGATGGATTCGAGATCCAAGTGGTTGGTGGGCTGGTCGAGAATCAGCACGTTAGAGGAGAACATCATCATGCGGGACAGCATACAACGCACCTTTTCACCGCCCGACAATACCTCTACGGGCTTCAAAACCTCGTCGCCCGAGAACAGCATTTTACCTAAGAAGCTGCGGAGATACGTTTCGGTGGTGTCGGTGGCGTATTGGCTGAGCCATTGGATAATGGGCAATTTCACACCGTTAAAGTAGGCGGAGTTATCTTTCGGGAAATAGGATTGGGTCGTGGTACCGCCCCATTTGTACGAGCCGCTGTCCGGTTCCATTTCACCTGTGATAATCTGGAACAGGGTGGTGGTGGCAATTTCATCCTGACCGACAAAAGCGATTTTATCGCCTTTGTTGACACGGAAGGAAACGTTATCCAACACCTTTACACCGTCAACCGTTTTGGTAAGACCTTCCACCGTCAGAATCTCTTTACCCGGCTCACGTTCCATCTGGAAACCGACGTACGGGTAGCGACGGGAGGAGGCGGGCATTTCTTCTACCGACAATTTTTCCAGCAATTTGCGGCGGGAGGTTGCCTGGCGGGATTTGGATTTATTGGCGGAGAAGCGTTCAATAAAGCTTTGCAGCTCTTTGATTTTATCTTCACGTTTTTTATTCTGTTCACGTACGAGCTTTTGCATCAGCTGGCTGGATGCGTACCAGAAATCATAGTTACCGACGTAGATTTTAATCTGGGTGTAGTCTACGTCTACGATATGGGTACATACGTTGTTGAGAAAGTGACGGTCGTGGGATACCACGATAACGGTGCCCTCATAGTCCATCAAAAAGTCTTCCAGCCAGCGGATAGAATCGATATCCAGGTGGTTGGTAGGTTCGTCCAGCAGAATGATATCGGGATGACCGAACAGCGCACGTGCCAAGAGGATTTTTACCTTCTCCCGGTCGGGGAGGGTGGACATCATATCGTACAGATGGTCACCGCCGATGGAAAGACCCTCCAGCAGCTGTGCCGCTTCGGTTTCGGCTTCCCAGCCGCCGATTTCGGCAAACTCTGCTTCGAGTTCTGCCGCTAACGCACCGTCCTCCTCGGAAAAGTCTTCTTTGGCATACAAAGCATCCTTTTGCTGCATAATTTCATACAGACGGGCGTTGCCCTGAATGATGGTGTCAAGCACCGAAAACTCGTCAAACGCGTAATGGTCCTGCTTCAAGACCGACATACGGGTACGCGGGTCAATGGATACTTCGCCCGTAGTGGGCTCGAGTTCACCCGACAGGATGCGCAGAAAGGTGGATTTACCCGCACCGTTAGCGCCGATAACGCCGTAGCAGTTGCCCGATACGAATTTCAGGTCGACGTTCTTAAACAGATTTTGTCCGCCGAAGGTTAAGCTTAAATCGGATACAGTAATCATTTTGGTTACCTCATTTTTCTTTTTTTAAGACACACAAAGGGTATTATATACATATTTTCTATAAAAAGCAAGAGAAAAGTGAAAATAGCAAGGGCGGAACGGTCGGGCACGGAGACCCGCCCCCCGCGAAGATAATTTAAATGATTAAAACACGGCCCGAAGGAAAATTCCTCGGGCCGTGTTCGGTTGTAAACTTATTCCGTTGTAACGGCGGGCTGTACCACGTTGTCAAAACATACTGTAAACAGACCGGTGGCATCTTCAAAGCGGCCGCTCGTGCTGTCAGAGTTCATTAAAACGGCAATCAACTTGACGCCGTCGCGTTCGGCAGATGCGGTCAGGCAATAACCCGCCTCATCGGTATGACCTGTCTTGAGACCTGTAGCACCTTCATACAGATATCGTGTGTCTGTACGGAGTAAATAGTTGGTGTTATACCATGTGGCACCCGTTTCGCCCGACAGGAAGGTACGTGTCACCTTTTCTTCTGCCATAACAGCGGCAAGTGTGGGGTTTTCCAACGCCGCTTTGCAAATCAGCAGCATATCTGCGGCGGTGGTATAATGGTTGGCATTGTGGATGCCGTCGGGGTTAACAAAATGGCTGTTATTTGCGCCGATGGATTTGGCGACTTCATTCATCTTTTCGCAGAATTTCGCAATAGCCGCCTGCGCAGACAACGACTCGTTCCCGGCAATGATACGCCCGACATTGGCGGCGGCGGTGTATGCCGCGTCGTTGCCCGACGGTAGCATAATCGCTTCAAGCAACGTTTGCAGGTCAATACGGTTGCCGATACGCAAAAACGCGCGGCTGGATTCGGGGTCAATTAAGCGAATTTCATCGCCCACCGTAAACACTGTGTTCTGGTCTGCGTATTGCAGTGTGACCAATGCGGTCATCAGCTTGGTGGTGCTGGCGGGATAGCATTGTTCCTCTGCATTTTTGCTGTACAGCGTTTTGCCGTTGGTGGCATCATACAGCACGATATAATCCGAAGCAGTATTTTTGTCCACAAACTCCTGCGGCAACGGCATAGAAACCGTTGGCAGAGCGGGCTTTTGTGTTTCGGCTTCGGGGGTGTCGGGAGATGGCGTGTTTGCGGGACGCAGGGTCACGCACAAAACGATGGTCAACACCAACGCCGTCAACACACCGATGGTAGCGAGTGCCAGCTTTTGTCTATTTGTTTTTTTGCGCCGTTTATAAGAAACAGTTTTTCGTCTCATCTGTTTTCTTCCTTTGTAATGATATCACACTTTATTATAAACGATATTAAAACAAAAGAAAAGTGTTTTTTCGATTTTTTTTACGCTAATGCTCGATGTCTGTATGCGGGTAGTAGTGTGCCAATATTTCCTTGTAGGAAGCACCTTGCTCTGCCATATATGTGGCACCTGCCTGGCTCATGCCGACATTATGCCCGTACCCGTGTACCGCAAAGGTGAAGGTGTCCTCTTTGTAGGAAACGGTGAAGCAGGGTGAACGCAAGGAAAGTGCCGTGCGCAGAGACGGTCCTGTGAACGTGATACCGCACACGTTGACCGATTTCACAAAACCGCTGTCGGTGGTGACGGCATCTCCGAACCAGGTTTCGGGTGTGTCGGTGGGAGTAAAGTCGGCATTTGCGGTTTGCAGTTTAGACACAAGCTCATCTTTGCTGACCGTGACAGAGGAGGCATAGCCTTCCGCTGTGAGGTCGCCGGCACTGTCAACGGGGGTCAAATACGGATAGTCACCACCCCAAACGGTGGCGGCGCTTTCGGTAAGTCCTGCGCTGATTGCGTGATAACAAGCGGTGATAGGCTCATTGTTATATACGATGCGTTGCCCTTCTACCGCTTGTACAGCGTCCCGCAGGGCGGTGTACCACGTATCGTATTGTTCACCGAACCGCTCCTTCATTCCTTGCTCTGTGCCGTGGGTGAACAGCGTTTCGGGTACGTTGGAGAAGACACCGTCCACAGCGGCGGCACGTTGCTTACAGTAGTAGGTGTAGGCGGCGACCGCCTGCGCTTTTAACGCTTCGGTGGGTGAGGAGGGTGCCATTTCACAGGAAACGATGCCGATTAAGAAGGCGGTCTCGGAAAAGGTGACAACTTCTCCTGTACGGTCGTTTTTTACCTTAAAAACGCTCGCTTGCACGGGCGCGGGCGCGGGAGCAGGGGGAGGGGTGGTGCTTGCGGTGCGCCCGAAAGCAAAGAGAGGGGTGAAAAGCAACACCGCCACCGAAAAAAGCGCCAACAAAACGTATCCTTTCATTTGATTTTCCTCCCTTTTATGGTTGACTTTGTTCTTTGTATAGGGTATACTTAATTATCTTTATGCACTTTTTCGCGGAAGCGAGGTTTTTGAAATGAGCAAAGAGAACGTGAGTATTTCCGGTACCACCTTGTCCAATTTATGCGAGGAAAACAGAAAAAATAACCATATTCCTCCGGAAAGATTCTCCCGATACCATGTGAAACGCGGCTTGCGTAACGATGACGGCACGGGTGTTATGGCGGGCCTTACAAAAATTTGTAACGTACACGGCTACGTGGTTAACGAAGGCGAAATCTCGCCTGTTCCCGGCCGCCTTACCTACCGTGGTTATAACGTAGAGGATTTGGTCGCGGGTACGACGGCGGAAGGTCGTTTCGGGTATGAGGAAATTGCGTGGTTGCTGTTGTTCGGTAAGCTGCCTACCTCTAAGCAGTTGGATGCGTTTATCGAATTGCTGTCCGAATACAGGGAATTACCCGAAAATTTTGCGGAAAATATGCTGGTGCGTATGCCGTCTCCCAATATTATGAACCAAATGAGTCGCGCGGTTTTGGCGTTGTATGCGGAAGACGAAGATCCCGATTCGCTGACCGACGAAAACGTTGTGCGGCAGTCGCTTGACCTGCTTGCCAAGATGCCGAGCATTATGGCGCATGCATATCAGGTGAAACGCCGTTATTACGATAATAAAAGTATGTTTTTCCATCCGAACGTAAAGGGCTTGTCCACTGCGGAAACCATTCTGCACAGCATTCGCGCGGATTCTAATTTCACCGCCGAGGAAGCGCGTATTCTTGACCTGTGCTTAATGCTGCACGCAGAGCACGGCGGCGGTAATAACTCTACCTTTGCCGCACGCGTGCTGTCTTCTTCGGGCACCGACACCTATGCGGCGATGTCCGCGGCTATCGGCTCTTTGAAGGGTCCGCGTCACGGCGGCGCCAACATTAAAGTGATGGAAATGCTCGGCTACCTCAAGGAGGGCATCAAGAATTGGGATGATGAGGATGAGGTTGCCGCATTTGTTGAAAAAATGATGAGAAAAGAAGCGGGTGACCGTTCGGGTCTTGTGTACGGTATGGGCCATGCGGTGTATACCACCTCCGATCCCCGCGCGGTGATTTTGAAGCAGTATGCGTACGACCTGGCGGAAAAGAAGGGGTTTGGAGAAGAATTCCGTCTTTTGGAAATGGTCGAGCTGGTAACGCCCGCGGTATTTGAGAAGATTCACGGCGATAAAAAAGCCATTTGCGCTAACGTGGATATGTATTCGGGACTTGTGTATACCGCACTCGGTATTGACCCCGATTTGTTTACCCCGCTGTTTGCTACTGCACGTATGGCGGGCTGGTGTGCGCACCGTATTGAGGAAATTACCACGGGCGGCAGAATTATCCGCCCTGCGTACAAGGCCATTGCAGGCGAGAATATGTACGTACCGATTGCCGAAAGATAACGCGCGTTTTACCTACTATGAATAAGGAGATGGCATTTCGATGCTGACGAAACGTAGTTTAGCACTGTGGATAACGCTCGGTGTAACCGTTTTGGTTACCGTGTTGCGCAGTGTGTTGATTCCTCTGATGCAGAGTATGGATACGGGCCTGTTCGCATTTAATTACGCGATTATGGGCGTGATGCTTGCCGCTTTTGCGGCGGTGGGTGTTTTGCTGTATACGGACAGGAAAAGCCTGCCGGTATTACCCTCTGTTAAGACGCCGTGGCTGTTGCCTATGGCCGTTTTAATGATGGTTGCGGGCTTGGTGATCCTGGTAACCTCGGTGATACAGTTATATAATTGGTCGGCAAACGGCATCGCACCGCCGCCCGGCGGTGTGCCTTCGGGAACCGCGGAACGCGTGACATTGTTTTTCTCACTCGCGCTCGGCATTTTAAGCGGTGTGTATTTTATGCGTTTGGGCTTCTATTTTATCAGCGAAAACGAAGAGGTGCGCGGCGCGTATCCGCTGTGGGCGCTGACGCCTGCGTTTTGGATATGGATGCGGCTTGCACGGTATGAAGTGTCCTACGCAAGTGCTGTGGGTATTCACGAGAGCTTTTTTGATTTCGCAATGTTACTGTGCACGATGCTGTTCTTGTTTGCTTTCGCACGGCAAATGAGCGACGTGGACTGTAATCCGTGGAAAACGGTGTGGTTTGGCTGTATGACGGTTATTATGACCGTGTCGGGCACTGTGTCACGCGTGATATTCTTCCTGGTCGGCCAGGGGGATGCATACCGCACGGGACAATTGGCGGGCGTTCCCGATTTTGCCGTTGGCTTTTTAACGGTTGCGTTTTTACTGTGTTGGGTGTTGCCCCCGTACCAAAAGGCAGATACTACTGAAAATGCAGAATAAAAAACAGCGGTCAGAGACCGCTGTTTTTACATTTTATCCAACATATCCAATAATGCTTGTGCTTGCAGATGTGCACTGTCGGTGTGGGCGGTTTTCAGCAAAATTTCCGCGATACGCAGCCGTAACTGTCCTTCGGATTGAGGGACGGGCAGAAAAAAAGGAAATTTCTGGGCATCTTTTTGTATACTAAGAGCAATCAGTGGGTAAAATGTTAGTAAGCGGTACAATTTTCCACCTCTTTTTGTTCAACTTTACGAAAATGGTAAAAACTTGGTTAAAAAATTGACAAACTATTGCTTTTTTTGAAAAAAAGGAATAAAATAGTATGCAGAAAATTTTGTTTGGAGGTTATCTATTATGGCAGTTAAAGTTGCAATCAATGGTTTCGGCCGCATCGGCCGTCTGGCTTTCCGTCAGATGTTCGGCGCCGAAGGTTACGAGCTGGTCGCTATCAACGACCTGACCAAACCCAGCATGCTCGCTCATCTTCTCAAATACGATACCGCTCAGGGTCGTTATGACGGTCACACCGTAGAGGCTGATGACGAAGCCGGCACCATCACCGTAGACGGCAAAGTGCTGAAAATTTATTCCGAGAAAAACGCTGCGGATCTTCCGTGGGGTGAATTGGGCGTAGACGTAGTGCTCGAATGCACCGGTTTCTACTGCACCAAAGAAAAGAGCCAGGCGCACATCGACGCCGGCGCGAAAAAGGTTGTTATCTCCGCTCCCGCTGACAAAGAGACCAAAACCATCGTGTTCAGCGTTAACGAGAACATCCTGACCGCTGATGACAAAATCATCTCCGCGGCTTCCTGCACCACCAACTGCTTGGCTCCTATGGCCAAAGCGCTCAACGACTATGCACCCATCCAGAGCGGTATCATGACCACCGTGCACGCTTACACCGGTGACCAGATGATCCTTGATGGCCCGCATCGCAAAGGCGACCTTCGCCGCGCTCGTGCAGGTGCACAGAACATCGTTCCCAACTCCACCGGTGCTGCTAAAGCTATCGGCCTGGTTATCCCCGAATTGTCCGGCAAGCTCATCGGTTCCGCTCAGCGCGTTCCCACCTGCACCGGCTCTACCACTCTGTTGGTTGCTGTTGTTAAAGGCAAGGACATCACCGTTGACGGCATCAACGCTGCTATGAAAGCGGCGGCTTCCGAGTCCTTCGGTTACAACGAGGATATGATCGTTTCTTCCGACATCATTGGTATCCGTTACGGTTCCTTGTTCGACGCTACCCAGACCATGGTTGCGAAAATCGACGACGACACCTATCAGGTACAGGTTGTGTCTTGGTACGACAACGAAAACTCCTACACCAGCCAGATGGTTCGCACCATCAAATACTTCGCTGAAATCTAATTTTAGCAACAACAAAGGCGTATTGCTTAAGGCAATACGCCTTTTTTCTGTTTAGGTGGCGGTATATCGTGTGGCAAAATCCTTTAATTCCTCTAATGTGTGTATCTGTACACCGCTTTGAAATACCGCTTCGCGTACGACGGTAGGTAAGGTTTCAAAATAGGCTGTCATCTCGGGGTCTTTAAAAATTTCGCTTTGTTTGTGCATTTTTTCACCTCCTTGTGATATTATCTGTTTTTTGGAACAAAATAGTGTTGGAAAGTAAAGGAGGAAATAAAAATGAACGATACCGAAAAATTGTTAAAAGAAACCGATGCGGGCTGTAAAATGGCGATTGACTCTATAGAGCAGGTGATTGACCGCACCGAAAACGAAAATCTGCACAAACTGCTGAAGGAAACGCTCGAATCCCACAAGCGGCTGGAGGATGAAGTCCGTGAAATGCTGAACGAATACGGGGACGAGGGCAAGGAGCCGAATCCCATTGCCAAAGGTATGGCCACTATGAAGGTGGATATGAAAATGATGATGAATGAAACCGACCATACGATTGCCGCCTTGATGATGGACGGGTGCAATATGGGTATTCAGAAGTTGGCAGAGTATGTTAACAAGTACAAAAATGCCGAAAAGCGGGCACAGGATTTTGCGAAGCGCCTTATTGATGCGGAGGATAAACTGATGGAAGATTTACGCGCGTACGTTTAAAAAGGACAGGAAATGCGGAAAAAAGGGCAATTCTGTCATTGACGATATAGTGAAAAATATGGTATATTTCCTTAAAAGGGGGTATACCGATGGTGGATTTACAAAAGCTGTTGGAACAAATGACTGTGGATGAGAAAATCGGACAGCTGACACAGTATGAGGCGGATGTACTTGGCTGTCACGGCGGTGACGTGACCGGTCCCCGTACCAAGCTGGATTTGACCGAAGAAAACATTCATCATGTAGGCAGTGTGCTCAATTATCCTTCTGCTGACACGATGCGGACAATACAGGATGCACATCTGGCGGCTGACCGCAATAAGATACCGTTGCTGTTTATGATGGACGTTATTCATGGGTACCGTACCATTTACCCCATCCCGTTGGCGCTGGGATGTTCTTTCGACACGGCACTTGTGGAGGAATGCTCCCGCATGGCCGCCAAAGAGGCGTCTGCGGGCGGTGTACAGGTCACCTTCACCCCGATGGTAGACTACGTACGTGATGCACGTTGGGGGCGTGTGATGGAGACCTGCGGCGAAGAGGCAATGCTCAACGGTATGATGGGTGCGGCACAGGTGCGTGCATTACAGGGTGATGATTTATCTGACCCCGACCATATTGCCGCATGCGTGAAACACTTTGCAGCTTACGGTGGTGCGGAAGGCGGCCGGGACTATAACACGGTAGAGCTTTCCGAGCACGTGTTACGTGAATACTATCTCCCTGCTTATAAAGCGTGTATTGATGCAGGCGTGCGGATGCTGATGCCGTCCTTTAACACAGTAAACGGGATTCCGTCTATTGCCAATCCGTGGCTGATGCAGACCGTGCTGAAGGACGAGTGGGGCTTTGACGGTGTGGTTATCAGTGACTTTAATGCGGTGGGCGAGTTGGAAAACCACGGTGTGGCGGCTAATCAGTGTGAAGCGGCGGCCCGTGCCTTCCAAAACGGATGCGACATTGAAATGTGCTCCAGCGGGTATTTCCACCACCTGAAAGCACTGATTGAACAGGGTGTATTTACCGAACAGCAGTTGGATGCTGCGGTGATGCGTGTGTTGCAGCTGAAAAAAGACCTTGGCTTGTTTGAAGATCCGTATCGTGATGCTTCAAATGCAAAGGTGGAACAGGTTTGTCTCACACCCGAGCACCGAGCTATTGCCAGAAAAGCGGCAGCTGCATCGGCTGTGCTGCTCAAAAACGACGGTGTTTTGCCGTTTTCTACGGATGCGAAAAAGGTGGCGCTTATCGGCCCGTTTGCGGATACTGCCGCTATTCTCGGTATGTGGTACTGTAACGGCAATACCGATAAAAACGATATTGTTACTGTACAGCAGGGTGTCGCGGCGGCATTGCCGAATGCCGACATCACCGTTGTGCGTGGTTGCGGTAATAAGCTGAGTGACACCGATCGCAGTGGCTTCGATGAGGCGGTAGCCGCAGCAAAGGCAGCGGATATTGTCATTTTGTGTATTGGCGAGCCGCAGGAGTATTCCGGTGAAGGTGCCAGCCGTAGCGATCTGGATATACCAGGTGTACAGGAAGAGCTGGTACAAGCGGTAGTGGCGGCAAATCCCAACACGGCAGTGCTGTTATTTAACGGACGTCCGTTGGTGCTGACCGAGCTTGCCAAAACGGCACCTGCTATTCTCGATATGTGGATGCCGGGTACCGAAGGCGGTAATGCGGCGGCAGACCTTCTGTTCGGCAAGGTGAATCCTTCGGGTAAGCTGACCATGTCCTTCCCGAAAGCACTCGGACAGTATCCGCTGTACTATAACCGTCTTAACACCGGTAGGCCGAAACCGACCGACAAGGACGATGCGTTTATCCGTTTTTGTTCCAACTATAACGGTTGCGGCAATCTGCCGTTATTCCCGTTTGGTTACGGCTTATCGTACAGTAACTTTGTGTATGAGCGTCTGTCTCTCGACGCGGAAGTGATGACCGCTGACGACACGTTGACCGTGACGGTTACGGTGCATAATGACAGTGATAAAGCAGGCTTTGAAACGGTACAGCTGTATATGCACGATACGGTGGCATCGCTTGCCCGCCCTGTACAGCAGCTGATTGCTTTCAAAAAGGTGTATTTTGAAGCAGGTGAACGTAAGGATATTACCTTTACGGTGACCGAGCCGATGTTACGCTTCTGGAACTTTGAGCAAAAATTCGTGTCTGAACCGGGCACCTTTGAGCTGTCTGTCGGTTGTGCGGATAATCTGTTATTGACGAAAACATTTACACTGGCATAAAACACTCCCCGCCGTCGGGCCGGATGTTTTTTATCCAAATTTTCTGCGTGATTCTACAACCTTACCTAAGATATGCACACCTTGCGCATCCACGCCCGAAAAGCGGCGCGGGGGATAATAGGGATTGACACTCTGCAGTTCTATCCAATCGGGACCGAGCGCAATGCGCTTGACAAGGCCCTCCTCGCTATCGAGTAATACCACTGCGTACTGTCCGCTTTCCACGCTTTCCTGCCGACGGACCAGCACAAGGTCGCCGTCGTTGATAGAGGGGGTCATACTGTCACCTGCGACCCGCAACCAAAAGTATTCTTCCCCTGTCTGCAGGGTAGAGGGGTCTACCGCCTCGTAACCGATGATTTCTTCCTGCACCGTACCGCCGACACCTGCACGTACCGAGCCCATAATCGGTAACAGCATGCTGCGCTGCTGCACAATGCCGTGTTCCTCTAACCAACGGCTGCTGTCCGCGACGGTGACGGAGCTGCTTTCACCCATCAGCCAGGAAAGCGGCACGCGGAAATGGTCGGCAAGAAACTGCAGCGTCGGCAGATTGATTTTCCACGTATCCCCGTGTTCCCAGCGCATAACGGTGGATTTATTGACACCGACTAACGAGCCGATATACTCTAACGTTTCTCCGGAACGTTCGCGACATTCCTTTAAGCGGCGCGCGGTAATATCATTGGCGGTCATTACAACTCCCCCTTTTGCTATACTATATCACATTTTGCAACGAAAAAGCAAGTGTTTTTTATAAAAAGTTGCAAAATGCTATTGACAAGTGCAAAAAATGCGCCTACAATAAAAGTTGCAAAAGGAAACAAACATTACAAAGCGTTGCAAAGTAGTAGCAAAAGGGGGCGGGTGTTTGACAACAGGGGAGCTGTGCGATATGCTAAAAGATTTGCCGCCGAAATTGCCTGTTTTACTGCAGGTTAACCGCGAGGTCACTGTTAAAAATACGGTAAAAGACTGTATTCAAGGGGATTTAGATGCCTCCTTTCACATCGCTGATGTGGATCTGTCCGAACTGTTCTCACTCGGCAGGGGATGGCACACAGCGGTGTTTTTGATTGCAGACAACGAGACGTAGTTGTGTTCCGGTTTTATTTTTTTGGTTTAATAGTTGCAAAATGCAATTTCGGGAGGTGGGAGAAATGCATAATAAACCGCTGAGTCGCCGTTCAAATGCCAAAATCAAAGCGGCCATTGAAGCGGCAACGGCATACGCAGCAGAAAAAAAGGTGCCGCTGACAGCGGAACGGTTAGCGGCGGCCCTTGATATGGACATTGCCTTATTTCGTTCTGTTGTGGAGGGGCGGTACACCGAAACGGGGGTGACACCGTCTGCACTAGCGGCAAAGGTGTCGCTCATACAGCACGCTTTTGCAGAGGCGACCGCCAGCGTGATGGAGCACGCAATGGGGCGGGGCAGCAGTGCCAATATGCATATGTTGTATTTGAAAGAAAATGCCGGTTACGGTGAAA
The DNA here is from genome assembly GCA_045531495.1 of Acutalibacteraceae bacterium. Taxonomy (GTDB): domain Bacteria; phylum Bacillota; class Clostridia; order Oscillospirales; family Acutalibacteraceae; genus URNF01. Next base: position 25,062 of record JAZSED010000028.1, read on the forward strand.
AGGGTGATGCACCGCTCCCCACGGTGGCACCCGTAATCTTTGTGGGGGAAGAGGATATACCCGATTGAGGTGAGAGAATAATGACCACGGATGAAATCATTGAAGAATATATGGCGGCTTTGCGAAAGCTGGAAAGCCGCCATCGAGAGTTGTCGGCGGCGATACAGGTATATGATAAACGTATCGTGCTGCTGGAGGAGGAGATGGATGAGATATGGGAAGTGATTGCCGCGCTCAGAAAGCAACAGGGGGCACCGAAATATGGCAGACGCAGTAGTGGTGTCCCTGCCGCAGGTGGTGGGAGGGGGTTATCGTCGCTTTTGGGATTGTAAACTGCGTTACCGCGTGGTGAAAGGCGGTAAGGCTTCCAAAAAGTCAAGCACCACCGCTTTGTGGTATATCGTTAATATGATGAAATATCCCGATGCGAATTTGCTGGTGGTACGGCAGGTGGGACGTACACACCGCGACAGTACCTTCGCACAGCTGCGGTGGGCAATCGACCGCTTGGAGGTGTCCCACCTGTGGCGCGCATCCAAAGAGCCGCTGGAACTGCAATATCTGCCGACAGGACAGCGTGTTTTGTTTCGCGGGTTTGATAACGTTGAAAAATTGGCATCTACCACGGTTGACAAGGGTGCTTTGTGTTGGGTGTGGGTGGAGGAGGCATTTGAAATTGCCAAAGAGGCGGATTTTGACAAATTGGACCTTTCTATGCCGCGCGGACAGATTCTGCCGCCGCTGTTTAAGCAAACCACCTTGACCTTCAATCCGTGGGATGAAAATCATTGGTTAAAACGGCGCTTTTTCGACGTAAAACGGGCGGACACGCTCGCTATCACCACCAATTATCTGTGCAACGAGTTTTTGGACGATACCGACCGCCGTTTGTACGAGGATATGAAGGTGCGCCGCCCGCGGCAGTACGCGGTGGCGGGTCTCGGAGAATGGGGGAAAAGCGAAGGGCTTATTTTTGACAATTGGGAGGTGGCCGACTTTGACCCTGCCGCACTCAAGGGAGAGTCATTTCGACACATTTTCGGCCTTGATTACGGGTACACCAACGACCCGACGGCATTTGTCGCCGCCGCGGCGTGTGAGGAAGGCGGTGAGCTGCGGCTGTACATATACGATGAGCATTATGCGCGACGGATGCTTAATGCGGATATTGCGGCAATGCTTACCCGAAAGGGGTATGCCAAAGAGCGTATCCGCGCAGACAGCGCCGAGCCGAAATCCAATGAGGATTTAAGGCGGTTGGGGGTGTCACGCCTGGTGGCGGCGGAAAAGGGACGGGATTCGGTCAATGCGGGGATAGCACGGCTGCAGGAATACCGTATTATTGTGCATCCCGATTGCATTCATACTGCGGCAGAGCTGGCGGCGTACGCCTGGGAGCCGACACACGACGGTAGGGCAGACAGCTTTTCCAACCGTCCGCAGGACAGTGAAAATCATCTGATGGATGCGCTGCGGTACGCGATGGAGGATGTGCCGCGACGCAAACGAAATTTAAAAATTACAACGGCGCACGGCGCGGTAAGGGCCGCGGATATGTACGGCCGTTGGGGAGGGTAACAATGATAGAAACAATAGCCGGTATCTGGCTTTTTCTGCTGACATTCGGTGCGGGGTTTCTTGTGGGACGTGTAAACCGCGGCGGTCGCCGCGGTAAGACGGTGCCTGCGACCCAAAACGACAACTTCGGTTGGCAGGAATTGTTGAATTTCTTACAGTATGACGGGAGCGGGCGAATGCCTGCCGGAACAAGGGAAAGGGGAGTAAAATCCGATGAAGAACAGTATAACGGCGGAGCAGGTGGCACGCGAATACGCACGCGGCATCCGCTATAAAGAGGGGTGCGGCAGACACGGTATGTTTCGCCAGAACGAGATAAACGAACGGTTTTATCTCGGCGACCAGTGGCACGGCGCGGGCTGTGGTGAGGATCGACCGCTTGTGCGGCAAAATATTATTAAACGCATTGCGGATTACAAGCTGTCGGTTGTCAATCCCGATGCGGTGGCGGTCACCTATACGGCGCAGGGTGTTGCAGAAAGCGAGCAAAGCCGTAAAGCGCTTGACCTGTGGCGAAAGGGTGAGGCGGAAGAAGGGTGTGACGATGACACCAAAGCCGCGCGTATTGCCGCGGCGCTTTCAGATCATTTTGCCGCAACTGCGGAGCGGCTCAAATTTGATGACTTGACACAAAAAGTGATGCAAGACGCATATATTACCGGCACCGGCATCCTGTATACCTATTGGGATGACCGTTTAGATACAGGTCTTTTTGCGGATTCAGCGCGTCGGTATCCCATCCGCGGGGATATTGTCAGCGAGGTTTTGCATATTGACCAGGTGTTTCTTGGTGACCCCACCGAGGAGACACTGCAGGCACAGCCCTTTTTGTTGGTAGCACAGCAAAAAGAGGTGGAGACGCTCAAACGTACCGCGCGTCGTTTCGGCGGTAACGGGTGGAAAAGCATCCGTCCCGATACCACCTACCCCGCCGATGAAGATGCTCCTAAAAAAGCCACCGTGCTGACTCGTTTCTGGAAAGAATGGGACGAAAACGGTGAAAGTCGCGTATGGGGCATGCAGGTGGCAGGCGGTGCGGTGGTGCGCCCGCCGTGGTGTCTCGGGATTCAACTGTATCCGCTGGCAGATTTCCGTTGGTGTACCCGTCATGGGTGTGGGTATGGGGAAAGTGAAATCCCGTATCTGATTCCTAACCAGATTGCCATTAACCGTATGCTCACCGCCGGCGTGTGGGCGATGATGATGACCGGTATGCCGATCATGCTGGTTAACGGTGACGTGGTGACACAGCCGGTTACCAATGACCCCGGTCAGGTCATTCCGGTATACGGCAACGGTGAGGATGTGGAACGGGCCATTAAGTACGTAGATCCACCGGCATATTCCTCTCAGTATAGCGCCGGAATATCTTCCCTCATTACCGACACGCTCAATCAAGCGGGTGTCAGCGGTGTTGTGCTCGGCGACGTGCGCCCCGATAACGCATCCGCAATTTTGGCGGTGCGTGAAGCATCGGTCAAGCCGATGCAGCTTATCCGCAACCGCTTTTTCAGCTTCTGCGAGGATGTGGCGCGCATTTGGGCGGATTTTTGGGTACAGATGTACGGCAGACGACCGTTGCGCCTGACGACGGCGTTTGGCAGCCGCTACTGTGAATTTGATGCGGAAATTTGCGCTTCTTTGCTGTTTTCGGTCAAGGTGGACGTGGCGGAATCGGTGACAAACGACCAAAATGCTACGCTGGGTCTGTTGAACAAAATGCTGGAGGATGGGGTCATTACACCCGAGCAGTATGTCAGCCGCTTGCCCGCGGGCAGTATTCCGGGACAACGACGTTTGTTGCGTGAACTGCGGGAAACGGCGGCGCGGAAGGAGGAAAACCAATGAGTGAAATACAGGAAAATGCGGTGACGGAAGAAGCTGTGATGAGCGAACAAACGGCAGATGCGTTGGCGGACGGGTTTTTGCAGCTACAGCAGGAAATGCCCGAACTGCAATCGGTTGCCGATCTGCCTGAGGCGGTGCTGCAGGCGGCAGCAGAGGAAAATATTCCTTTGCTGGATGCGTTTTTGCGCCACCGCTTTAGGGAAGAGCGGGCGGTGCTTGCAGAACAGCAGCGCCAGCAACGTGCGGCAGAAGCGGCGGCAGGCTCGCTGGGCGGCGGAAACAGACAGGCAAAGCCCGTGTCGGATGCGTTTGCACGCTCTTTTGAGCAGGCATTACAGTAAACATATCAAAAGATAAGGAGAAAAGAAAATGAGTATTGATTTTGAAAATTTTGAATCTACCATGACAGGTGAACTCGACAAGGCTATCGTACATAAACCGGTAACCGGCTTCTTGGCGGATAATGCTTTGCGAGCCAAATTTGTCGGCGGCAAAACGGTGCTGATTCCCGAAATGTCCTTTTCGGGTCTTGGCAACTATGATCGCGATACCGGCTTCGTTTCGGGCACCGTATCGGTGACCGCCGAGCCGTATTCGTTGTCTATGGACCGCGGCCGCTCCTTCCAGCTTGACCGTGAGGACAATGACGAGACGGGTATTGCCGACCTTGCGGGTCAGGTAATGGGCGAGTTTGTACGTACCCAGGTGGTACCGGAAATTGACGCTTACGTGCTGTCTAAGCTCGGCGGCTTTGCGGCAACCAAGGAACAGACGGTGGAGGGCACGCCCGAAACCGACGCATTCACTATGCTGTCTGATGCAATTCGCAAGGTGCAGAACGAGGTTGGCTACGATGAAGAGCTGGTTGCGTTCGTGGATAGCACCATGTGGGGCGCATTGCAGCAGAGCGGTGACCTTTCCCGTGTGTTGGTAGCAAGCTCCTTCAAAAAGGGCGCTGTCAGCACCGAGGTGAAATCTCTCAACGGCGTTGCGATTCTGCCTACCCCCGACAGCCGTATGAAGACCGCGTACGTGTTCAACGACGGTGTGAGCGGTGACCAGGTGGCAGGTGGCTTTACCCCTGCCGCCCAGGCGAAAAACATCGGCTTGCTTGTGATGCCCAAGCGTGCGGCGTCACTCATTAAGAAGACCGAAAAGGTGCGTGCTTTTGACCCCGCACACAATCTTAATGCCGATGCGTGGAAGTTTGACTACCGCGTGTACTACGATCTGTTCATCCGTAACAGTATGGAAAACAGTATTTACGCGTATATCTACTAAAAACCGTAACGGTCGCAGGCAAATTGCCTGCGACCGTCTCTGAAGGGAGGAGATAGTATGCGAAGCGGACGGGATATTTTACGGCAGGCGTTGCTACTGCTGAATTATATCGATATCTGTGAAAAATTGGATGATGAGAGCGAAGTGGATTTGGCGGCGCGCGGGTTGGCGGCAGTCAATCAGATTTACGGCGATTTGTGGTATACGGGGAGAAAAGACCCGTTTTTGCCGCTCGTTTCATTGGACGAGCCCGTTTTGCTCAATGACAGGCAGACAAAGGACGTGATGCCGTTTGGTGTGGCAATGCTGTTTGCTATGTCGGAAGGGGATGGCGATAACCAGCAGGTATATGCGACTATATACAACCGAAAACGTGCGGCGGCACCTGTTGTATGTCGGCGAAAAGACGTGCTGTTTGCGCGGCTGAACGAGGAGGCGGACGTATGAAGTTCCCTACGTTAAAAAAGGGCAAGAATGCGCAATTTACCGTAGAGGCATTACAAGGCGGCTGCAATCTTCGTGACGGAAAACGCAACACAGCGGATACGCAGTTATGTGTTGCAGAGAACGTATGGTGGCATAACGGTGCTTTGCGTTCTCGTCCCTTTTTCGTAAGGGAAGGGGGCATAAAAAGCTGGAGTATCGATAAGCAAACCGAATGGAAGTTCAGCGGTGAAGATTCGGTGAGATGGGGCATGCTGACAAGGCGCTTTCTCCGTAAAGAGCAGTTCTCCACGCAAAGTACGGCCACCTTATGTGTCGGCTCTTTATACGCCAACGGAGCAATCGGAGTTGACAAACATTTCGAAAATATGGACCCTTCAATTACGGGGATGTTTATGGAATATCCGTATACAGATACAGAGGATCTGCTGCTTTTTCTGTCTGACGACAGCATCTACGCAGCGGGCGAGGGTGGACAATATCGTAAGGTTAATGATGAAGCTTACGTGCCGTGTATATTTGTCGGTGGGCGAGGTATCTCTTCAGTTACCGAAAAATCGCAGGCGGTGGGACAGCCGTATGAAGCACGAAATCTGCTGACTGACAAGTTCATGGCAAGGTACACTGCTGCTGAAACGGGGAAGATATTTCATTTGCCGTACACAGATATCGATGTCGATAAATCCTTTAAGGTTTCTCTTGTCAAATCTAACGGAATAGAGATAACGTATACGGTGCCCGCCAATGAGAAGTATAGCGATTTGATTGACAACAAAAAGGTACGGGTTGAACGTGAGACAGGGTGCTTCTTCTTTGTGGATCCTGCCAACAATATGATCGTGCCTGATGTGGGCTCAGCCAACAATATAACGGCTTACGCAAGCAAAGTCAGAACACGTTTGGAAAGGAACCCGATTGCTCATATGAGCTTTTCGACGTGGTTTGGCGGGTCACGTGCAGGGGAGAATGCGTGTCAGTTCTTTAGCGGTTGGAAATATGTAAAAAATCGTATATATTGGACCGCGCCGGGTCAACCACTGTATTTTCCCCAAACCAACTACATGGAGGTAGGAGATATTAATCAGGCAGTGACCGCCTTTGGTAAGCAGGACGGCTCTCTGGTGATTTTCAAGGAAAATGAGATATATTACCTCCAACCCCGTCAAGGCGGTTCTGCAGCGGCGACAAATGATTTTTCATTATTGCAACTGCATGGAAAGATTGGCTGTAGCGCACCGAAAACGGTGGTGTTGTGCGGTAATCGCTTGTGTTGGGCGGACGGTCACGGAAAGGTTTATACCTTGGTGAAGGATACGTCGGGATTTGTCGCAAAAGAAATATCCGGGTTGATTTCCCCTGCATTGAAAAAGCATACCGCCAAAGAATGGAAAGAGGCAAACGCTGTACTTTACAGGGGCTATTATCTGTTGCAGGTTGGGCACACCATATACGCTTTGCGGGTGGACGACAAGGCGTTTTATCAGTATAGTAACGGGTATAGCGACAGTAAAGCACAGCAGCTTGTCTGGTATGTCTGGACAATAGAAAGTGATTTTGACGTCGGTTATCTGTTTGGCGACGGCAACACAGTCATAGGATGGGTGCACAGTCGACAAGAAAATCCGGACGGAGAGGTGATCGTTCGGGAAACAACGGTTAGTCTCTACCTGCCGGAGGACGGTCAGAAGGGTCAAATCACCACTTTTGAAAAGCCTAATAATATTCAAATGTATTTTCAGACCAAAGACTATACCCTTGACAATACTGTTCGCAAAAAGCGCGTTTTACACACCTATCTGGGCCTCGAAGCAGCGGATGACGCACAGATCGAATGTGCGTATCTGCATGACGGTGTTGTATACCCGGAATTAAAGAAGTTGTGCGGAGAAATGGCAGGAGATGTTGTGCTCACGCCGCAGCTGTCTGCGTCCAAGAGGTTTGGTTTTGAGTGCAGATGGAAGGGGCGGGTTGCCGTGGATGGCCTTACGTTTGTGTACCGATAGGAGTTGTATATGAAGAATCGAACCATAAACGGGAAATGGCAAAAAAGGGTGCAAAAGGCGTTGCTAAAACGCGATTTGCAGCAAATGAAAAAAACAAACGGGAATGCGGCGGCAAAAACCGCCGAACAACAAGAAAACCCGACACATAGTATAAAAAAGGGGTGAAATTGATGCCAAAAGTATATTTATCACCTGCTTTGCACGCGGCGGACAACCCGTGCGCATACAGCGCTTCTTGCAGTGAAAACACGCACTGCAGCGCATATATGGATATGCTGATCCCGTATTTGGATGCGTGCGGCATCGAGTGGAAACGCTCGGACAAAGCCAATAAAGGCGCGGGGTACGCAAAAACCATTGCGGAATCCAATGCGTGGAAAGCGGACGTGCATTTTGTGAAACACACCAATGCGTCATCGGGGCATACTGCACGCGGCTCGCGTATTTTCGTATGGCCGACAGGCAGGGGCAAAGAACTTGCCGAGCAGATGCTTACCTTCCGCAGAGCGTTTTATCCTGCGGGTGGCAGGGTGATTGAAAACACCGAGCTCACCGAAATTCGCAACACCTCTGCGGTGTGTATATATGATGAGATGGTGTTCCACGACAACACGGAGGACGCGGCATTTCTGCATACGCAAATGCAGGCTTTTGCCGAGGCGGATGCGAAAGCGCTTTGTGCGTATTTCAAGATACCGTTCAAGGATCCGTATGCACAAAAAGAGCAGGGCTTGTACGCGGTACAGGTAGGCGCGTTCAAGGAAAAGAAAAATGCGGAAAATCTCGCGGCAGAATTGCAAAAAGCGGGGTACGCCACCTATATTGTGCAAAAATAGGGGTGTGACGCGTGGAACAGTTAGGCATTACGGGCTGGCTGTCACTGCTTTCTGCGGCAGGTGTTATTGTGGCGCTGATTTCCAACCTGCGCGGTATGCGCGCGCAGGACGAGAAAAAGGCGGCGGAGCTGTCCGAAATGCGTTCGGACATCAAGCATATCCGCGGCCAGGTGGACAAAAACGACGTGCTGATGGCGGACGTGCGTGAACAGCTGGATGAGGTGCGAGACCGCGTGACTCGAGTGGAAGAATCCACAAAAAGCGCGCATAAGCGTATGGATAAATGGGAAGGAAAAGAATAAAAATGGAAGGTCTTTTGCTTGTGACGGTCATCGCCGTGACGGTAGAGGCGTTGGTGGAATACGGTAAAAGTGCCGTTGCCGCTGTGGGCGGTGACAAAAAGGCACTTTTGATACAAGGTATTGCCATTGCGGTGTCGGTGGTATTATGTTTGCTGACAGGCGCCGATTTTTACGGCGCATTCGGTATTCATTTTGCTTTGCGGCCTGTCGGTGGTGTGCTGACCGGTATTTTTGCCGCCAGAGGTGCCAATTACCTTGCGGATGTGGTCGGCAGATTACAAAAAATTATGGAGAAATGACCAAAACAACCTTTTGCGATCGCAAAAGGGTGTTTTTTGTAAAAGAAAACTTGCGTCTTTCTTATTTTTAGTATATAATAATAAAAATGCGATATTGTGCCCTTTTTCGGCAATGCTAAACATAGTATTTTGAAAGAGGGGCGCTTTATATGTCGGAAGATAAAAAATGCGATAACACCACCGAGGACAGCGGCTTACACGGGCAGATGGAAGACGTTGTTGAGCACGGTGCGGTCACCACCGATAACGGCAAACACACCATACACTGCCTTACCGTTATCGGGCAGATAGAAGGGCATTATACCTTGGCAGGGGATAATAAGACCACCAAGTATGAGCACGTGATTCCGCAGTTGGTTGCGGTGGAAGAAAGCCCCGATATACACGGGCTGCTTATCATACTCAACACGGTCGGCGGCGATATTGAAGCGGGTCTTGCATTGGCAGAATTGATTGCGGGTATGAAGAAGCCCACCGTGTCGTTGGTGCTGGGTGGCGGTCATTCCATCGGCGTGCCGATGGCGGTGGCGGCGCGGTGCTCGATGATTGTACCGAGTGCCACCATGACCATTCACCCTGTGCGCACCAACGGTTTGGTGCTGGGTGTGCCGCAGGCATTTACCTATCTGCGCAAGATGCAAGGGCGTATCACCCGCTTTGTGACCGCACATTCGCATATGACCGAAGAACGGTTTATGCAGCTGTGTATGGATACGGATGAAATGGCAACCGATATCGGCACGGTGCTTGACGGAGAGACCGCCGTGAAGGAAGGCTTGATTGACCGTGTAGGGTCGTTGTCCGATGCGCTTGACGTATTGTATGAAATGATAGATAACCAGCTTTGAGGAGGAATTGTTTTGGCTAAGAAAAGCATAAAAAGCAAGAAAAAAGAAAAGCCGCGCGCCCGTCATCAAGCGGCGGCGGTGATTCTGTTTGCCGTTGCCGTGCTGTTGATGTGTATGGTGTGCATTCCGGGTGAGGAAGGCAGTAACCTGTGGCGGTTTATCCACCTGTTTATGCGCGGCATATTTGGCGTAGGCGCGTATGTGCTGCCGTTGCTTCTCGGGTACATTGCGGTCATAGCCGCGATGGAGAAGCCTATCGGCAGTATCAGTACCAAGGTGTGGCAAAGTGTTACCTTGCTGGCGATGATAGACAGCGCCATTTACATATTTTCTGCCAATATTGATGAAATCGGCTATTTTAAGGGTATTGCCGAGAGCTATGCGGCAGGCTATTCGCATTTTTGGAGCAGCGGCGTGTTCGGCACGTTGTTGGGGTTCCCGATGCTCAAACTGTTTCCCGGTGTGGGTGCAAAAATCATCATTTGTTTGCTTGTGTTTGTGTTCTTGATGCTGGTTACGGGTACCACTATTTTAGCGCTGTTCCGCACCATGTGGAAGCCTGTAGAGAAGACAAAAGAGTCTATCGGCACCGCCATTACCCAAACGGCGGAGCGTATGGAAGAAGCGCGAGAGGCAGAAAAGGGAGAAATGCTGCGCCCCCGTCGCCGCACGAAAATTGATATTGATCTCGGCGAGGGATACGAGGAGGATACGCCCAAACGCGGCAGAAGAAAGGTTGAAAAAGCCGAAGAGCCCAAGCCCGCACCCGCAACGGTGGAAACATTGAAACAAGCGGCGGCGGATTTGGAAAGTGACAGCAATGTAAAGGAGGAAAAGCCGCACGCGGCACTTGCCCCCGAGGAGGAAGAGGACGGCTACCGTTTTCCGCCGATTTCGTTGTTGGACGAGCCGCGCGGCGGTTCGGGCAAAGCCACTGAAGACGAGGTGCGTCGAAACGGGGAATTGCTGGTCAATACTCTGCGCGACTTTGGCATTTCCACCCGTATGTCCGCGGTAACCCACGGTCCTGCGGTGACCCGTTATGAATTGGAACCGAGCGCAGGCGTAAAAATCAGCCGTATTACGGGTCTTGCGGATGATATCGCTCTGCGTCTTGCGACCACAGGTGTGCGTATTGAGGCGCCTATCCCGAATAAAGCGGCTGTCGGCATTGAGATTCCCAATAAGAACCGCAACACCGTATGCTTGCGCGAGCTGTTGGATACCAGAGAGTTCTTAAATTCCAAAGGCAAGCTTACCGTGGCACTCGGTAAGGATATTGAAGGCGGCCTTGTGCTTGCCGATCTGGCGAAGATGCCCCATTTGCTTATTGCAGGTACGACAGGCTCGGGTAAATCGGTATGTACCAACTCGATGATTCAGTCGGTGCTGTACCACGCCCGTCCCGATGAAGTGAAACTGATGCTTATCGACCCGAAGCAGGTTGAATTCGGTGTATATAACGGCATTCCGCATCTGCTTGTTCCCGTTGTGACCGACCCGCGCAAAGCGGCGGGCGCTTTGGGCTGGGCGGTGAATGAGATGCTGCACCGCTATAAAATTTTCTCCGAAAATAACGTGAGAGATCTGACCTCGTATAATGAACTTGCCAAAAAGAGCGACACCCTCAAGGAAATGCCGCTTATTCTTATCGTTATTGACGAACTTGCCGACTTGATGATGGCGGCGGCAAGCGAGGTGGAGGATTCCATCATCCGCTTGGCGCAGATGGCACGTGCGGCGGGTATGCATATGGTTATCGCTACCCAGCGTCCGTCGGTTGACGTTATCACCGGCCTTATCAAGGCGAATATTCCGAGCCGCTTGTCCCTCACGGTGGCATCCGCGGTGGACTCCCGCACCATTATTGATACGGGCGGTGCGGAGAAACTGCTCGGCTACGGCGATATGCTGTTTATGCCTGTGGGCAAGCCCAAGCCCTTGCGTGTGCAGGGCTGTTTTGTCAGCAACCGCGAAGTGGAATCGGTGGTGCAGTTCTTGAAAGACAGCGATAAAACACCGAATGAATACGATAAAGATATCTTGGACGAAATCGACCGTCAGGCGGCCGCCGCGGGTAAATCCGCCGCAAAGGGCGGCGCGGATGACGCGGACGGCGGAGACGGCGATTGGGACGAGATGTTACCGCAGGCAATTGAAGCGGTGGTGGAAGCGGGTATGGCGTCCACCTCTATGCTGCAGCGCCGCCTGCGTCTGGGCTATGCACGTGCAGGCCGTATCATTGACCAATTGGAGCAAAAAGGCATTATCGGGCCGTATGAGGGTAGTAAGCCGAGACAGGTGCTCATTACCCGCCAACAATGGCTGGAAATGCGGGCGAATGAAACCGACGGAGAGTGAGTACATATATGGCTTTTCTGCCGATGACAACAGAAGATATGCGTGCTCGCGGCTGGGACACCCCTGACATTGTGATGGTGACAGGGGATGCGTACGTGGACCATCCGAGCTTCGGCACCGCCATTATTTCACGCGTGTTGGAGGCGGAGGGCTTTCGTGTGTGCATTGTATCACAGCCGCAAACGGAAGCTGACTATCAGCGCTTTGGCACCCCGACTGTTGGCTTTTTTGTAAACAGCGGCAACATTGATTCGATGGTAGCGCATTATACTGCCGCCAAACGTCGCCGCAGTGATGATGCGTATACGGCAGGCGGTAAAGCGGGTAAACGCCCCGACCGAGCGGTTACCGTGTACTGTCGGCAGATACGCAAGTTGTTTCCCCGTACGCCTATTGTTATCGGCGGCTTGGAAGCATCCCTTCGCCGCTTTGCACACTACGATTATTGGGATGATACCGTACATCCGTCTGTGCTGTGCGAAAGCGGCGCGGATATCTTGATTTACGGTATGGGAGAAAACCAGGTGCGGGAAATTGCCGCCCGCTTGCGTAGCGGCGAAACGGTGCATAGTATCACCGATGTTCTCGGTACGTGTGTTGCCATTCCCGTTGCGGAATATACACCCCGTCCGTGTGCAGAATGTCCTTCTTTTGAGACGGTGAGGGTCGCGGATAATGCAGGTAAACGGCAGTATGCCGTTGCCGCACGTATCCAACAGGATGAGCAGGACGCGGTACGCGGTAAAACGGTGATACAGCGCCACGGCGACGTGATTTTGGTGCAAAATCCGCCGATGCCGCCACTGACTACAGAAGAACTCGATGCGGTATACGCGTTGCCTTACGAAAGAAACTATCATCCCTCTTATGAACACCTGGGCGGTGTACCCGGTATTGAAGAGGTGAAATTTTCGCTGACCCATAACCGCGGTTGCTTTGGCGCTTGTAATTTCTGTTCTATCGCGTTTCACCAAGGTAGGCAGATTACCTGCCGCAGTGAAGAGTCGGTGATAGAGGAAGCCAAAAAACTGACCCAAATGCCTGATTTCAAGGGGTATATCCACGACGTGGGCGGTCCTACCGCCAACTTCCGCCACCCTTCGTGTGAAGGACAGGCGAAAAAAGGGCTTTGCAAAGGCAAAAAATGCCTGGCACCTGTCGTTTGCCCTGCATTAAAGGCGGAGCACACCGCATATTTACAGCTGTTGCGCCGTCTGCGTGCCTTGCCGGGTGTTAAACGCGTGTTTATCCGTTCGGGTATCCGTTTTGACTACCTGTTGGCGGATACCGACGATACATTTTTTAAAGAACTTGTCAAACACCACGTCAGCGGTCAATTAAAGGTGGCTCCCGAGCATTGCTCTGCCAATGTGTTGAACGCTATGGGAAAACCGGGTATTGCAACTTATAAGAAATTCCAAAAAAGGTTTTATGAATTGACCAAAAGCGCGGGCAAAAAGCAGTATTTGGTGCCGTATCTGATGTCATCCCATCCGGGTAGTACTATGCGGGATGCGATTGAATTGGCGGTGTTTTTGAAGGAAGAAGGATTGCACCCCGAGCAGGTACAGGATTTTTATCCCACCCCCGGCACCATATCCACCTGTATGTTTTATACGGGATTAGACCCCTACACCTTAAAACCGATATACGTACCGCGCACCCCCGCCGAAAAAGCGGCACAGCGTGCGCTGTTACAGTATTTCCGCCCCGAAAACCGCGCGGTGGTACTGCGTGCGTTGCGTGAGGCGGGGCGTGGAGACTTAATAGGTAACGGGCCGCACTGTCTTGTTAAGCCCGATACTCCCGCCACGAAATCCAAGCCCAAAAAATCTCGTTACAGCCGAAAGAAAAAGTAGAGAGGAAGAAAATTATGGCTTTTAATATTGCTGTTGCACAGTCGGGTGGCCCGACCGTTGCCATTAACGCATCGCTGACGGGTGTCATCCGTGAAGCGCGGAAACATAGGGAAATTGATACTGTTTTCGGTTCCCCCAACGGCATTGAAGGGTTTATCAAAAACCGCCTTGTCAACCTGAACGAAAAAGCACCCGATGATGCGGCGCTGGACCTTATCCGCCGTACGCCATCCACCGTGCTGGGCTCTTGCCGTTATAAACTGCCTGAGGCAGAGGAAAACGAGACGGTGTATAAAGCGGTGCTTGATTGCCTCGAAAAGAACAATATCCGCGCCTTTTTCTATATCGGCGGTAACGATTCGATGGATACGGTGGTAAAACTGAGCCGCTATTTTGCAAAATTGGGTAAGGAAATCCGCGTTATCGGTATTCCGAAAACCATTGATAACGACTTGTGCTTTACCGACCACACGCCCGGTTTCGGCTCGGCGGCGAAATATGTTACTACCACCCTGCAGGAAATCACCCGTGACAGCACCGCTTACAGTGTGCGTTCAGTGACCATTGTGGAAATTATGGGCAGAAACGCGGGTTGGCTGACCGCCTCGACCTGCCTTTTGCATCAGAACGGCGAAACCGCGCCGCATCTGATTTATCTCCCCGAATTGCCCTTCTCGGTAGAGAAGTTCTTAAACGATATTCGTCAGGCGCATAAGACCTATCGCTCGGTTATTATCGCCGTTTCCGAAGGCATTGAAATCGCCCCCGAAGAAGCGGGCGGCAGCTACCGTTCGGGTGTTACCGATAACTTTGGCCATCGGTATCTGTCGGGTGTCGGCAAGCGCTTGGAAGAAATCGTCAGCAAGGAAATCGGCTGTAAGGTGCGCTCTATTGAATTGAACGTTATGCAGCGTTGTGCGTCGCATATCGCATCGCTGACCGACCTGAATGAAGCGGAAGCGATTGCCGCCGCGGGTGTTAATGCGGCTTTGGCGGGAGAAACGGGTAAAATGATGTGCTTTAAGCGCGAGTCGGATAAGCCGTACACCGTGTCCTTTACAACGGTAGATGCGGGAGAGGTGGCAAACCACGAAAAGAAGTTCCCGCTGGAATGGATCAACGAAACGGGCAACGGTATTTTGCCGCCCGCTATTGACTATTTTATGCCGCTTATCGACGGAGAAAGCTATCCCGTGATGCAAAACGGTATGCCGATGCATTTTAAATTATTTACTGAAAACTAACCCAAAAAGATTAGCACGCTGTGCTAATCTTTTTTTGCATCCCTTAGACCACCCAACTTATAGAGTCCTCTTTTTCCTTTTGTGAATTTTCAATGAATATACTTTACTTTCTTATACTGTTTGTGTTAAAATAATGTAAATGTGCTAAAAGGGGAAGTTTTATGTCGAAAAAAACGCGTAAAGGAGCGGAGCCGATTTCTACGATTTTTGAAGGACCCGCCTTAACGATGCAACAGCGTGAACAGCTCAAAAAACAAGAAAAGGCGGAAAAACGTGCGGCTAAACAAGAGGCGCGTCGTCGCTTGCGGGAAGAAAAAAAGAAAAAGGAGCCGGTTGACCCGAAGGAAAGACGTCAGGTTATCCTGCTGATTGCGGCATTGGTTGGCTTGGTTGTGTTGGGTGTGGCGGTGATGCTGATTTCCAACGGCACCTTCGGTCGTGGAGCAAAGGTCGGTATGACCTATTATATCAACCAAACGTTGGTACCCGAAAAAAGCAGCGACGGTATTACGGCGGAGATAAACCAAGCGTACTATACCAAGAATGGCGGTATGCGCATAGACTTAAGCTTGGCAAACGGTATGTCGGAATCACAGCACCCCGTTACCATCCGTATCAAACTGATGAACGGCAACGGCGATGTCATTACCGATGCGACGGTGGGGAATATTCCGCGCGATTATTACGTGATATTTGACGGATATAATGCGTATGACGTATTTATTCCGAAAAAATTTATACAGATTCCCGACGATTCACTTTCCAAGATATCGTATGAAATCACCGTAGAAAGTACAGATAAAGAATAAGGAGTATACAAAATGGGTAAAAATGCAAGACTGCGCGAAGAGCGTAAACAGAACAAAGAAGAACGCGAAGCGCAAAAACGCGCCGCGGAGAAAAAGGCAAAGCGTAATCGGGTCATTCGCACCTGTGTGCTTTCGGCAATCGCATTGGCGGCGGTTGTCGGCATTGGCTTGGGCATCTTTTTCGGTGTTATTGTCAATCAAGGCTGGTATCTCCGTAATGTAACCGCCATGAAAACCGAAAACTTCACGGTGACGGGTGAAATGATGTCCTATTTCATCTATAACACCTTTGAGAATTACTATAGCAATTACGGCGAGACCTTGGGATTAGACCCCGAAAAGTCGCTGAAAAAGCAATATTTTCGCGAGGATGTTTCGTGGTTTGACTATTTTGCTTTGGAAGCACAAACCAACTTAAGACAGGTACTGTTGTTTGCCGAAAAAGCGAAGGAACAAGGTATGGAATTGACCGCTGAAGAAAAGGCGGAAATTGCACAGTATGCGATTTCCAACGATTTTGGTGCGTATACCGAACGGTTCGGTTTTACTGCCGAAGATTTTACGGCGGCTATGGAGTTGACCACCTTGGCCTCCAAAATGTACGAAAAAGCCACTGCGGATTTGGCGATTGACGATGCTAAAGTTGAGGAATATTTCAAAACAAATGAAAAATATTTCAAAATGGTAGATTATAAAATGTTTATCATTCCGTACGGTACCAACGGTTGGTATAAAGATGCCGCCGCTGCGAAATCTGCCGCTGACCACATTGCGAAAGCCACGACCGCCGAAGCGTATGATAAAGCGGTGAGAGAGGTGCTTTCCGCCATTGGCGCATCTGCCTCGGATATCGAAACCGAATTACAGTCCTTAAAGCAGACGGGTGTGTATTATAAGGACAACGACGCTGTTTGCACCTGGGCGTTTGGTACGGCGAAGATTGACAACACCTATGTTGCCGAGGGTCAGGGTACGTATGCTGTATATCAGTTGACTGCGTTGCCGTATATCGATGATGCCGCCACCGTGAATGTGCGTCATATCCTGTTGACCAAGGAAGGTCTTGGCAGTGACGATGCCGCGAAAGCGAAGGCGGAAGAGGTGCTTGCCGAGTGGAAAAAAGGCGAGGCCACCGCAGAGAGTTTTGCCGCACTTGTCACAAAGTATACCGAAGACCCCGGCTCTAAAGAAACGGGCGGCTTGTACGAGAATGTATCGAAAGGCGAAATGGTAGAAGCTTTTGACACCTGGATTTTCGATAAAGACCGTAAAGAAGGGGACACCGGGGTTGTGAAAACCGATTACGGTTACCACGTGATGTATTTTGCGGGCGAGGGTAGCAAGGCGTGGGAATTGAACGCAGAAAATGCGATGATTGCCGAAAACATCGACAAACTGTGCGCTGAATATGTAAAGACCTGGCCGCTGACCCTGAAGAGCGGTATCGTTAACCGCCTGCCGCTGTAATTGAAAACCCAAAACCGTGTACGACCTTTGTTCGTACACGGTTTTCTTTTTTGTCTACCGATTTCGGCAGAAATTGCCGTTTGCGCGCGGTATACTCTTGTTGGTGATGGTATGCCTGTTGTGTACATAGATGTCTTGTTCTTGCTCAATTTATGGATAGACTTTTTACTGCTATCCCTTACAGCACGTATTTGTCGCACACCTACCCGTCGCATTCGGTTGGTGCTGGGCGCCGCAGTGGGTGCGCTTTTGTGCTTGTTGCTGTTTTTACCGCCGCTTTCTGTGTGGCTGTCGCTGGTGATACGCACACTTGGAACGGTGCTGTTGACGGTGATTACCTTCCGCTTGTATTCGTGGCGGTCCTTTTTTAAACTTTTTACTACCTTTTCGGTGGTGTCCGCTGTTTTTTCGGGCATTGCAACCGCACTGTGGTATACGGTGGCACCCGACGGATTTATGGTGGTGGGCGGTGTGGTGTACTATGATGCGCCCGCGTCACTGCTTATTGTGTTTACGGCGGTGGCATACGTGTGTATATTACTGTATGAACGGTTACGGCGCCGCACCGCACCGCAAAACCGCGTGTATACCTTGACGGTGCAGGAAAACGAGAAGCAATTGGTATGCTCTTTGCTGTATGACAGCGGTTGCACCTTGAAAGAGCCGTTTTCCGGCCGCCCTGCGCTTGTGATTGACCGCACCGCTGCCCAAACGGTATTGCCGCACGGGTGGGCAGAGGATGCACAGGCGGCACAGGATTGCAAAATGCGTCTTATTCCGTTTGAAACGGTGGGCGGTGAAGGCGTATTGCCCGCTTTTTGCCCGAAACGTATGTATATTACCGATAAAAAGGGCGGTCGCTGGGACGTTACAGGCTGTTTTCTCGCGGTGAGCGATGCTTTGGGTCACGGGGAGTATACCGCGATTTGCGGTACGGATATCGGGGAATTATTGGAAAGGGGAGACGGAGATGCATAGGATATTTTGCCGTTTGCGGCAGTTCTTGCGACGGTTGTTTTTAAAGGAGGATTGTTTATACATAAACGGCACCGACGTACTGCCGCCGCCGCTCACGCCCGAAGAAGAACGCACGGTTTTGGCACGGTTGGAGGAGCACGACCCCGCGGCAAGGGAAACGCTGATAACCCACAACCTGCGGTTGGTGGTGTATATTGCGCGGAAGTTTGAAAGCTCGGGGGTGGGAATAGAGGACCTTATTTCTATCGGCACCATCGGCCTTATTAAGGCGGTGGGTACTTTCTGTCCTGAACGGAATATAAAACTCGCTACCTACTCCTCCCGGTGTATTGAAAATGAAATATTGATGCATCTGCGAAAAATTGCGGGACAAAAGCACGAGGTATCCTTTGATGAGCCGCTGAATACCGATTGGGACGGCAACGAGCTGCTGTTGTCCGACGTGCTGGGCAGTGATCCCGATGACATTCACCGCGGGGTGGAGCAGGAGGCAGAACGGGAGCTTTTGCGGGAGGCGGTGGCACGTCTTTCCGAGCGGGAACGCACC
>JAZSED010000092.1:0-13587 GCA_045531495.1 Acutalibacteraceae bacterium
CGTTTTTACGGTGGTGCTGTCGGGTGCCAGCACCGAAACCGTATCGGGAAGCACCGCAAACAGCAGTACGGTAAGTCCCCCGCCGAGCAGACCGTGCAACAAGTCGGAGGCCAAGCGGTCTTAGGAAGACAAGAGAGACTAACAACTCCTTGGCTCACAGAACGACATGGCTACGATCCGACTTCGTTTTTACGGTGGTGCTGTCGGGTGCCAGCACCGAAACCGTATCGGGAAGCAGTGCAAACAGCAGTACGGTAAGCCCCCCGCCGAGCAAGCCGTGCAACAAACGGAACAGGAAAAAATCTTTCAGTACCGCGGGGTATTTTTGCAAAACGGAGCGCACCTGACATTGTACCGAAAGCCCGCTAAAGGACAGAAAAAAGCCCACAAGAAACAAAAGAGGTACCGCCGCACCTGCCGCCGCCGTACACCCCGCCGTCACCTCTAAAAGCCCTGCCAGCATCACCGAGCCGCCCGCAACATACGTATCCAGCCATACGCAAAGTCCCGATCCGTCTGCCACCGACAGACACACCGAAAACAGTATCACAAAACCGCTCATACATACCAGCGCCTCGGTCGCCGCCCGCACCGCGGCAGTAAATGCCACCGCAAACGGCAAAGAAGGAGAATGCGCGGTCGACGACAGCGGCAACGGTGCGCGTCTTGCCTCCGTGAAGCCCAATATCCACGCGGCCAACAGGTGTGCTGACAGCAACACCCACCCCGCGCGGCTGTTGCCGAGCATCGCCTCGCCGACAGCACCCACCGCGAACGCAGGCCCCGCACCCACGCAAAAATGCATCATCCGTTTTGCCGCGTCCTCCGTAATTTTGCCTTCATCCAACAACTCCTTTACCGACACGGCACCCGCGGGATACCCGCCTGCAAAGGCAAACAATATCGGTGCAGCGGCGGGGGCGGGCAGGTGAAACAATACGGCTGTCGGGCGTTTGAGAAGCGCTCCCGCCGCCTCCGCCAACCCACTGCGCATACACACCCCCACCAAGGTTAAAAACGGCAAAAGAGACGGTATCAACACATTGCCGCAAAGAGAAAGGCCGCGGCAAGCCCCCGTCAGCACAGCTTGCGGATAACGAAACAGCATTACCGCCGCCACCGCTAGTACCGCCAAGCTTAAGATATTTCTCACCGTTTTTTGCATACTCGGTCCCCCGTTTCGCTATATATCTATCACAAAAAACAGATGAATATACCAGAAAGGTGTGGTGGGATGAAAAAGGTCAAGTACGCTTTGCGAAAACGTGTGAACAGCGTTTTATGCCCGTTTCGGTTGGAATATTCCGCACAGCAGGCGGTGGTGGAAGGGTGTATACGGGTGCTGTGCTATGACCAAAATCGCATTGTCCTGCAAACCACCGCAGGTACCGTCGGCTTTGAAGGGGATATGTTGCGGATATGCCGTATGACCGACGGCGCGGCACTGGTACGGGGGTATATTGCTACCGTACACATCGGGGAGGACACGGTATGTGGCTGAAGCTGTTACGGTTTTTCTATGGGTACGTGCGGTTCACGGCAGAGGGCGGTTTTCCCGAACAGTTTTTGAGCGAGGCAAGCAAGGCGGGACTGCAAATAACCGACACCGTGCGGCAGGGCGAGCGGTTCTCCGCCTCCTGTCCCGCAGGGCAATACCGCCTTTTGCGCCCCTTCGCCAAACGCGCGTGTATGCGGCTCAAAACCACTAAAAAATACGGCTTGTATTTCAAAATGTTTCCGTATCGCAGGCGTATCGGCATTCCTATAGGGTTAGTTCTCGCCGCTGTGCTGCTGTGGGTGTTATCCGGCAGGATTTGGGTGGTAACCGTACAATCGGAGGTGGCGGTGGATGAAGCACAAATCAAAGCGGCGGTGGCGGACAGCGGCGTGTTTGTCGGGTGCCGTATCAAGGACGTGAATATGCAGGCCTTGCGCATTGAAGCACTGTCAAAGCTCGAAAATCTTGTATACGTCTCGGTAAATCCGTCGGGCTGTGTGGCGCGCATAGCGGTCAGCACGCGCATACCCACCCCTTCTGTACAATACACCGACAAAGACTGCTCCAATTTGGTTGCCACACGGGACGGACGGGTGGTCAAAACCGATGTTTACAGCGGAAAAGGTACCGTTTCGGTAGGCGACGGGGTTACCGCGGGCACCGTTTTGGTCAACGGCGCGGTGGAAACCGACAAGGGCAATCTGCTTTTGAGACGGTCTATGGGGCGCATTATCGCGGAAACCACCCACACCCTCTCGGTAACCGTGCCGTTTTCCGAAACGCAATTTTTACCAAGCGGCGACCCTGTTTTTCGACCCGCTCTGCGCTTTCTCGGATATGATATACCGTTGTTTTCGCATACACCGCTTGCGGGGCGGTATACTGTAAATACCTATCTGCGTATGCCGCACAACGGAGAATTTTTTCTGCCGATAGGCATTGTAGACACCCGTTTTGTGCCGCTCACGGAGACGGTAATCACCCACACAGCCGAACAGGCGGGCGCTTTGGCGGTAAAGCGGCTGGAAGCGGACATTGCGGCGCTCGCTGAAAGCGGCGTGACGGTAAAAGAGGAAACCGACCGAAAAATTGAACAAACCGTGCAAGGGTATACACTGACGGTGACCTTGCTGTGCGAGGAAAACATCGCAAAGGAAATTCCCATTAAAATTATCAATGAAACGGTAGACAAAAACGGATAAAGTTGGTAAAATACAGGTAAGTATATAATAATTGGAGATGTATATGGTTACTGAACAAATCATTGACATTGACCGTATGGAACAGGCGATTTCCCTTTTCGGGAGCTTTGACCAAAATATGCGGATGATTGAGCAACACTTCGGTGTGGCTATTGTCAGCCGTGACACCACCATAAAACTCAGCGGTGAGCCCGAAGCGGTTGCCAAAGCGGCACGGGCGGTGGACGGCCTTTTGCAATTTGTGCGCCGCGGCGAGCAGTTGACCGAACAAAACGTGCGGTACGTTATCACCCTGGTGGACGAGGACGCGGAGGAGCGTCTGCCGCAGTTATCAGCGGACAGCTTGTGCGTTACCGCGAAGGGCAAACCCGTCAAAGCAAAAACGTTGGGCCAAAAGCAGTATGCGGACGCCATTAACAATAACACGGTGGTGCTGGGTGTCGGCCCTGCGGGTACAGGTAAAACCTATTTGGCGGTAGCGTTGGCGGTAAGCGCCTACCGCGCCAAGCAGGTTGACCGCATTATCCTCACCCGTCCTGCTGTCGAAGCGGGCGAAAAGCTCGGCTTCCTACCCGGTGACCTGCAGGCCAAAATCGACCCGTATCTGCGCCCGTTATACGACGCGCTGTTTGATATGCTGGGCAGTGAAAACTATCAGAAATATATGGAACGCGGCGACATTGAAATCGCGCCGCTCGCCTATATGCGCGGCAGAACGTTGGATGACAGCTTTATTATCCTCGACGAGGCGCAAAACACCACTCCCGAGCAGATGAAAATGTTTTTGACCCGCTTAGGCTTTCGTTCCAAAATGGTGGTAACCGGTGACATCACGCAGATTGACCTGCCCGACGGCAAAAAAAGCGGTCTGAAAGAGGCCATGCGGGTGCTGGACGGCGTAGAGGACGTCGCTGTTTGTCACTTTACCGAAAAGGACGTTGTCCGACATGAGCTTGTACAACGCATCATCGCCGCGTACGAGAAGTTTGACAAATCCAAGAAAGAACGCACAAACCCCCGTAACCACAAATGACGCATGCGAACTCGCCTAAAACGGCGGCTTTGGGGCGCTTTGTGGTTAGGCTGGCGAGAGTTGAACCCCTTTACGGTTTCGCTCGCCGCCTTTCCCGCACATAAAATCCGGCGGCAGAAACTCATTAACCTGCAAAACGTAAAATTTTTGTGTGAGACGAAGCCGACAAAACGCAGGAATACTCCCGTATTTCAAGTTTTGAGGTGAACTATCACCGGAAGTTTTCTTTTGCAGGCGTAAAGAGTTCAACTCTCGCCAGCCTAACAATGAAGTTTTCGTATGCGTTGTTACTAAGCGACCCTTGCGGCGTTTGGGAGAACAATCAAAAAACGCATAGCGACCGGAGGAGTTTGTTAAAGTATGATATACATAACCGGCGATACGCACGGAGATATAAAGCGGTTTTGTGAGGCGGGTATGGCGGGAGAATCCGCCTGGACCGCGGGGGATACATTGATAATATGCGGTGATTTCGGCTTTGTGTGGTATGATGAAACCTCTCCCGAACTGAAACGGCAAGGGGACCTCCTGTTGGATATGTTGGCACAAAAACCGTATGAGATTTTGTTTGTAGACGGCAACCACGAAAACTTTGACCTGTTGTATGCCTATCCGGAAATTGAACGGTACGGCGGTACGGTACATCAAATACGCAAAAACATATTTCATTTGCAGCGTGGTCGCATATATACCATTGAAAATAAAACCTTCTTTACCTTTGGTGGTGCATATTCCATTGATAAGGCAAGTCGTATGGGTTTGCCGAAAGCATGGTGGCCGCAGGAGCTGCCGAGCGGGGAGGAATACGACCGCGGTTTAGCCACGTTGAAGGCGGTGGATTTTTCGGTGGACTACATCGTGAGCCACACCGCGCCGAATACGGCACTTGAAATGTTACGGTACACCTTGCCCCCGCGCGAGAGGGACTCTTTTTGGCTGGACCCGCACGATATGGAGCTGAGAAGCTATCTCGATATGATTTGGCATAACGCACGCTTCAAAAGGTGGTATTTCGGACATTGGCATATAGATTGCCACTTGACCGAAAAGGCACGGGCACTGCTTTTTGACCTTGAAAGGATTGAATAGGAGTTTTCACTATGTTGGATAAGCGATATGAGTTTCATACCATGCAAAAGGATGCATCAAATATGCAAGCGGTAGATATGTGCAGGCAGATGTGTGAAAATGCGGCGGATACAGGGCTTCTTTGGGTGTACGGCCCGACAGGCTGCGGCAAAACGCACCTGCTGAAGGCCGCAAAAAACACACTGCTGTGCAGTGAGCAGAAACGGTCGGTGGTGTATGCGAGTGCCAAAGAACTCACCGAAGTGTTGGTGGATTTTATCGGCGGCGGCACCGACATCTGGGTGCGGCTGCGACAGGTGGATTTTTTGCTGATTGATAATGCGGAGTACCTTTTGGGACGTACGCAAACACAGCTTACCTTTGCAGAAATGATAACCAAAATGTGTGCGAACGGGAAGTGTGTAGTGTTGGCATCGCTGTGCTCTCCGCAACGCTTGGAAACGTTGCGACAGGCATTGTCAGAGTGGGACGGTGCGTTTACAGAGGCAGAAATACAGCCGCCGAGCAAGGACACAAAAGCAAAAATTGCACGTACCTTTTTACAAAGGCATTTGTTTGATTTTCCTCAAGAAATATTGGATGTGTTGATTGACGGTGCGGGTAATATACTGCAATTGAACGGCGCTTTAAATTCTGCGTGGCTGTATACCCGCGCGGGCGGTCGTATAGATGAGCAGTGGCTGCAGACGTGTATACGAAATTTTTGGTGAGGTGTGACAATGGCAAATGATGGGATTGTAACGCTGAAGGGCGCAGATAGGGTGCGTAAGCGCCTTGCGGTGTTTTTCGGCTCGGATGGCGTGAACGGCGCTTTGGCGACGGTGAAGATACTGTTGGATATACTGACGACGGAGGCGTTTTTGGGATATTGTCAGCATATTTCTTTAACGATACAAAAAGACGGCTCTTTGCACCTATACGGGCAAAACCGCGGCTTTATCATTGATGAAACGGTAGTGGACGGAAAACCCGTTTGGTATTATGATTTTTGTGATTTTGGGATGGTGCCGACGCTTACGGAAGACTATATGTTTTCCTTGGGCTTTGGGAAAAAACACAGCGAGTTTTTCGGCGAAACGGATGCGGCACCGTCGTATTATCAGGATGCGGAACATAGCTTTCATTTGACCGCAGTGCAATGTGCATCTGCGTTTATGCGGGTATATGCGGTGCGCGATGGCATCAAAAAATCGCATTCGTTCCAAAAAGGCGTGTGCGTTGGGGAGGTGACGGCGGAAACCGCTGACGAGCCGAGCAGCACCTGCTTTGTGTTTCAACCGGATGCTGAGGTTTTTGCCGATACGCACATACCTGTCAAGGCGTTGGAGGGGTTGCTGGAAGAAAAAGCCATCACCGTCGGCGGTGTTACCTTCACTCTGACCGACGAGAGAAACGGGTATCATAAAATGATGTGTTTTGCTGACGGCGCGGCAGGGTATGCAAATGAGTTGACGCGTTTTGCCTGTTATGACAAAGCAATGGAAGCGATGGGGAAGGATCGCTATAACAGGCGGAACTACGCCGCTTATGCGCGTGTGTTGTTCGGTTTTGCAAAAGAATCGGCGCTGGTGCGGTGTTTACACAATGGCACGGCGTTGGAATGCGGCGGACATCATCTGGATGCCGTGAAGGAGAAGATTGCTGAAAGGATAAGTTGGTGTTTTGGGGACGATTTGGAGAAAGAAGACGTTGCGTTTGCACAAATTGCCGACCGCGTGGTGCTGATTATTGAGACATACAGCACCCAGACGAGTTATGAATCTGCCGCATATAAAGCGATTACCAACACGATGATACGGGACATGGCGAGCGATTTGATTGATGACGATTTTGCGTGCTATTTGAAGTTTTATAAAGATATGATATTACCGCTTTTGAAAAGATAAAAAACGGCTGTGCACCGATTGGTGCGCAGCCGTTTTGTTTAGTTGAAGGAAACGGGTTTTGCTTTTCCCGTGTCAAATGCATTGGGACCGGGGTCGGACATGGAGAAATACATACGTGCCGCCTTGGTTGTACCGAAATCGCGGTTAGAACCCGTGTTTTGTACCTTGTTGAAGGCATCGCGGAACATCTGATTGTGCGCTTCCTCACGGTTTAACAGAAAATCGATGGTTTCGCGCACCTTTTTATCGTCGATTTGGCGATAAAGGTATTCATAAACGACTTTTGCACGCTGCTCGGACGCAATATTGCTTAAAAGGTCTGCGCACAAATCGCCTGTTACCGTCACGTAATCAGCGGTCCAGGAATAGCCCGAAGCATTGATAAGACCGGGATTGAGACCGAGAATAACGTGCGACTGAATTTCGCCGGACGGTACTTTTGCGGCGTCCACATCGTGCCCGTTTAACAGGTTGATGGTCTGTGCCACCATTTCCATGTGTCCCAACTCTTCTGCGGCAATATCAAGGAATACATCTTTGATTTCGGGGTCTTTAATTCTGAAACTTTGGGACATATACTGCATGGCCGCCTTGAGTTCGCCGTTGCCGCCGCCTAATTGCTCTTGCAGCAGTGCCGCATACTGCGGATTGGGTCTTTCCACCTCTACGGGATGAAACAGCATCTTTTCGTGTTTGAACATTCTGCTACCTCCGTTTCTTAATTTCCGCCGGGACCGTCTCTGCGTTCCCGCGTGTCAGGTACCTCGAGCTTGCCTTTGATGTCACCGGGGTTGGCAAGCGGCTTTTTGCTGCCGGTTTCCTTGCTTTGCTTCGTATCTCTGTTTTCGGACATCTCTATCACTCCTTCCTATATGCAGTGTTGCCGATTTAAGCCAAATCATACAGGTCGTTGACGGGCGGGAACGCTGATATTAAACAAGCGTTTATAAAATAAAAAGTTCTGTTCTTTGAAAAAATTCAAAGAACAGAACTAATTTTAATTTTAAGAAACGTATCAAGATTAGCGGACAGATAAAAAGGTTATCGCCGTTTTCCTCAAAAGAGCGCTCGCCCCCAGGGGTGCGCACCCCTATGATTCGGCGTTGTTTTTTGCGTTTTGTATATACTGACGCGGAGAACAGCCGAATTTCTTTTTAAACATTTTGGAGAAATTGTAAATATCAGGGTAACCTACCGACATAGCCGCCAGGGAAGGGGGTTTACCGTGTATTACCATCAGTTCCGCTGCGGTTTCCAAACGCAGATTCATAAGATATTGCATTGGCGAAATACCGTATTTCTTTTTGAAAGCCGTGGACAAATAACAGCGATCGAGGTTCAAACGATCGGCGATACTTTGTATGGTGATATCGCCCATATATTCGGAATTCAGGCAGTGCAATACCTTTTCAGCATAATCGGTGGTTCTTTCTTCGGATTCCAATATCAGTGAAATAATTTCCCAAATGCGAGAGGCTAAAAAAGCGGTTTTTCCATTCTCCAAGCCTTGACAACGGCGCATATCTTCAAAGATTTTGCCGATGCCGGGGACGGTAATGATGGGCTTTTCCAATGCTTTTGTCAGGGAGTCGTTTTTTGCAAAAAAGCCGACCCAAATGTACTGCCACGGGTCATCCGCATCCGCCTCGTAATATGTTTCGGCAAATGGTTTTATCACGAAAACTTGTCCTGCGGAAACCCGATACTCTTTCCCTTCGTTGCGGAAAGTCCCTTTGCCGGAAACGACATAATGCAGTAACCAAATATACCGCACGGCTGGACCGAAAGATTTTGACGGTGCGCAGATCTCATAGCCGAACTGTGCGGGATTGATATCTGTGTATCCTTCCGTGACGATTGTTTCGATATAATACAAGCAAAGCACCACCTTTCATTGACAACATTATAACAAGTTTTACAAACAAATGTCAATCCTATTTTTGAGGCGGAATATGCTACAATACAAGCGTAATAATAATATTGGGGCAGTTTTCCGTTTTATGGAAAACCGCGCAATTGGCAAAAAATGTAAAAAACAACAAAAACACATATAGACCGAAGCTTCAAAGAGCAAATGTAGGAGGTACGGCAATGAGAAACACAATGTTTGTGTCCACGTGCAAAAGAATAGGGGCTGTCTTGCTCTGTCTTTCCTTGCTGATTGGGACAGTGATGATCGGAATGGGCACGTCTGCTGTTGCAGATGCGAACCCGGTCAAAAAATTCCAAGCGGATTTTAAGGACTTGGTTGCACAGCTTGACGATTCTGTGTTTGCATATGACACGCCCGTGAACGGTGGCGAGGATGTCGAAGTGGACGTACCGATTCAAGGGATGGTCTATCAGCGCTATACCTCCACCGCGGACGATACGGCTGTCAACGAGTGGATGAATGCTCGCTTTGCCATGTGGGTGAACCGTGAGAGAAAGTTTTACGGGCAGAAGGCCTATCTCGGTGAAAGCTCGGATGCGGTTGACGGCGGCGATTCTTATGCGGGTGCTCATCGCTGGGATATCGGCGAAGAAGGCGCACTGTGTTACATAACAGCTGACCCACTTGGAACAGAGATGTTGCGCAAAAGCAGTATGCTGACCGTGAAAGCGGAAAACGGTATGATGGCAAAGCTTGCAAACTTTGAAGCGACCGTTGTTTATAACGAAGCATCTAAAGGAAAACGCGGTGCGGTTATCCTTTCTTTCCACGAAGAACGCGCAGGACAGCTGAACACCAAGAATTTCGGTAACAACATCGTCGGCAAGTCTGCTATTGTTGCAGTCGGCAACGACGGTTCAAAGGACGGCGTGCTCATTCGAGATTACGGCGCAGGTGTGAGCGGTAATGCAGTGACCGCTTTTACTGAAAACACGAATAACCTGCAGGACTATGCTTTAACCGTCCGTGTGGTTGGTACGACGCTTGCCGTGAAGGTTACCAAAGTAAAAGACGGCAGTTTGGTATATGAGAAAACTACCACTGTTACCGCCGGCAGCGGTTATCTGTCGGTGGGTGTTTCTAACAGTCATCGCAATATTAAAAGCATTGAAGTGACCGAGCTGGACGAAAACGGCAATGCGGTAGACTTTGGCACTGCAACGGGCACGGCGTATAACGACTTTTATTTTTCTATGACCGATTTGGCGCCGTATACAAAAGCGGCGGACGGTGGCAATGGCAAGTATGCGGCTTCTAATGCTCATTATTTTACTTTCGCTGATCAAACGAATGCCTATGCGAAAGCCATTATTGATGAAATCAACAACAAGTTTTTCACATATTACAACCATGACAGTAAATATGTGATGGCGCCTGCGGGTAAAACGATGGCGTATGAAGGACAGACGGCGGACAAGGCGTATTTCGGCACCTCGTTGCTGAATATTTGGCTGCAACGTAATACGAGCAGCCGTACAGAGCCGAACACCGCGATACAGAGAATCACATCTCTGGTGCCAAAGGATAAAAACGGTACGGCATTCCGTTATCGCAACTTTGAAACATCCTTCCTGTTCCGTTTTGAATCTGCGACAGCGATGACCGACGGCGGTGCTATCATCGGTTTCCGCCAGAAAACGGCTGGTAAGTTTACAACCACGGCTGCCGACCTCGTTAAAACGCAAGGCTTTGTATTGATTACCAAGACAGGTCTTACTGTAATGGCAGGGGATACCGTGTCGAGTAGTGCGGCAACTGCAAATGCGGTGACCTTCACTTCGGCATTGGCGCAGGAGGTGCGGGTGCAGCTGCGTGTGGTCGGCAACGCCGTGACGGTCAAAATCACCGACCTCTATAACGACGTTGTATATTATACGGGCGTGCACACCATTGATTATGATGCGGTTGGATGTATCGCTTACGGTGTGTCTACACGCGGTCACGATATCGGTGACATTCGCCTGGTACATTTGGATGATAACGGCAAGCCGATTGACGTTGACTTCTCAACACTGAGCGAGACGGCAGCGGCGACAAACGCCGAAAAGTTTACTTTTACAGCAACGGACATTGCGGATTTCGAAAACGGGGTGTATATCACCACCAACGAAAACACTATCGGTACAGACAAACTGTCCGCTGCTGAGATGGATGCGCTGAATACGCACTTTAATTTCTATTTCAACCACGAGGCAACGTACAGTCAGGTGGCGCCGTACGGTAACGAGGCAGGTAAACACACCAGCGGTAATTGGCAGTTGGCAGACAACCGTTGGTTACGCCGCGTTACCACCTACGGCGAGGGCGAGTACGTTCGTCTTATCAATGCGTTGGTACCGAAGGATACATACGGCAACGAATTGCAACTGACCAACTTTACTGCCTCTTTCGATTATAAGTTTGAGAAGGTCGGCGCATACGCGTCTACGGCATTATTTGGTTTCCGACAGTTGATGCCCGGCAAGTTTGTAAACGGGTACGGCGCAATGAACACCGAACAGTGTATTGTTGCCATTTCACCGCATTCGATGGATGTGGCAGGCGGCACCGACATTACCGGCGGCCGTTTCTACCGAACCGCCATTGAAGGTAAATATTCCTCGCTTAACGAGGTGTTTTCCGCTGCTTTGCCTGATGAAATCCATGTGGAAATCACCGCTATCGGCACCTCCTGTAAAGTGACCGTTTTTGACATCACGGGTGCCACGCAACTGTTCAGCAAAACCTTTACTGTGAATTACACAAAAGCAGGCGCTGTGGCGTTCGGCGTGGGTACCGTTAACGGTAATGTAGGCAATATGCAAATTACGCGCTTGGATGCAGGCG
Source organism: Acutalibacteraceae bacterium (assembly GCA_045531495.1). Lineage (GTDB taxonomy): Bacteria > Bacillota > Clostridia > Oscillospirales > Acutalibacteraceae > URNF01. The sequence goes on from JAZSED010000092.1 coordinate 11,468, forward strand.
CAGGACAATTGGACATCGGTTCCCCCGAATCGGTACAGGATTGTCCGTGGGATACCACCGTTGTGCCGTATGAAGACACTGCGGATGCGGATATGGAAAACGATTACGATTTCTATTACACATCCAAAGCAAACGGCACGGTCAAGGAGCCGATGGGAAACCATTGGTTGCTGAAAGACGGTGTTTTGTGGAGACAAAATGATTTGAGCAATACCGCTACCGATAACACGGCGCTGTTGCATTGGAAAGGCACCGACGGTGTCACCGCTCTTGAAAACTTTGACGCTTCTTTCAAACTGCATTTCGATGCGGCACAGCAGGGCACTTTTTGGGTCACTGCCGGGCAAAGAGAAGCGGCAAATATCGGCAAGCTGGTAACAGCTGCAGGGTCGGACGACTTTATCAAAGGACAGTTGGCTGTAGGTTTTGCTGTTGGCGGTGATGTCATCATTGCCGCGGGAGACGGCACGGCGGCAACGATTAAAGGCGCGCTTGCCGGTACGCCGACAGGTACTTACTTTGTGCGTGTTCAGGTGTTCGGCGGCAAAGTGTACGTGTTTGTAAACGGCGTGCAACGTGCGTCTCGTAGTTTGGATGCATCGGTAAACGGCGCAGGTGCTCTGTGCTTCGGGTATTCGGGCGCGGTGCTTGGTATGTCGGCGTGGCAGATAACCAAATTGGATGAAAACGGTGCACCAATTGATTTTACGACTGCATATACCGCTGTAGAGACGGTAGCGCCTGTAGCTGTAACAATCGGTACTACCTATGCACAGTTGGAAGCACAACTGCCTGACCGTTTGAATGTCATCGGCACCGCAGGTACGGAAAGCAGCTTCGTTTTCTGGGATCTGACGACTGTGGATCTTGCAAGCGAAGGGCAGTATACGGCAATCGGCTATCTGAGTGTCACCAACGGCATTCGCGCCGCGGTAACCGTCCGTGTCGGCAACTATGACCAAGAAAATACGGTTATTTATGATTTTAGCGATACCGTACAGCTGGAAAACTTTGATGCCTACTACCTGCCTGAAACAGGTACGGTTAACAATGCGGCTATTCATGTGCAGAATACCGCAGAAAACAATTGGTACATCACAAAAGACGGCTTTATGAAGTTCCGCCCGAACAGCTTTGTGAAATCGCTTGCCCAGGTGCAGGAAGGTTTTACGCTCGGCGGCAACACGTATAAAGACAAATATGCTAACGTCTGTAACATCAATATGGGTATCGCCGTATTGAAGGCGCAGAAATATGAGAACTTCATTTTAGAAGTAGATTTCAAGTGTGACGGCGAACATTGGAACGTTGTAGGCTTCGGTGCACAGGCAACCGATGTCAGCAGTGTGTATTGGAACCAGAAAGGCGGCGGTTATACTTACTCCGTATACCCGTCGGGTTCCGCTACCTTACACGGTTACAGTGACGTGCTCGGCACGGCGGATATTCTCGCACATGGCGGCCGCTTCTTTGACCCGTATACAGCAGGCGGTGCGATGCATCATCTGAAAATGGTGGTTTCAAGCGGTGAAGCGTATCTGTTTGTAGATGACTTTACAACACCTCACAAAGTAACATTGCCCGAAGAATACAGCGGCGGCTATATATATCTGGCAACCAACGCGGCAGGCTGTTATTTTGACAACCTGAAAATTACCGACCTTGACGCAAAAGCATTGACGATGGAAAGTGTGGTAAATCCGCCTGCGGATATGGTTATAGACCGTGCGGCGGGGGATGTGCTTACACTGCCTTCTACCCTCGATATGGTGGATGCAAACGGGTGTGTGTATCCCGTACCCGTTAAATGGGAAAGTGCGGATTACGATTCCTCTAAAAACGGTGTTTACACCTTCAAAGCGGTTGGCAACCTTGCCAACGCAACGTTTGCGGATGCACTTGTTGTGGAGATGCAGGTGGAAAACCGTATCGGCAATGATTACGATGCGGATTACACGGTGAAATATTATTTGGACCATACGAATGATTTGGATAATTTCCTCTGCCACTACTCTATGTACGAACAAGCGGTAGATGCGAAAACGAAAGAGCCGAAAGTGGATGCTGACAACCAACCTGTGATGCAGTGGTCGGCAGACATCGGTGAATTGCGGAAGGTA
>JAZSED010000042.1:0-16913 GCA_045531495.1 Acutalibacteraceae bacterium
ATGGTTACCTATCAGCAGCACGGGACACATTCTGCTGTTGGATGCCGTGTGGAAAATGGATGTAACGGCCGACTTTTTCGACGTGTTTAAGGTGGTTATCCAACTTGGCTCGATTTTGGCCGTGGTGGTGTTGTATTTCCACAAACTTAATCCGTTTTCTCCCAAAAAATCCGAAACGGAGAAGAAGGGCACCTGGAACTTGTGGGGCAAGGTGTTGGTAGCAAGTATTCCTGCGGCAATAGCAGGTTTGTTGCTCGATGACATTATCGACGAAAAGCTGTCGGTGCCTGTTGTGATTGCGGTTGCGCTTATCCTGTACGGTATCGCATTTATCGTCACCGCCACCCGCAAACCACCCGTAAAGGTGAACGCCTTGTCAGAGCTTACCTACAAAAACGCGTTGGCAATCGGCGCATTTCAGATGTTGGCGCTTATCCCCGGTACGTCCCGCTCGGGGTCTACCATCTTGGGTGCTACGTTGGTAGGCACTTCCCGTACCATTGCGGCGGAGTTTTCCTTCTTTATGGCGGTGCCTGTGATGTTGGGTGCCAGCGCGTTGAAAATTCTGAAATTCGTGATGGAAGGCCTTTCCTTTACAGCGGATGAATGGATTGTACTCGCCGTAGCAACGGTGATTTCTTTCCTTGTATCACTTTTTGTGATTCGTGCGCTGATTCGTTTTGTGCAGAAGCACGACTTTAAACCCTTTGGCTGGTATCGTATCGTACTCGGTGCGGTGGTACTGCTTTGTTTTGCCTTGGGTTGGCTCTAAATGTGATGCCCGATGCCGTTTTCGCATCGGGCATTTTTAGGATGTGAAAGAATGAAAAGAATGCTTGCCGTCTTGTTGGCGGTTTTACTGTTGGCGGGTTGTACCGCGGTATCTCCCGACACGTCTGAAGCGCCGCTGACAACCGTAACGTCAGCAGCCACAACCACCGTCGTTACTACTGTGCCTACCACGACTGTGCCGACCACGGTTACGCAACCGAGCGAGCGTGAACAGTTGTTGCTGTTGTTGACCGAAGGCCGTATGGCCACCATTTATGAAACAAGCTATAAAAGCATCTTTGAACGTATCCGTGAAAACGGGTTTATGAAGGAGTCGCTCACCGGCTTGTATCAAGGTGAGTACGTGCGTTCTATCGGTGCGTTGGCTATTTTAGCGGATAAAGTAGGGGAAACCGCCGCGGCTGGTAAAACACTCAAATTCGTTACCGACGTTATGAAACGAAAAAACCTCGCTTATGTGCCGTTTACCATTTCTGCGGACGGGAATACGGTGCGTACCGAGGATGAACTTGACGGCAGAGCGCATTTTGTGCTTGGTTGGGCGTTGTATATACAAAAAAGCGGTGATGCCGCGTACTTTAATGACACGTATGCGTTGATGAAGCGCGAGGCGGATGCTTTTTGCAGTGATACGTACTTTTATGAGGATGTGGGATTGGTACGCAATCGCCGTTTGACACATACACGCATACACAACGGCAGTGACTATCATGATGCATTTGATATACTGACCAACACTTTTACCGCCGCCGCACTTGAACAAATGATTACGGTGGCTAAAGCGGCGAGCAAAGACCAAGATGCGGTATTGTGGCAGGAAACTTTACAAAAACTGCAAAAGGGTATAGCAGAAAACTTGACCCGTTCCGTAGACGGCAAAACGGTGTATTTAGAGCAGCGATATTATCAGGATAAGACCGCCGAAAACGGTGTCAGTTGGGTGTGCTTTGCACCGTTTGTAACGGGATATGGTGGTCTTGATGACGGAATACTGCAAAACACCGCTACCTATGCACGCGATGTTCTGTGGAAAAACACCGCAAACGGTGGATACCTTGCGGTGGAAAGCAGTGCGGGTGGTACCGTTAAAAATTGGATACTCGGTAAGAGCGTCGGTTGGGATTTGACCGCTGCCGCAAGAGCAGGGGATACAGCACATATGGTGGATGCGCTGCGCTTTTTAGAAGCCAATCACAATGGAAATCTGTATATGGAAAAAATGCAGCCAAGCGGTAATACGTGGAAAACCATAGATGCCGGCAATGCCGAGCAGGTGATATGGTTCTTGTATGGTATGGCCGCTGTGCGTGAAACGGTCGGCCTTTCCGCAAAGCCGTGATATAAACAGCATCTTTTGGTCTATACTATAGCCGAAAGGTGCTGTTTTTATGTTAAAACGGGGAAGCGAGTACATCAAAGGACACCGCGCCGAGCTGGTGATTATACAGTTTTTTATTGTGGCTTGTTGGCTGATACCGATAGCGATTGAACTGCTTTTGCGACGGTTTTTGCCCGCAACGGTGCGGTGGCAAAGCATTCTGCTGGTTGGCAGTTTCTTGTTAAACAGAATGTTGCTGGCACCTGCTCATACGGGGTATTATGCCTGTTGCCGACGTTTGGCGGCAGTGACAGCACCGACGGCAATGACAAGTGAAATTGAGGATTTACGGGAAGAATTGACCGCACCCACGTTGCTGTCTTGCTTTTTTCTTGACTATCGCCACCCCGTGAAAAGTATGAAATGGCAGCTGCGATATGACGCACTTCGTTTTGTTGTATTTGCTGTTTTTCTGTTTCCCTGTGTATTCTTTTGGGCGGTAGGTGCAAGGGAAGGGACGGTATTGCTGCAAGCGGTGTGCGCAGGTGGGGGCTTGCTTTGCGGTATAAGCGGTGCTTTTTGCGCCTGTTTGTTGCTGTTGCGCTTGCGGCCGATGCTGTACCGCCGTCCGCAATACGGTTCTTTTTGGGCACAGGTGGCTCAAGCTTTGAGAATATCGCACGGACAATCAACAAGGATGCTCCTTTTAAGAGTGAAGGTGTTTCCCTTTACACTCCTTTTTACGTTGCCGTTTTCTTGCTTTCGCGTGAGGCTGTGTGTGGAAGAGGCGGTTTTGTTTGCCAAACGGCCAAAGAAGGTGAAAAAGCGCAGGGAACGGATATTTCATACAAGAGTTTTGCGTGATGCTTGATTTTTGCGGCGATATGATGTATACTGTTTGGGATAAGTCATTCCGTATGGAGGTAGCTATGGCATTACGAAAGGAACGTCCCGAGGCGTTGGAACTGTACCGAAAAATGTTGGTGGTTTTTGCAGGCGTTGCCGCACTGATACCCGCTCTTTTGAATATGGGTTCTTTTGTGTTACCGTTGTTAGCGGCGGTTTTGGTGTGTGTACCGGCACTGTGGTGGAAATATACCTTGGCACGTGTGGCTACGAGGGCATATTGCATTACGCTTGCGGCTGTTATCCCCGTTTTGTGCGTAGTGGTAGCGTGTATGGGACATTTCCATACAGAATATTTTGCACTGCTGTCCTTTGTGGCGGTGGTGTTGCCCGCGGCGGCGATTGCGGCGGGTCATAACGCGAAAATCGATATTGTCATTATACGTGTGTTGTCGTTGGTAAACGTTGTTTCCTGTGGCCTGATTATCGCGTATGTCATAGAGACGAAATATTGGATGAAAAGTGTACTTCTGGGCGCTGTGGCGTTGGTGGTATTCGTGTTGTCTATTATGATTTGCCCTCCTGTAGGTAAAAAACGAGAAGAAAAATAAAAAACTGCCCGAAGGCAGTTTTTTTATGTACATATCAGTTGTTTTGTATGTGACCTTCCGCGTTGCGGAGAAGGTTGAGCAGAGAGGTGGCAAACATCGGATACTGCCTGGCAATATCATCGGGCAGTATGTTAGGCAGGTTTTCTGCTTTGACACCCTCTAAACCGTTAATGGCTTTACCGCGTGCCAATTCGCCGCTGCGGGCAATACACTTACTGATTTCACCGATGGCCGCCGATTGGAACAGATACTTGTCCACCGAAAACATCGCTGACGGATTTTTGGGATTGGCGGCATAAATCTGGCGGAACAGCGCGTATACCGTCATAGTCAGTGCTTCGGACACATCAGCGGTCAGCGCTTTGTTGTTGCAGGTCTGTAACATATCGAAAAGAATATGCAGCGAGTTGATGACCAGCTTTTTATTAAGAACGGGTAAAACACCGCCGCGCATACGACTGTCCTGAATGGCGGGGTCGTTGTCGGGAATGTCCTCTACTGCAATCATGGTACCGCTCTTATCGGCGGTACGGCCGAGAAGGTAGTCACAGGACACACCGTAGTAATCCGCAGTACGCACGACAAAGTCGAGACCGCACTCGCGAATGCCCTTTTCATAATGTGAAAGCAAAGCCTGCGAAACACCGAGGTCTGCGGCGGCTTTCTTTTGGCTGATTCCCTGCTCTTTACGCAAAAGCGTAATCATACGGGGAAAGGTGTTGTTCATACGAATACCTCTTTCATCGGGTGTAAACCCGTCGAATTTTACGGAGCGTTTAATTATTATATACCAAATGTTACAATTTGTAAACCGTCAAATTGCAACAATTAGGAGGAAATTTTGATGAAAACTTACAAAATCCATCTAATTCGGCACGGAAAAACCGCCGCGAACACCGAGGGACGGTATATCGGGCGTACCGATTTGCCGTTGTCACCCGAGGGCTTTAAGGAATTGTTGGATATGAAGGTCAATATGGTGTACCCCGGCGCCGCGCGTTTTTATTCCGCGCCGCTGACCCGCTGTAAACAGACGATGGAAGTGCTGTATCCCGGAGTGCAGGTAAAAACTGTTGAAGGACTTACCGAATGTGATTTCGGTGAATGGGAAAATAAAAGTATCGCACAGTTGAAAAACGATACGGCGTTTGCGGAATGGATGGAAGGCACGGCGGGAGAGATACCCGGCGGCGAATCTACCAAAGAATTCGGAGAACGTGTGTGTGCGGCATTTGAAGCGGTGGTGGATGACCTGCTGCGTTCAGGGGAAACCGAAGCGGTGGTGTGTACCCACGGCGGTGTTATTATGATGCTGATGATGACCTACGCTTTGCCGAAATTGTCGATGGGCGACTGTGTCGTGAACCCCGGCAACGGTTTTACCTTGCGTATTACGCCGTCGCTGTGGATGCGTGAGCCGGTGGCGGAAGCGCTGTGTATGATTCCTTGGGAAAAATAAAGCAAAAGCTTGGGACGCAGTCCCAAGCTTTTGCTTTTTTTATTCAGTACTTTGTGTTTCTTGCGTAACAGTGGTTGTTGCTTCGGTTACCGTGTCGGTGGCTGTGGTGGTGACATCTGTAAACGATGCATTTTGGGTGGTGTCGGTAGTAGTCACCGCAGTATCCGAGGTTTGCGTAACAGTGGTTGACGACTCTGTTTTTTCGGCGGCGGTGGTTCCCGTTGTGCGTTTGGTAGTCGTGTTATTACGATGCAGGTATACCCATTTGCGCGGCATTAGGACGGTTGTGTTGCGGAAAACCTGCATTTCTGCGGCAGTATTTTCTCCTTCACGTAACCGCTTACAAGCGACAAGCAAAACCGCACCCTCAAAGCCGTATTCTTCTTCGGCTTGTGTTACCAATAACAATACATCGTCCTGTGCGCTCACGGTAATGTCTGTTTTAAAAAGAGAACGTTTTTCGATGTTGGCAATATACTGTGTAAATGCAGCATCGTTTTCAAAAGACGTTTGGCTGTAATCAAACGCATTGATTTCGTTGGGGTCGAGCACCATGACACCGAAGACGACCCATTTGTTAGCGGTATATAAGGTGCTCATGTCCACAATGGGGTGTTGCTTGAAGAAATCGATTGTTCGGTAGGACGTGAGTTCCGAAAACATCTGTCCGTCGTTTGTGTTGTTGCCGTACACAATCAACACCTTGTTGTGTGCGGCGGCGGACATTAAGTTGTTTTGCTTGTGAAAGAACGGTGCACCGTACACCGAGTATTCCTGACGGAAGTTGTGGGTGGCGTAGTAATCGCTGCCCGCATTTTTCATAACGGGATAATTGATGGCGGTACCGTCCACACGCAGCCATCCGCCGATATCTGCATTTTGCACATACAGCGAGTTGAAGCGCGAAAGCATTTCCTTGCTTTCGGTGTACTCCTCTTGCTCGTCCACGTACATATTTTGCAAATCACCGTACAGGGATTTGTTGCCGGAAAGTGTTGCAAGACGGTAAAACCCATATCCGCCCGCCAAAAGTAAACACAAAGATCCCAGCCAGCAAACGGTTTTCAAAATCCGTTCCTTGGCAGAGTCGCCTTTCCAGGGCAACAGAACAGATAAAAAGCGGCGGCGCGGTTTTACCGGTGTGGACGGAATAACAATATCCTGTGCCGCAAGCGGAGAAAGCGGTAAGCTTCCCGCATTGAGGGTAGGATACGCGTCCGCGTACGCCGCGATCATTTCCAGAGCGGTGTTGACCGCATTTTGGCGGATGTTTTCCCTTAAAAGAGAGGGGGCAGGGGAAAGCTCCTGCAGCCACACACGTGTTTCGGTGGCGAGGGCGATATGTACTCTGCCGACAGGCTTTCCTTCGGTTTCGTTTGGCCCTGCGACCCCTGTAATGGAGACGCCGATACTGCTGTTTGCAAGCTTGCGTACGCCGCTTGCCATTGCAGCGGCGGTCTGAGCACTTACGGTGCCGTGTTGTTCCAGAACATCTGCGGGTACGCCCAAGACACGGTGCTTAATTTCTGCGGAATATGCGGAAACACCGCATCCGAACACGGAAGATGCTCCCGAAACAGCGGTTATGGCAGCGGACAGCAGACCTGCCGTACAGGATTCTGCTGTCGCAACGGTCAATTGTTTTTCTTGTAAAAGGGAAACAACTTGCTGGGCGGTCATACTGTCACCTCTTTTCCTGCGGGAATGTTGATTTACAAGCGAATGGTGCGAATACCGTCCATGGCTTCTTGCTCCAAAGCGGCAATATCCAAAACGCTTTCCGCTTCTGCCACGGCAGAGAGTTTGGGGCGGGTACAAGGATGCCGTGGCGTAAACACCGTACAGCAATCTTCAAACGGCTGTATGGAAATATCGAAAGTATCAATTTTTCGGGAAATACGGATGATTTCCTCTTTATCCATACCGATAACAGGACGGAATACGGGCATATCGGCCACGGCATCGGTGCAGGCAAGCGCAGGAATGGTTTGGCTGGCAACCTGACCGACGCTTTCGCCCGTAACCAAAGCGCCGCAACCCATTTCCTTGGCGATGCGACAGGAAAGACGCATCATAAAACGGCGCATAATAAGGGTGAAGTACTCCTCGGGACAATTTTTTTGAATTTCTTCTTGAATACGTGTAAAGGGCACAATGTGCAACGGAATATGTCCCGCGTACAGAGATACCTGCTTTAATAAATCAATCACTTTCTGCTCGGCGCGCTCGCTTGTATACGGCGGTGAAGCAAAGTGGATACCGACAAGCTCAATACCGCGCTTTGCCATCATATAGGCGGCAACAGGGGAGTCAATGCCACCTGAAATCAAGATGCCGCATTTACCGCCCGAGCCGACAGGCATACCGCCTGCACCGGGCAACTGCGGTGCGTGTACGTATGCTCCAAAGTCACGCACTTCTACGTATACCGTGATATCGGGAGTATGAACATCTACCGTCAAATGCGGATAGGCATCTAAAATTTTGCCGCCGATTTCCCGACAAATTTCGGGGGAGGTGAGCGGAAACGCCTTGTCTGCGCGCTTGGCCTCTACCTTAAAGGTGCAGGCGGCGGAAAGCTCGTTTTCGAGATAACGAATGGCGGCATCACCGATGGTATCGATGTCCTTTTCGATGACGCAGGCACGCGAAAACGCCGCAATACCAAAAACGCGGGACACGGCTTCAACCGCAGCGTCCATATCCGCATTGTTATCCGTAGGGGTAATGTATACCGTGGATTGTGCTTTGCGGATTTCAAAATGCCCGAGACGTCTTAAACGGTATCTCAGATTTTTAACGAGAATAGCTTCAAAAGTACCGCGATTCAGCCCTTTTAGTGCCAATTCGCCGTTTTTTATCAATAAAATTTCTTGTAAATCGTTCATACCTTTTCCTTTGTTACGCTGTGGGAGCGTTTTGTGTTTCTGAAGTATTGGTTTGCTCCGTTGTGGAGGTCTGCTCCGTTGTGGAGGTTTGTTCGGATGTAGTTGTAGTGGTCTGCTCTGTTATAGGGGTTTGTACAGTGGTATTGTTCTGCTTGGTTGTGGTAGTCGGCGCTGATGAGGTGGTTTGCCCTGTTGTAGCGGACGTGTGTGCGTCTTGATCGGTTTGCGTGGTGGTAGCGTCGGCATCTTCCGTTGTGGTTGTGCCGCCCATAATGACCTCGCCGGGAATAATATAATCTGTCTGCGTGTAGAAATCGTGCGGTGTCAGCGATTGCGCCGTGTACCACGCGTACGGCATAATAACATCATCATTTTTGACGATTTTCGCGGTGTCGGTAGTGGCATTTTCCCCTTCACGTACGCGGCGGGCGACCACCGCTAATCTGCCGTCGGATACCTTTACCTGACTTTTATTTGTACAGGTGGAGAGGATGATAAGTTGGTCATCGGGACGCACGTCTACAGGGTAATCGAACAGCGAACGCGCGCGCAACTCGCTGACGTAGTTCATAAAGTCGGTGTCATCGGCAAAGGTGGTACGCAGATAGCCGAAACGATACTTGGGTTCTGCACTTTCGTCGCTGACAATGACGGCAAATACCTTGTACTGTGCGCTGTCGTACAGGGTGTCTAATTTCAGCGTGGCAGCGGAACGGGCACGGTATACGTTTCCGATCAGTTTGTTGAGCGGCGCAAACATTGTGCCGCTTGCCATATTGTGACCGTACACAATGGTTACCTTGTTGGATGCACCTTGTGTAAACGTGTTCGTTTGCTCGAAAAACAAGGTGCCGCTGCGGCTGTATTGTCCGTCAAAGCCGCGCGAAAGATAGGTGTCGTTGTTACCGCACCAAACGACAGGCAGGTTGATTCTCATAAAACTGTCTCTGTCGGTGGAATTGAATGCCAGCCAGCCCGCGATATCTTTATTAATACCGTACAACTGACGGAAAGAGGGTTGTATATCCTTCGTTTCGGTATTTGTTTCGGCGGAAGTGTTGCCCGTGGTATCGTTGAACAAAGCAACGTAGCTGTTATTTTTGTTGTTTACCTCGTTGGGCTCCAAAACCATATAATAGGTGAGGAAGCCTAACGAGATGAGACAAGCGAGAAGAGAAAGCAAAAATATGCATTTTCGCACCACTTCGGAAACGGGATCGCCCTTTTTGGGGAAGATATTGCGTAATCCGTTGCCGATTTTTGCAAAAGGAGATACCTGTGTGACAGATTCTGTTGACTCGGTAACCAGCGGCGGTGCTTCGGGAATGGTAACGTCTTCTTGCTCTTTGCGTGGTTTGTGTTCCTTTGTGCGAACGGGAGCGCTTTTCTTTTCGCGCTCTTTTTGCGGAAGAATCAAAGGAATTTCCGTGGGGGTGGTATCGGGTGCGGCCGGTATCACATCCGTTGCATCCTCCTCTGCGGGCGCAATATCTTCGTTTGCATCCTCGTCAGTGCTTTTTAGTTGCATATGGCTGAGAATGGCTAAAATTTCCTGTTCCGCTTCAAAAGCGCTGCGATCGTCTCCGTTTTTCATACGTGGGACTCCTTTCGGGAAGATTTAGATGCTAAGCTTTGGATGGCCTCGGCGAGACCGTCTGCAAAGCGGTGAATATCATCAACGGTATTGGTGTGTGACAGACTGATACGTATAGCACTGTCAATTTCCGCAGGGGGCAATCCAAAAGCCTCTAAAACGGGGCTGGGAGCGCCTTTGGAGCAAGCAGAACCGCTTGATACGAACACGTTTTTTTGTGATAAAAAGTGCAGTATCGTTTCACTGCGCAGCCCGGGAACGGAAAGATGTGTAATATACGGCACGGCATCTTGAAAATGATGCAGGGTAACACCCTGTAAAGTTGATAACCTTTCCACTAAAACGTGGTGTAATTCTTCAAAATGCGCGGCTTGTTCTGCTATGGCAGGCAGATTTTGTATAGCGGCACCAAACGCGGCGATTAAGGGTGCGGCCTCGGTGCCGGGGCGCAAGCCGTCTTGTTGCTTTCCGCCGAACTGTCGAGGCAAAATGCGGGCGCCCTTGCGCAGATACAGCGCACCGCAACCCTTGGGTGCGTGTAATTTGTGTGCGGAAACGGTAAGGGCGTCTACCTGCCATCGTGTAGCGACGATGGGCAGCTTGCCTGCCGCTTGCACGGCATCACAGTGTATAAACGCGAGTGGGGATTTTTTGCGGATGAGCGGCACGGCTTTGTCTATGGCAAAACGTGCGCCCGTCTCATTGTTGACCAACATTACCGAAACCACAACGGTATCGGCTCTGCAAGCGGCGGCGATGGCGGCTGCCGTAATGGTGCCGTTCTCGTCGGGTGTAATACGGGTGACGGTAAAGCCTTCCTTTTCAAGCTGATCGCACGCCGCTGCAACGGAAGCGTGCTCCGCGGCGGTGGTCACGATGTGTTTTCCGCGCCGCTGTAGTGCGTGTGCAGCGCCGATGACGGCGAGGTTATTGGCTTCGGTGCCGCCGGAAGTAAAGAAAATGCGCTCCTTTGGTGCGCCGATAAGGTCGGCAACCGCTTGTTTTGCCGCCTCCAGCTCCCGCTCTGCTTCAAAACCCAATCTGTGTAGAGAGGAGGGGTTGCCGTAGCAAACGGTCATCATATAAGAAGCCTTGTCCGCAGCCGCTTGACAAACGGCGGTGGTGGCACTGTTATCCAAATAGGTGATATTCAACCGAAAAACCTCGCAATGTGTGTGAAATGACAGGTAGTTACAATTACTCACATTATACATCAAATACTTATAAATAGCAACTGTAAAATTTTTGTGAAAAATTTAAATATTTTGCCCGAAAGTTTTGCATTTTTATAATATATATGTTATAATAATTTGAAGTGTTGCTTTGGGAGGGGAGAAGCGTGGTCATTTTAGGCATAGACCCGGGATATGCTATCATCGGCTGGGGCATTATTCGCTATGAACGCGGCCATTTTCTTCCTGTGGATTTCGGTGCGATAACCACGGCGGCGGGTACACCTTTTCCCGAACGCCTGATGAAGATTCATACCGAAATGAGTACCATTCTTGCACGTTACCAACCTGAGGTAGCCTCGATTGAGAAACTGTATTTTCAAAATAACCAGAAAACCGCCATTGAGGTCGCGGAAGCGCGCGGGGTCATCCTGCTTGCGATGCAACAGGCGGGCGTACCGTTTTTCGAATACACACCGCTGCAGGTCAAAAGTGCGGTGACGGGATACGGACAAGCGGAAAAGCCGCAGGTAATGGAAATGACACGTCGCTTGTTGCGGCTGAAAGCGGTACCAAGGCCCGATGATACGGCGGATGCGTTAGCACTTGCCATTTGTCACGCGCAGTATGGCGGTACCGCCTTAAAACAGTCCTTATTGACGGGAGGAAACAGACGATGATATACAGTGTGCGCGGAGAACTGATACATGCAGAACCGAAATTGGCGGTGGTGGAATGCGGCGGTGTCGGTATGGCGTGCCAGATTACCATGAATACAGCGCGCCAGCTGCCGTCGTTGGGCAGTGAAGTGACCTTGTACACCATGATGAACGTACGGGAAGACGCGATTGAACTTTTCGGCTTTGCGGAAAAGAACGAGCTCGCTTCCTTCAAATTGCTCACCACCGTTTCGGGCGTCGGTCCGAAGGTGGGTATTGCCATACTGTCCGAGCTTTCGCCCGAACGGGTGGCAATGGCGGTGGCGTCAGGCGATTATAAAGCGCTGACCAAAGCGTCGGGCGTAGGTCCGAAGCTTGCACAGCGGATTGTGCTGGAACTGAAGGATAAATGTGCCCTGCCTGCGTCGGGCACGGGTATGACGGATATTCCTGCGGCAGGTCCCGTATCTGCGGCAGGCAATGCTGAGGAAGCGGTAAGCGCTTTGACGGTGCTTGGCTTCTCTGCGAGTGAAGCGGCTGCCGCTGTCGGTAAGCTGGACAGCACTTTGCCCGTGGAAGCATTGGTACGGCAAGCACTGCGCTCGCTTGCCGCAAAGTGATGAGGAGGTGTATCTGTGGATTTTGAAACCGATTACGAAAACCGTATGGTAGCGGCGGAGTATCTTCCCGAAGATGAAGGGGATAATCCACTGCGTCCCCGTACACTCAGCGAATATATCGGACAGGAGAAGGTAAAAGAAAACCTGTCGGTATTTATTGATGCCGCAAAAATGCGACACGAGGCTTTGGACCACGTATTGTTATACGGTCCTCCCGGCTTGGGTAAAACCACGTTGGCGGCGATTATTGCCGCGGAACTCGGCGTAAACTTCCGTATTACGTCAGGCCCCGCGCTGGAACGCCCCGGTGATCTCGCGGCGTTGCTCACCAATATGGAGGAGGGCGATGTACTGTTTATCGACGAGATACATCGCTTACCCCGTACGGTAGAAGAAATCCTGTATCCTGCAATGGAGGATTTTGCCATTGACATTATCAACGGAAAAGGGCAGGGTGCTTCATCCATTCATTTGCCGCTGCAAAAGTTCACTTTGATTGGCGCGACAACCCGCGCAGGACAATTATCAGCACCCTTGCGGGACCGTTTCGGTGTTATTTTGCGATTGGAACTGTATACACCTGAAGAATTGGCGCGTATCGTCAGCCGCAGTTCTCAAATTCTCAATACCCCTTGTGAACCGAACGGTGCATTGGAAATTGCATCTCGCAGCCGCGGTACACCGCGTATTGCCAACCGTATGTTAAAGCGTGTGCGCGATTTTGCACAGGTTATCAATGACGGTATAATTGATGAGCATACCGCCAAGAAGGCACTTGACCGTATGGAAGTAGATGCTTTAGGCCTTGACCGTGTGGACAGAAATATGCTGGAAGCGATGATAAAGCATTATAACGGCGGTCCGGTCGGCTTGGATACGGTGGCGGCGGTCATCGGTGAAGAATCGGTGACCATCGAAGACGTATATGAACCGTATTTGATGCAGATTGGCTTTTTGAGCCGTACACCGCGCGGTCGTGTGGTATTGCCTGCCGCGTATGCACATCTCGGGTTGCCGCATCCCAATGACGGTAACGGCGTGCCCGAACAAACAAGTTTACTCTAAAAATTTTATTTTAAAAGAGGAGAACGAAAAATGGGAAGATTATTCGGTACTGATGGCGCGAGAGGCGTCGCTAACACAGAACTCAATTGCGAACTGTCTATGTCTATCGGCCGTGCAGCGGCACGTGTTCTGATGTCCGCAGACGGCAAACGTCCGAAGGTGCTTATCGGCAAGGATACCCGCGCATCGGGTGATATGCTGGAAGCGGCACTGTGTGCAGGTCTTTGCTCTGTTGGCGCAGACGTGCATCTGCTCGGCGTTGTGCCTACTCCCGCGGTAGCATTTCTCGTGAAGGAATACCAAGCGGATGCGGCTATTATGATTTCTGCTTCTCATAACCCCTGCGAATATAACGGCATTAAGATTTTCAACGGCGAAGGCTATAAGCTCTCGGACGAGTTGGAAGAGAAAATTGAAGCTATCGTTCTTGACAATGCGGAAGAATTGCCTGTTCCCACCGGTGGCGAAGTGGGTCGCGTATATACCTGCGAAAAAGCGGTAGACGACTATGTACGTCATCTTATCGGCACCATGTCGGTTGACCTGCAGGGTATGCATATCGCAGTGGACTGTGCGAACGGCTCTGCGAGTGCTACCGCAAAGAAACTGTTTGATGCGCTGGGTGTGCGCTGTGAGATTATGGCATGTGAACCCGACGGTGTAAACATTAATGACAATTGCGGCTCCACCCACCTTGATAATTTGATTGCGTACGTGAAAAAACACAAGCTGGACGGCGGTGTTGCGTTTGACGGCGATGCTGACCGTTGCTTGGCTGTTGACGAAAACGGCAATGTTATCGACGGCGACCAAATGATTGCCGCTGTGGCATACGATTTGAAACAGCGCGGTGAACTGAACGGCAACACGGCGGTGGTTACCGTGATGTCCAACCTCGGCTTCTTCCGTTATTGTGAAGCCGCAGGCATTGACGTGGCTTCCACCAAGGTTGGTGACCGCTATGTTTTGGAAGAAATGCGCGATAAAGGCTATGTCATCGGCGGTGAACAGTCGGGTCATATCATCCTTCTGCAACACGCGACCACAGGTGACGGGCAGTTGTCTGCAATGCATTTCCTGTCCGTGGCGCGCCGTAACGGTTGGAAGTTATCCAAGGTAGGTTCTATGATGCAGCGTTATCCGCAGGTGCTTCTCAATGTGCGTGCTGACGCGGCACAGAAGGAAACCTATAAAAATGACGCAGGCGTTGCCGCACTCATCAAAGAGGTGGACGATGGTCTGGGCAGAGACGGCAGAGTGCTGGTCCGTCCTTCGGGTACCGAACCGCTTATCCGCGTAATGGTGGAAGGCAAAGATTTTGATGCCATAAATAAAGCAGCGGTTACCATTTGTGATGCCATTAAGGAATTGATCGGCGGTTAAGCAATGAGAACAGCAGAAAATTGGAAAGATTATGAATTGCTGGACACCTCTGACGGTGAACGGCTGGAGCGGTGGGGCGATATCATTTTGATTCGCCCCGATCCGCAGATTATATGGAAAAGTCCGAAAAAGGATCCGCGTTGGAAAACCGCGCACGCACGGTATATCCGTTCGGGTACGGGCGGCGGTCATTGGGAAACCTATAAAGATATTCCCGCGAGCTGGCAGATTTCTTACGGGGAACTTACATTCAGCTTAAAGCCGATGGGCTTTAAGCATACGGGCTTATTCCCCGAGCAAGCGGTGAATTGGGACAAAATGGCCGATTTGATACAAAAAGCGGACCGTCCTATAAAGGTACTCAATCTGTTTGGGTATACGGGCGGCGCCACGCTTGCTTGTGTTGCCGCGGGAGCACACGTGACCCACGTGGACGCCTCAAAAGGTATGGTAACGTGGGGGCGTGAAAATGCGGTAAATTCCGGACTCGGTGATCGCCCGATGCGGTGGCTGGTGGATGACTGCGGCAAGTTTGTACAGCGCGAGCTGCGCCGCGGCAATACATACGACGCCATTTTAATGGACCCGCCGTCCTATGGCAGAGGTCCCGGTGGTGAAGTGTGGAAATTGGAAGAACAGATATACGGTCTGGTGGCGGAATGTGTAAAACTTCTGTCGGACGACCCGTTGTTTTTCTTTGTTAATTCGTATACGACAGGGTTGTCCCCGTCGGTTATGCAATATATCCTGGCATCTTTGATGCAAAAACGGTACGGTGGTATAACGTCGGCAGATGAAATCGGTCTGCCCGTAACCGCGAGCGGTTTGGTGCTGCCGTGCGGTGCTACTGCCATGTGGCAGAGCGATAGGTAATTTCGGGAGGAAACTATGGAGATCATCGGCGCAAAAAATGTGTCCTTTCAATACGAATATGCGGACGAAGCCCCTCTTGCGGTACTGAAAGGCATTGACCTTTCGATAGAGAAGGGTAGTTTTGTTGCGCTTCTTGGCTCCAACGGCTCGGGAAAATCCACGTTGGCAAAACACTTTAATGCAATTTTACTGCCTACGGGCGGCAAAATCTTGGTGGATGGTATGGATACGGTGGATGAAGACCGTCTTTACGATATCCGCCGCCGTGTGGGTATGGTGTTACAGAATCCCGATAACCAGCTCGTATCCTCTATTGTAGAGGAAGACGTGGCATTCGGTCCTGAAAATCTCGGTGTACCCCCCGCAGAAATACGGGAAAGGGTAGAGGATGCCTTGCGCGCGGTGGGTATGTACGAATACCGTGACAGCGCACCGCATAAACTGTCCGGCGGTCAAAAACAACGGGTGGCGATTGCAGGTGTACTTGCGATGCAACCCGATGTGTTGGTGTTGGATGAGCCGACCGCTATGCTGGACCCGCAAGGCAGAAAAGAGGTACTTGACACGGTGCATACCCTTAATAAAGAGCGCGGTATGACCGTTGTGTTGATTACACACTATATGGAAGAAGCGGTGCAGGCAGACCGTGTGGTTGTGGTGGACAAGGGTGTTGTGCGTATAGACGGCACCCCCAAGGAGGTATTCCCGCAGATAGAAGCGCTGCGCGGTCTTCAATTGGATGCGCCGCAACCGACCGAATTGACCTTTTTGTTGCGTGAAGCAGGAATAGACCTGCCGCAGGATATTTTGACGGTAGAGCAATGTGCTGATGCTGTTTTAGCGCTTGCCCGAAAGGCAGGTGTGCGGTAATGGCTGTTTTGGAAACGAAAAATCTAAGCTTTGTGTACGCAGACGGTATGCCGTTTGCGCGTGCGGCACTCAAGGATGTGTCCGTTCGCTTTGAAGAAGGGGAACTTACCGCTATTATCGGGCATACGGGGTCGGGTAAATCTACCCTCGTACAGCATCTTAACGGCCTTTTGAAACCCGCTTCGGGTCAAGTGCTGTTGGACGGCAGGGATATTTGGGAGAACCCGAAGGAAATTCGAAAAATACGGTTTCGTGTGGGTATGGTGTTCCAATATCCCGAGCATCAATTGTTCGCAGAAACGGTAGAAAAGGATATTGCGTTCGGTCCCCGTAATATGGGGCTTTCCGAAGCGGAAATTGCCGAACGTGTGAGAGAAGCGGCGTATTTGGTGGGCCTTACTCCTGCATTATTGGAAAAATCGCCGTTTGACCTTTCGGGCGGCGAAAAACGTCGTGCCGCTATTGCTGGCGTGCTGGCGATGCGCCCCGAAATTTTGGTGTTGGATGAACCGACGGCAGGTCTTGACCCGCAAGGCCGAGAGCAACTGCTGGATGTTATTGATAATTACCGCCGTACCCATAATACGACGGTGCTGTTTGTGTCGCACAGTATGGAAGATGTGGCACGTATTGCCGATAAAGTGTTGGTGATGCAAGCCGGCGAGGTGGCAATGTATGATACGGTGGATGCCGTATTTTCCCGCGCTGAGGAATTGGAAAAAATCGGTCTTTCGGTGCCTGCCGTTACCCGCATTTTGCATTT
>JAZSED010000097.1:0-24587 GCA_045531495.1 Acutalibacteraceae bacterium
GTGCTAAAACGTGTAAGACATACTTTTAAGGAGGAATATATATGTCTATTAAACCGTTAGCCGACCGCGTGGTTATTAAAATGGTAGAAGCCGAAGAGACCACAAAAAGCGGTATCATTTTGACGGGTGCTGCAAAGGAAAAGCCGCAGGTGGCAGAGGTTGTAGCAGTGGGTCCCGGCGGTAATGTCGAAGGTAAAGACGTTGTTATGTATGTGAAGGTAGGCGATAAGGTGCTTACCAGCAAGTATTCGGGCACCGAGATTAAATTGGACGGCGAGGAGTACATCATTGTACGGCAGAATGACATTCTCGCTGTTGTAGAATAAGGAGGAGTACGGTTATGTCTAAAATGATTCTGTTCGGCGAGGAAGCCAGAAAAGCATTGCAGGCAGGTGTTGACCAGCTTGCGGATACCGTAAAAATTACCTTGGGCCCCCGCGGTCGTAACGTAGTGCTGGATAAGAAATTCGGCGCACCGCTGATTACCAATGACGGTGTTACCATCGCAAAGGAAATCGAATTGGATGATCCTTTCGAAAATATGGGCGCACAGCTTGTAAAAGAAGTTTCCACCAAAACCAATGACGTGGCCGGCGACGGTACTACCACCGCTACTTTGTTGGCACAGGCGCTTATTCGTGAGGGTATGAAAAATGTTGCGGCAGGTGCCAACCCGATGTGCGTAAAACGCGGTATTCAGTTGGCGGTCGATAAAGTCGTAGAAACCTTGAAAGCCAATTCCAAAAAAGTAACCGGTTCGGAAGATATTGCTTCTGCCGCCACCATTTCTGCGGGCGATGCATATATCGGCAAGCTCATTGCAGAAGCGATGGAAAAGGTTTCGGCTGACGGTGTTATCACGGTGGAAGAATCCAATACCGCTGATACCTTTACCGAAGTGGTAGAAGGTATGCAGTTTGACCGCGGGTATATTACCCCGTATATGGTCACCGATACCGATAAAATGGAAGCGGTTATTGAGGATGCGTTCCTGCTCATTACCGATAAGAAAATTTCCAATATTCAGGATATTTTGCCGTTGCTGGAACAGATTCTGCAGGCGGGCAAAAAGTTGGTTATCGTTGCGGAAGATATTGAAGGCGAAGCGCTGTCTACTTTGATTGTGAATAAACTGCGAGGCACCTTTACCTGCGTTGGTGTCAAAGCACCCGGCTTTGGTGACCGTCGTAAAGAGATGCTGCAGGATATCGCTATCTTGACGGGTGGCCAGGTGATTTCGGATGAATTGGGCTATGACCTCAAAGAAACCACCATTGATATGCTTGGCCGCGCACGTCAGGTAAAGGTACAGAAAGAAACTACCGTTATCGTTGACGGTGCGGGCAATGCAGAAGCTATCAAAGCACGCGTAGCGCAGATTCGCAACCAGCTTGAAACAGCAAACAGTGAGTTTGATCGCGAAAAACTGCAGGAACGCCTCGCGAAACTCGCAGGTGGCGTGGCGGTTATCAAGGTTGGCGCTGCCACCGAAGTGGAAATGAAAGAAAAGAAACTGCGCATCGAAGACGCGCTTGCTGCTACTAAAGCGGCTGTTGAAGAAGGCCTTGTAGCGGGTGGCGGTGTTGCACTTATCAACGCGTCCGCGGCATTGACCGAACTCGTAGAGCAGTATGAAGGCGATGAAGAAACGGGTATCAAAATTGTGCTCAAGGGCATCGAGGCTCCTGTTCGCCAGATTGCACTCAATGCAGGTCTTGAAGGCAGTGTTATCATTGACAAAATCCGCAATTCCGGTAAAGTGAACTTCGGTTTCAACTTTGCTACCGAAGAGTATGTGGATATGTTTGCGGCGGGTATCGTTGACCCCACCAAGGTAACCCGTTCCGCTTTGCAGAACGCGGCATCTGTTGCGGCGATGGTGCTCACCACCGAGTCTCTTGTTGCTGACAAGAAAGAACCCGTAGCGGCGGCGCCCGCCCCTGCGATGGACGGTATGTATTAAGTACAACAAAAAACCTCGTTTCCAAACGGAAACGAGGTTTTTTCATATCTCTTCGCCGAAACATTCACCGCTTTTTGCAGCGGTGATGCGTACGCGGATAATATCGCCTGCTGTATGGTTGGTTTTTACATATACACCGACATATTCGGGCGTGTATCCGAATACGGTGCCGTCCTTCATGGAAGTTTCTAACAGAATTTCGGTTTCGGTGTCTATTTTGGACGCGGCAAACTGTTGCTGTAGGTTGCTGCAAACCTCTGCCGCGGCTTTACTGCGTGCGGATTTTATGCGGTTTAACACCTGATTAGGTGCTTTGGCGGCAGGTGTGCCGGGCCGTGGGGAGTAGGCAAAAATATGTACTCTTGCGAGTTGCATTTTCTTGACAAACGCTAAAGACGCGGCGAATTCTTCTTCGGTTTCTCCGGGGAAACCAACCATAAAATCGGTGGTGATGGCACAATGGGGGAAATGTGCCCGTAAAGAGGCGCAAACAGCGGCGTATTCGGCTGTGGTGTAATGACGCCGCATACGCTTTAAGGTGGCATCACAGCCGCTTTGAAGGGCTAAATGGAACTGCGGACACAGTTTGGGTTGTTTTGCGAAACGCGCCACAATGTCATCGGTGATGTGGTCAGGTTCAATAGAACCAAGACGGACACGTTCGATGCCGTCTATTGCACACACCGTATCTACGGCATCGGCAATGGTGTGTCCCGTATCCTGGCCGAAGGCGGTCAAATTGATGCCGACCAGCACGATTTCCTTATAACCGTTTCGGGCAAGTTCGGTGACTTCTTCACGTAAGCTCTCCAACGAACGGGAACGGACTCTGCCACGCGCATAGGGAATGATGCAGTAGGAGCAAACACGGTTGCAGCCGTCTTCGATTTTTACAAACGCGCGGGTATGTTCGTCAAAACTGCAAATCGGTGTTTCTTCAAACGAGGTATCGTGTGCAATAACGTCTACAATACGTTGCTGCGTGGTAAAAAAGCGCTGTACGTATGTGGGCAGTGTGCGGCGCGCGGCATTGCCTAATATAATATCAGCGTCTGTGAGGTCGGTAGCCTCATTGGGAAACGCCTGTGGCATACAACCCGTTAAAACGATGACGGCAGAAGGGTGCTCGCGGCGGCAACGGCGTAACAACTGACGCAGCTTACGGTCGGATTCGCCTGTGACGGTACAAGAGTTGATAACCAAAACGTCTGCGTCATCATCCCAAGCTACCGTTTGAAAGCCGTTGTTCTCCATCATACGGCGCATGGCTTCTGTTTCATATTGATTTACTTTACAGCCGAGTGTGTAAAATGCAATGTTCATATACTTCACCTTTTTTTGTGAGATGTTATCTTGAATTTTCGTTTTCTTGTGATATACTGAAATAAAAGGGATGAGGGGAGCAAAGAAATGTATACCGCGACAATTCTTTTGAACACATTTGAAAATGCGAAACAGTTTGTGCAGATTTGCAGTGAACAGTCGTTTAACATTGAGGTTTCCGCAGGAAATATGGTGGTGCACGCAAAGTCAATTATCGGCGTGTTAAGTATGGATCTTACCGAGCCGATGCAGTTGACCGTAAAAAAAGGGGATAAAGCAGCTGTCGAGCAATTTGCAGCCCGTATAGCGCCTTTTACACGATAATATACGTGTTATAATACTGCAATATAAGAGAGACTACCTGATTGTAGCTCAAAACACCGCTTTGGACACCGTTTACTTTAATGAAGGCATCGTTGAAATCTTGTGAAGACGTCATAACATCGCCTTCAAATTGTTTCCAATAGGTATTGCGTTGTTTCAAATCACGGAAAACGCTGTCAGAGCATACGGCACGCACATCGGCGCACAAGGTGGGGTCGTATGCGTATAAAGCGTTGTAACAGTATACAAACGCGCTGAGATACCCTGAATAGACGGCGTCGGGAATTTCGCTTGTAGAACAGGCGAGAAAGGCGATGAAATTACACGCGTCTTCACGCGCAAAACCCATTGTATGGGCAATTTCGTGGGTGGCGGTGTAGTATAGACTGCTGTGCGGCATATCAACATTGACGCTGACTTCGCCCAGCCACGGACAGTAAACACCTGTATATCCGGTATACGACCAATACCGTGACAAGGTGACGGGCTTTACACGCCAAACACCCGAGAATAAGAAGGGATATGTCTCTCTTAGAGGTCTGTAACAGTCGTCTGCAGTTAACAGAGCCGTATTTACGCTACCCGACAACTGCATATACCCGTTTTCATCCTCTGCCACCGACAGTCGGGCGGCAGAGGTTTTTTGTGCGATATCAATGGTTACCTGCTGTAAGAAAGCAGCATCGTACGTTTGATTATGGAGTGACATCAGCTCGCCGACAGAGAGTCTGGAAAAATTACCGCCGTCCATAATCATAAACATAAGGGCGGCTATCGAAATACACCAACAAACAAATCTGGCACCTTTTTCCGCAACAGATTTACGGTCTTGGCGCTTTATAAGACGATAAACGAAGATACCTGTGAGAGAAAGTAACGTGGGAACGGCGAGCAACACTACAAGCTCTGTCACGGAAAAAGGTATACAGGAGAGCAAAAAGGTCAGCGGCACGCAAAACAGGCGGAAAACGCCCCGTGTAAAAACATATTCTGTGAACTTTGGAAAGAGAGGCAGTAAGAAGTAGAGTAATACGGCTACCAAAAGCGGTAAAACCGCGAACAGCCATTTATACCGCAAAGGGCGCTTCTTGGACATATCTCTCACTCCTTTTCTACTCACACCATTATAGCATACTTGTCAAGGCATAAACAATCGCCAAATACAGGTGGTAACGAAGCAAAGCAGTATGCCGATAGCGGTGGGAAGCAGGGCGGCAAGAAGGGTCCATTTGTAAGATGCGGTCTCTTTACGGATGGTGGCAAGAGTGGTGGAGCAAGGCCAATGGAACAAAGAAAACAGCATCACGTTGACTGCGGTTAGCGGCGTCCAGCCGTTGTGTATAAATATCGTTTTTAAAGTAGACAGATCTGCAATATCGGTTAAAGTTCCTGTGGACATATATGCCATAATAATAATCGGTACAACAATTTCGTTGGCGGGAAACCCGAGAATAAATGCGATGAGGATAACCCCGTCCAGACCGATGAAACGAGCAACAGGGTCTAAAGCTGCTGCGGCATATTGCAAAAGAGTGTTATCGCCGACGGTGAGGTTGGCAAATAACCATAAAATAAGTCCTGCCGGCGCGGCAACCGCCGCTGCGCGGCCGAGCACAAAGATAGTGCGGTCCCACAGGGAACGCCAGAGAACCTTTCCGATTTGCGGCCTACGGTATGGTGGCAATTCCAACGTAAAAGAGGAGGGGACACCTTTCAGTACCGTTAGAGAAAGCATTTTAGTGGTGAAAAAGGTAACGAAAATACCTAACAGAATGAGGCCCGTTAATAGAGCGGCAGATAAACCGAAAGACAGTATACCGCTTGCGTTGCCAATAAAAAACATAGTTAAAATGCTGATAAGAGTGGGGAAACGACCGTTGCACGGCACAAAATTATTGGTTAGGATAGCAAGCAAGCGTTCGCGCGGCGAATCGATAATACGCGCGCCTATGACACCTGCCGCGTTGCATCCGAATCCCATACACATGGTGAGTGCTTGTTTGCCGCAGGCGTTGCTTTTTTGAAACGGTTTGTCTAAATTATATGCTAAACGAGGCAAATACCCGACGTCCTCCAATAACGTAAAGAGGGGGAAGAATATTGCCATAGGCGGTAACATAACGGCGATAACCCAGGTCAGAACACGATATACACCTAATATCAACGCACCGTATAACCAATCAGGGGCTTGTATCATAACAAAAAAACGTGTCAACTGCATTTCCAGATAGGAAAACCCTTTTGATAGTAAAGCGGACGGGTAGTTGGCACCCACAATTGTTAACCAAAAAACCAATAAAAGGAGCAAAATCATTGAAATGTACGCGGTCCTTTTTCCTGTAAGAAAGCGGTCAATCGTCAAATCGCGATTGTTGTATCGGTTATTCTCATAGCAAACACAATTCTTGCAAATTGCAGCAGCGGCATTCATTAAGGTGGAAGCCAATGTGTCTTTTAATTCTTCGTGGGAAATGCCGTCCGCCTCTAATTGTTCTCGCGCGTGGGCGGCTACATCTATGGCCTCTACCAAAAGCTCCTTGTCATAATGTACTGCACATTCATCCCTTAATGCAAAATCGTTTTCTAACAACTTTAGCGCCACAAAACGACGCCGTTTTTTGTTGCTTTCTATGGGCTTTAGCGCTTTTTCTATACTTTTGACAGCGGATTCTATGGGCGGGGAATACGTAATGGCAGGCGGAGCCGGGGAGGTGGTTACGGCCTTCTCAATAGTAGAAACCAAGGCCTGTAAATCGCTTTTTCGATGGGCGGAAATGCCGACAACCGGCAAATGCAAAGCCTTTGCAAGAGCTTTTATGTCGATGTGTATGTGTTTTTTTGCCGCCTCGTCCATCAGGTTGATGCACACCACTACCTTGTCGGTTACCTCTGTGATTTGCAAAACCAGATTTAAATTTCGTTCAAGGCAGGTGGCATCGCATACGACAACCGTAACATCGGGGTTTCCAAAGCATATAAAATCTCTTGCCACCGATTCTTCGGCAGAATGTGCTAAAAGAGAATATGTTCCCGGAATATCCACGAGTATAAAATTTCCTTTTTCTGTTTCTAAGCATCCGTGTGCACTGCTGACTGTTTTGCCGGGCCAATTTCCCGTGTGTTGCCGCATGCCGGTAAGACCGTTAAAAACCGTACTTTTCCCCACGTTAGGATTGCCTGCCAACGCTACAACGGTGTCACTTTCCTGTCGTTTGAAGAGCATTCCGCTATCCTTGACATTTTTGCCGACCGAACGGTTAGTGAGCCCCATCGCTATCACCACGGACAATTACTTTTTCGCAATCGCTTCGCCTCAAGGCAATAATGCTGCCGCGTATGTTGAAAGCAACCGGGTCTCCCGCGGGACTTTGTCCGACACAGGTTACAACGGTGTTTTTGGTCAAACCGATATCCAGCAGTCGTCTTCTCATACTGTCGGAGGACTGCAATGCAACAACGGTAGCGCTTTCATTTATGTTTAAGTCCGCCAAGGTATTTGTAGACATATAAAACAGACCTTTCTAAAAAATGCTATCTCCCTACATACTATTCCGCTTAAAAAACGTGGTGCATATAGAAAACGCACGGTCTAAATTGACCGTGCGTTTTCGGTTATTTCCGTTCCATAAAGTTTTTGATGGCGGCGATGGTTTGTTCGCTGACCACGTGTTCGATTTTACAGGCGTCTTTGGCTGCGGTTTCATCATCTACACCGATGAACGCCAAAAACTCGGACAAAACAGTGTGTCGTTCAAAAATGTTTTTTGCTGCTTGATGACCGTTTTCGGTGAGTGAAAGGTAACCATCTGCATCGGCGGTGAGATAACCGCCGTTTTTCAACAAACTGACCGCTCTGCTGACACTCGGTTTGGAATATCCCATATGCTCAGCGATGTCAATGCTGCGCACGGTTCCTGTTTTTTGCGAGAGCACATATATGGTTTCAAGATACATTTCTGCGGATTCATGTAACGGCATCGTAAAACTCCTTAAATATGATGAGTTTAGTATACCATATGGGAAGTGTGTTTGCAATAGGTAACTTTTTTACTGAAATTGGCAAAATTCCCCTTGACAAATAAGAAAAGCGGGTGTATTATTTTTGTGGTTAGCAACCGCTAACCGCTTTTCAACGAAATATGGTTAGCCGCTGCTAATCGTGCTATGGAGGAACGATATGACACTGCGAGATGCGATAGAAGGGAAAGAATATACGATTCGAAGTGTGTATACCAACGATGCCGAATTGGATGCGTTTTTATTCTCGTTGGGCTGCTACGCGGGAGAGACTATTGCGGTTATTTCGCGTCAAAAAAGCGGTTGTATTATTGCATTCAAGGGAAGTAGATACAGTATTGATAATCGGTTGGCTGACGCTATTACGGTTTGATATATTTTTTGAACAAGGTTAGCGGAGGCTAACTTTTTTGGAGGGTGACAGATGAAACTAGCTTTAGCAGGAAACCCGAACAGCGGTAAGACAACTATGTACAATGCATTGACGGGTGCAAATGAAAAGGTTGGCAATTGGGCAGGGGTTACGGTGGATAAAAAAGAGCACACCGTAAAGGCAAAATTTCGCAACGGTATTAAAGATTTGGTTGCCGTGGATTTGCCCGGTGCGTATTCTATGTCGCCTTTTACTGCGGAAGAAAGCATAACCAACACGTACATACGGGAAGAAAACCCCGATGTTATTATCAATATTGTGGATGCAACCAATCTCGGACGCAGTTTGTTTTTTACAACGCAATTGTTGGAGCTTGGTATTCCGATGATAGTTGCACTTAACAAGGCGGATATAAACGAAAAGAAGGATACCAAAATTGACACGGCTTTGTTGGCGGAAGTGCTTGGCTGCCCGGTTTTTGAAACGGTATCCACCTCTGCAAAGGGGCTTGGTGACTTGGTAAAAACGGCGGTAGCCCGTGCGGGAAGTGTACAGCGCGCACCGCTTTCACAAAAAGACGTAAACCTTTTGGATAAGGCAGCGGTTTTAGCCGCCGACAAAGAACGTTTTGTGTTTGTCAACAGTATTGTAGAGGCTGTAGAAAGCGGCAAGTCGTCTATATATACCAAGACGCTTCAGGATAGAATCGATATGTTACTTTCGAACAAGTGGTTCGGTATTCCGTTTTTTGCCGTGGTGATGTTTCTTGTGTTCCAAGTTTCCCAAGTGTGGGTAGGACAGCCGATTGCGGATATTCTCGTATACTATTTGGAGCTTTGTAAGGAGCTTGTCGGCGGTGTATTAACAGAGGCACATCCGTTTTTGTATGCGTTGCTGATAGACGGTGTTATCGGCGGCGTTATTGCTGTGATTGGATTTTTGCCGCTGGTTATGGTAATGTATTTTCTGATTGCTTTATTGGAAGATTGCGGCTATATGTCCCGTGTGGCGGTAGTACTAGACCCTGTTTTCAAACGGGTAGGTCTTTCGGGAAAATCGGTTATACCGTTTGTTATTTCGGTGGGTTGTGCGGTGCCGGGTGTTATGGCGAGCCGTACCATTCGTGACGAGCGTGAGCGTCGAGCAACCGCTATGTTAGCGCCCTTTATGCCGTGTGGTGCGAAGATCCCTGTTATTTCTTTGTTCGCAGGTGCATTTTTCGATAATGCGGGCTGGGTGAGTACCGTGATGTATCTTTCGGGCATTGTACTTATCTTCTTGGGTGCTTTGCTTGTAAATAAGGTGACGGGCCACAAAGCGAAAAAATCCTTTTTTATTATTGAATTATCCGAATATAAGGTGCCGTCTTTTTGGCGGGCGTTTACCTCTATGTGCGGCCGTGGTTGGGAATACGTTGTCAAGGCGGCTACCATTATTTTGCTGTGCAACACAGCGGTGCAAATTATGCAGAGCTTTACATGGCGTCTGACGGTTGCTGAAACTGCGGATGCATCTATTTTAGCCTCCATAGCAGGTCCGTTTGCCTATGTGTTGGTCCCGATTGTCGGTGTGGTGAGTTGGCAACTTGCCGCGGCGGCTGTAACAGGATTTATTGCTAAGGAAAACGTGGTGGGCACGTTGGCGGTTTGTTTCGTAGGTTTGGAGAATCTCATAGACGCCGATGCGTTGGAGTTGACTGCGGGTGCAGGGGGAGAAGCAGCAGGTATTATTGCCATTTCCAAAGCGGCGGCATTGGCATATTTGATGTTTAATTTGTATAGTCCGCCGTGCTTTGCGGCTATCGGTGCGATGAGTGCGGAGATGAAAAGTGCAAAGTGGCTGTGGGCCGGTATCGGTCTGCAGTTGGCAGTTGGATATACGGTGGCGTTTGCTGTATATACCATCGGTACGTTGCTTGCGGCTCCTCAAACCTTAAATATTGGTGCGGCAATTGCGGGGCTTTCGGTGATACTTGCCGCAGCAATCGTTGTCGGTGGTCTTATCTATCGCACCAAAAAAAAGAAGAAGCAGTAAAGGGGAGAATTGTATGGAAAATGTCATTATTGTTGCTGCTTTGGCGCTCGTTATAGGAATTGCCGTTGTGTACATATATAAAGCGAAAAAGAAAGGTCAAAAATGTATTGGATGTCCGTATAGCGGCACCTGTAGCAACTGTTCGAAACCGAAAGAAAACTGATTTTTGCACCTTGCATAATAGCAAGGTGCTGTTTTTTTACCGATGAGTCCCCGTAAATGACCGAATAGATAAAAATCAAGATTTCTTCTTTTTTGTTTGCTATGATGGTATTGCCACTAAGAAGGGGGTTGCCGCAAATGCAAGCAATTAAAGCAAACGAACTTGTCAAACGGTACAAAAACCTAACTGCCGTCAACAAGCTCAATTTGGAAATTCAGCAAGGTGAATTATTTTCGTTGTTGGGTGTTAACGGAGCGGGGAAGACCACAACCATAAAAATGTTAACCTGCTTGACAAAACCGTCAAGCGGTGATGCGTTCGTAGATGGTTACAGTATAATCGAACAACCGCAACACGTAAAACGGTTAATGGGAGTATCTCCTCAAGAGACAGCTGTTGCCCCTAATCTTTCCGTAAAAGAAAACTTAGAGCTTATCTGCGGAATTTACGGACTTTCCAAAGAGGAAACCGTAACCAAGATACAAGAACTTTCTATACAGCTGCATTTAGAGACTGTTTTGCGGCGAAAAGCAGGTAAATTATCGGGTGGTTGGCAACGTCGTGTCAGCATTGCGATGGCGCTGGTCAGCCGGCCCAAATTTCTCTTTTTGGATGAACCCACCCTTGGATTGGACGTCATTGCGAGACGTGAACTTTGGGACGTCATTCGCTCTTTAAAAGGAAAAGCGACTATTCTTCTGACAACACACTATATGGAAGAAGCAGAGGCACTTTCCGACCGCATCGGCATTATGAAAGACGGCAAGCTCCTTGCCGTAGGAACAGTAGAAGAATTGAACGCGAAGGCGAACACAAAAGACTTCGAATCCGCATTTGTTTCTATCGTAAAGGAGCGTGCGGTATGAGAATGATGACCTTTGCAAAAAGATGCGCAAAAGAGATTTTGCGTGATCCTATCAATCTTGGCTTTGGCTTGGGATTTCCGTTGGTTTTGTTATTACTTCTCAGTACTATACAAGCAAACATTCCCGTGAGTCTGTTTGAAATTGACACACTAACCCCCGGCATTACCGTCTTCGGACTTTCGTTTATGACGCTCTTTTCCGCGTCGCTGATAGCCAAAGATAGGGAAAGCGCACTCTTACAAAGACTGTACACAACACCTCTTACGGGATTTGATTTTATTATTGGCTATATGCTTCCGCTTTTGCCTATGGCTCTTGGACAAACAATTATCTGTTATCTGTTCGCAATTCCCTTGGGATTAACCGTTAGCGTGAATATGGTGTATGCCGTTGTTGGGATACTGCCAATGGCTGTTTTTAACATCGCATTGGGCCTTCTGTGTGGCAGTCTGTTTGGTGTCAAACAGGTTGGCGGTATTTGCGGTGCGTTACTTACCAATCTTTCTGCGTGGCTTTCAGGAGTATGGTTTGATTTGAAGCACGTGGGTGGATTCTTTGAAAAAATTGCAAATCTCCTTCCATTCTACCATGCGGCAGAAACGGAAAAAGCGTTATTTGTTGGAAATGTTGAATTGGCAGTTTCCCACATTTTCCCGGTTTTTCTGTATAGTGTCGTTGTGACAGTGATTGCCGTATTCTGTTTTCTCGGGCAAACGAAAAGGCAGTAAGTATCGGTATTGCACTTAACCACCCTAAGAAGGATATCTTTAACAAAACTTGAACGGGAGTTGCGGTGAAGGGCGTACAATGCGGCAGTGTCTACTCGCAACTCCGTCGACTTTCGCACGGTGTGCGAAAGGTCGCGAGGTTCAATTCAATTAGTCAACACAAAACAACAAAGGATACCCGTATGGGTATCCTTTGTTGTTGGTGCGGGTAACAGGACTTTGAACCTTGGTTTTGCGCAGAATATGTGCTTTCCGAAAGTGTGTGCGCGCAAAACCTGTGAAAAGGCGTTGCCTTTTCGAGGCTCTCGTCTCTTCATACACAACGAACAACAACGGAGCCCCAAAGGGGACTCCGTTGTTGTTGGTGCGGGTAACAGGACTTGAACCTGCACGAAGGGATTCACCAGATCCTAAGTCTGGCGCGTCTGCCAATTCCGCCATACCCGCGTATAAAAGTACCTTTGTATTCTAAAACAAACCGCACAGAAAGTCAAGAAAAATTCTGTGCTCTTGCACTTTTTGAAAATATTTGGTATACTGTTGATAAACTGAAAAGGAGTGAGCGCGTATGTCTAATATTTGGCACGATATTTCCCCGGAAAGAATTAAGCCAGAAGATTTTGTGTGCGTTATTGAAATCGCAAAGGGAAGCAAAAAGAAATATGAATTAGACAAGGAAACGGGGTTTATTATTCTTGACCGTATTTTGTACACATCCACCCGTTATCCTGCCAACTACGGCTTTATTCCGAGAACGTACGCTGATGACGGTGACCCGTTAGATGTGTTGTTATTGTGTTCTGAGGCCATTGAACCGTTAGCACTTGTCCGCGCGTATCCTATCGGTGTCATCACGATGACCGATAACGGTGCTAACGACGAAAAAATTATTGCTGTGCCGTTTAATGACCCGAATTACAACTGCTATACCGATATTGACCAATTGCCCGCTCATATTTTTGATGAAATGCGCCATTTCTTCACCGTGTATAAAAATCTTGAGCATAAGGAAACAGCGGTTGAAGAGGTGAAGGCAAGAGATGAGGCTTTGAAAGTCATTTCCCACTGTTTGGAAAACTACGAAAAAGATTTTGGATAAAAAACGCACCGTTCTCAACGAACGGTGCGTTTTTGTTATTCTTGATTCAGTTGATAAGAAAGGGTCATCAAACTGTCTCCTAAATGTACGTTTTCTACAATGACACGGGGATGCGCAAAATTAATGTCATAATGTGAGAAGTTCCAAAAACCGCGCACACCATAGCTTACGAGTTTATCAACCACTTCGGGTGCGGCTTCTTTTGGAATACACATAATTGCCATTTCGGGCTTGTGTTCCGTGCAAAAAGTCTCTAAATCATCGACCGAGCGTACAGTAAGATTTCCTACCTGCTTACCGATAACGGCGGGGGAAACATCGAAAATGCCGATAAGCTCAACGCCCTTACTTTCGAATTTCATTTGGGTGGCAAGGGTGCGGCCTAAACGGCCGGCACCAATCAAAATAGCAGGCGTTGAAAAATCCATACCCATAATTTTACCGATTTCGTTATATAACTGTTCGACGGGATATCCGCAGCCTTGCTGTCCGAAGCCGCCGAAGCAGTTGAGATCTTGGCGAATCTGTGAAGCGGTAAGATTCATTTTAGCTGACAACTCGCGGGAGGATATGCGCGTGATACCGTTTTCTTTTAAATCATACAGAAAACGGTAATAACGCGGCAATCGCCGTATTACAGAGATAGAAATGCGCTGTTCGTTTTTAGGCATGGCATATGCCTCCTTTGAAAAAAATCAGGCGTTATTGCGGGTATAGTCCAAAAGACCGCCCGCGAGCAGTAAATCAATTTGGCGCGCGGAGAAATTGTTGTTGAGCGGATACGTTTCGCCTTTTGTTTTGTTTTCCAGCACAATAGGTGTGCCGTTTTCTACGCATTCACGGATGTTCGGTAAGGACAGAGTATCGCCGAGCGCAATGCGGTCATAGTCGTTCTCGTTAACAAAGGTTAGCGGCAAAATTCCCGCATTAATAAGGTTTGCCACGTGGATACGTGCAAAGGATTTTACGATGACCGCTTTGATGCCGAGGTACAGCGGCGCCAATGCTGCGTGTTCGCGGGAACTGCCCTGGCCGTAGTTAGCACCGCCGATAATAATGCCTTTGCCCGCTTCTTTACAACGCGCGGGGAACTGTTCGTCACAACGGGTGAAGCAATGCTCCGAAATCGCAGGGATGTTAGAACGCAGGGGCAGGATTTTAGCGCCAGCGGGCATAATATGGTCGGTGGTGATGTTGTCGCCGACCTTCAAGAGAACATCTGCGGTAATGGTTTCATCAAGCGGCGCGGTTTTGGGGAAGGGTTTGATGTTGGGACCGCGCAGGATTTCTACACAATCCATTTCCTCAACGGGTGCGGGCGGCACGATCATATTGTCGTTGACCATAAAGCGCTCAGGCATGGTAACTGCGGGCGCAGCACCCATAGTACGCGGATCGGCGAACACACCGGTAAGCGCAGAAACGGCAGCGGTTTCGGGACTGACCAGATACACGCCGGCGTCTGCGGTACCCGAACGGCCTTCAAAGTTGCGGTTAAAGGTACGCAGAGAAACACCGCCCGAATTAGGGGACTGACCCATACCGATACACGGGCCGCACGCACATTCGAGAATACGGGCGCCTGCGGCAATCATATCTGCCAGAGCACCGCATTCAGCAAGCATATTATATACCTGCTTGGAACCGGGGGCGATAGAAAGACTTACATCCGGATGTACGGTTTTGCCCTTCAAAATCGCGGCGACCTTCAACATATCAAACAGAGAAGAGTTGGTGCAAGAGCCGATACAGCATTGGTCTACTTTGATTTCACCGATTTCCTCTACCGCTTTTACGGCATCGGGAGAATGGGGGCAAGCCGCCAGGGGGCGCAAGGTGCTAAGGTCAATGGTGATTATTTCATCATATTCAGCACCTTCGTCGGGCAGGATTTCTACCCAATCGGCCTCTCTGCCTTGTGCCTTCATAAACTGTCGGGTAATCTCATCGGACGGGAAGATAGAGGTGGAAGCACCGAGTTCTGCGCCCATATTGGTGATTGTAGCACGTTCGGGTACAGAGAGCGTCTTAACACCCTCACCCGCATATTCTACGATTTTACCGACGCCGCCTTTGACCGACATCAAACGTAAAACCTCAAGAATGATATCCTTCGCGGCGACCCACGGCTGTAATTTGCCGAGCAGTTCCACCTTTACCATTTTCGGCATGGTGATGTAATAGGTGCCGCCGCCCATAGCTACGGCAACGTCAAGGCCGCCTGCACCGAAGGCGAGCATACCGATGCCGCCGCCCGTGGGGGTGTGGCTATCCGAACCGATAAGGGTTTTACCGGGGATACCGAAACGTTCCAGGTGTACCTGGTGGCAAATGCCGTTACCGGGACGGGAAAAATACAGGCCGTGCTTTTTACAGATAGACTGAATAAAACGGTGGTCATCAGCATTTTCAAAACCCGTCTGCAGGGTGTTGTGGTCAATATACGCTACCGAACGTTCGGTTTTTACACGCGGAATGCCCATTGCCTCGAATTCAAGGTAAGCCATCGTACCGGTCGCGTCCTGTGTCAAGGTCTGATCGATACGCAGACCGATTTCGGTGCCGGGAGTCATATCGCCGCTTACTAAATGTGCGCGAATAAGTTTTTGTGCCAGTGTATCTGCCATAGTCATTCACTCCTAAAAAAACAATAATATACATTATGTATGATTGTAAAAAAATTGTCAAGAAAAGAAGGTTTATTTTTTTGCCTTAAACACAAAAAATCTTTGCAGAGCAAGACTTAATGCAAACAACAATGCTTCTACAATCAATTTGGCAACTGCCAACGGTACGGACAGAACAATGTTGAAGAGGTTAAGCAGCAAATAATTCAACGCCAAGATCAGAACCGCTACCGCATAATATTTGACAGCGGTGTTGACGATAGATTCATCTGATTTGAACACGATACGGCGGTTGATAAGGAAATTGCAAAGGGAACTGACAACACGGGCGATTACCGCACTGAACAATAATACCAATTTTTGCTCCAATCCCACATTTCCGAAAAGAGCGGCTAACAACAGTACCAATACGTAGTCAACCAAAAATCCGATGATGGACGAAGCGGTAAATTTGATGATAGAGCCGTAAATGCGCAAGGAATCCTTCAAGGGATTGAAGTGGGAAGAGGAGTTCTCTTCGTCTAAATACACAGTATCTATGTATACCTCACGCATGGGTATATGCTGTTCAGCTGCACCGAGAAGCATATACATTTCGTATTCATACCGTTCGCCTTTCAAAGCCAACAGTTCGGGGATGCGTTTTACCGAAAACGCACGCAGACCTGTCTGGGTATCGTGCACCATAACACCGCTTGCCAGGGCAAATACATATCGTGTGATGGTGTTGCCCACCAAACTGCGAAGCGGCACCTTGCCCGTAAATTGGCGGGAGCCGAGGATGATAGCATCGGGGTGCTCCGCCTGCTCTTCGCAAA
This sequence comes from Acutalibacteraceae bacterium, assembly GCA_045531495.1. Classification (GTDB taxonomy): domain Bacteria; phylum Bacillota; class Clostridia; order Oscillospirales; family Acutalibacteraceae; genus URNF01. Next base: position 16,336 of record JAZSED010000097.1, read on the forward strand.
CGCGTTGGATGTCGGGGAGAAGGTGTTGCCCGTCCGCATCCACGATGACCACGCCCTCTGTCTCAGGGAAATGTTCATATATGTATGCCATACCCGTTTTCATGGCGCGACCTTTACCGCTGTTTTTCTCGTGCTTTAATAACACTACGGCGGCAGGAAGCTTTGCAAAAACAGCGTCTTTTTCGGGCGCACTGCCGTCATTTACAACAACGATATGATAATTTGTGTTATTCACTAACCGCTCTGTCAACATAACGAGTTGTTCGTCAGGTTGGTAGGCGGGAATCAGTACAATCATAACGTTACCCCTTTCAAAATCCCATACATAGACATAATAGCACATTATTAAAGATTTGTCGACCCCAAATCGTGAAGGGATTTGCATTTTGGGGGGATTTGTTGTATAGTTATTGTGTTGCTTTCTTCTTGGTTAAGATTTCCTTGATACCGATATACAGCAAAACGAAACCAAACCCTTTTCGTAAAAGCGAAACTTCTATATAACTGCTGAAAATGGCCGCGAGGACGGACAAGGGAATACCTGCGAGCAAACACAGCCAGACGGCACGCCAAGCAATACGTTTGTTGCGTATATGTGATATCAGTGCAGCAGGTGCACATCCGGCAAAATACAAAAGGTTTACGCCGCCGGCGGTATATTGGTCCACACCGCCAAAGGCGGTCAGATACAGTACGAGCAGGGAACCGCCGCCGACACCAAAGCCGCTGATAATACCTGTTAAAAAGCCGACAATTATGTTTAACATTTTGTTACCCCCTTATGCTAATAATGACCGCAAGGCGCCGTAAAGCAGTAAAAAACCGAAAATGCGGTGTAGCCATACGGCTGACATTCTGCGAAACAGCTTTCCGCTGACCAATCCGCCGAGAACGCCTCCGAATACATACGGCAACGCAGTGGAAACAATGTTTTCGCCGCGTAGAATAAAAACAACAAGCGAAGCTATGGATAAAGGGAAAATAACGGCGACAGATGTAGCAAAAGCCCTCTTTTCTTCCATTTTCATCCAATTGATAAACAGCGGCACTAAAAACAGCCCGCCACCTGCGCCGAATATACCGTTGGCAATACCGGCCAATGCACCGATGACGGGATATTTCCAAATATCACCTTTTATTTTCTTGTTCACAACATCACCCAACCTTAACATACCCGAAAGGAAGAGAGTTATGACCGCAATTCAAAAAATACGTTACGGGGTTATCGGCAGCAGTAGCATTGCCGATATGATGATTGCAGGCGCAAAGCACTATGATTTTTTGGAGCTGACGGCAGTATATTCGCGAACCGAACAACGGGCGGCGGAATATGCCCAAAAGCACGGTGCAGTTTATACGTTTACCTCTTTGGAAGAAATGGCAACGTCCGGTGCGGTGGATATGGTATACATTGCCAGCCCTAATGTGGCGCATTTGCCGCAAGCGCAGGTGTTTTTACGCAACGGCATACACGTGCTGTGCGAAAAGCCGTTGTCTGCGCACCCGGAACAATTGCGCGAAACATTCGCATTGGCACAAGAAAACGGGTGCTTGTTTGCCGAGGCGATTATGTTGCTTTTTCAGCCGCAACTGCAAACTTTTAAGGATGCGGTAAAAACTATCGGTGAGATTTCTTTGGCACATTTTGACTTTTCACAATTATCAAGCAGAATGCCCGAATACTACGCGGGGGAAACACCCAATATTTTTAATCCAGCGTTAGAAGCAGGTACGTTGCAGGATTTGGGTGTGTACTGTGTGTATCCTGCACTGTTGCTGTTCGGCAAACCGCAAACCATCACGGCATCGGCCTCTTTTTTGAAAACGGGCGCGGACGGTGCGGGCTGTTCTGTGTGGCAATATCCTGATATGCAGGTGGTGCTGACCTATTCAAAAACGGGGCAGGGAAGAGCACCTTCCGAAATTGTGGGTGCAAAAGGCTCGGTCACCGTTGCTTCCATTTCAAAACTAGAAAATATCGTACTGTATCTCAATGAAAAAGCCCCACAGCAAGTGTGGGGCGCAGAGGAAAAAGATGTTTTGATGGGGAGGGAAATCGCCGCATTTGCCAAGTGGGTACAAAACGGCGCTGACGACACGTATTGGTATCACAAACAAATGGCGATTGACGTATGCGATTGTATGTTTGCTATGCGGCAAGCAGCGGGCATTAGGTTTCCCGGGGAAAATGAAGCATTCCTCGCTTAAATTCCTCTCCGCAAGGCAATGGATAGGAAAGCAAAGCGTTGTAAAGGTCGCTTGCTTTACACTCAAAATCGAACGTTTTTTCAGAAAAAGCGTCTGCGGGCGGCTGTTTTGCGTCGGTAAACAGCGGCAAACGGGCGCTTTTTGCCGTTTCTTTGAGTAATCGGGTGCCGTTTGCACCGATGCCGAGGACGCGTATATAAGGAGGAAGGAGCGGCATATCTTCTGCGGTGAGGTCTAAATATACTGCGGTAAGTATACGGCGCAAACGTGCTAAAGGATAGCGTTTGGTTTTGACGGCTTCGATGATACTGTCAACCGATGTTTCTGTGCGTATAGCCTCATATAAACGGTTTTCAAGCCCTTCGCTGATAAACGGTAATGCTGCCAAAGCCTCGCGGGACAGTGTGCGCAGTTTTGCAAGGAGAATACGGTCGTATATGCGGCTGTCGGTATAACAATGACCGCAAATATTGGCATTTTGCAAGATTTCCAGACTGCTTTTCGGTAGAAACGGCAGGATTTCTTGCCATTTTCCTTTTCGCACACATTCTCTGAGATGACCGGCAGATGTAAACGTTCCGCCTTCCGCGGTTGTGTTATGCGCTGCGCCGGTACGTTTTACGGTAAAGGGCTGTATATTTGATTGCAACGCTAACAGCGCTTTACAATACTCCAACCCCAATGTGTTATTGGGCGTGGTGAGAATAGCGGCATAATCACCGTTTTTTACTGTTTTCAGCGCTTCTTCTTGCGCGGCGGCATATGGAATACCTTTCTCAAGAGCGTCGTGTAACGCGGATTTGAAGCCGTCCGTTTGCATAATGGCGGCGATTTCCGATAATATCTTCACATCACCGCATTCACTGCCGAAACTAACGGTATCCACGCAGCCCATACCGTCCAACAGGGCGATACCGCCGCGTGCAAACCCTTCCGCGGAGGATAAACCGAACGACTGCGGCATTTCAACCACAAGGTCTGCACCGTTTGCCAAAGCCATACGCACGCGGTCGGTTTTGGTGAGCAGAGCAGGCTCGCCGCGTTGGGTGAAATGTCCGCCCAAAACCACGACAATGTATTCTGCACCTGCGGCGCGTGTTTCGGCAATATGATAGGCGTGCCCGTTGTGGAACGGGTCATATTCCGCGATGATACCTGTTATTCTCATAAAAAATCACCTCAGTTGTGAATAAACACTTGAAAAGCATGAAAAAAGGGTATATACTTACCTTTGGTAATATTATACACTAAAAAATCCCTTTTGGGAAGGTATGGAGGATAAAAAATGAAGGTATTGGTTATCAACGCCGGCAGTTCTTCGCTCAAATATCAGCTGATTGATATGGATGGCGAAAAAATGTTGGCAAAAGGCAACTGTGAACGTATCGGTGACGGTGGTGTATTTACCCATAAAACCGCTGCAGGTTACGCGAAAACCGTAGAAATTGATATGCCTAATCACACGGTTGCTTTTGAACAGGTGAAACAGGCACTTACCTCAGGTGAAGGTAAAGTGATTAATGACCTGGCGGAAGTATCCGCTATCGGCCATCGTATTGTGCAGGGTGGCGACAAATTCGACCGTTCGGTTATGGTAACGCCCGAGGTTATTGACCAAATTGAAGAGCTTGCTGCCTTGGCACCGTTGCATAATATGGCGCACGTACAAGGTATCCGCGCCGCTATTGATGCGTTTGGTTCAGAAGTGCCGCAGGTTGTAGTGTTTGACACCTCTTTCCATCAGACCATGCCGCCCGAGGCATATATGTTTGGTGTGCCGTATGAGTACTATGAGAAATATGCCATTCGCCGTTACGGCTTCCACGGCACGTCTCACCGTTTCGTCAGTGCACGTTGCTGCGAATTGCTCGGCAAAACCGAAGGCACCCGTATCATTACCTGCCATATCGGTAACGGTGCATCTATTTCCGCAATCAAAGACGGTAAATGTATCGATACCACCATGGGCCTTACGCCTCTTGACGGTATGTTGATGGGTACTCGTTGCGGTTCAATTGACCCGTCGGTTGTTACCTACATTATGGACAAAGAAAACCTGTCTCCTAAAGAGATGGATACTTTGATGAACAAGAAGTCCGGTATGCTTGGTATTTCCGGTTTCTCCGGCGATGACCGTGACATCCGTGCGGCAATCTCCGACCCGACCCACGAGTACCACGACCGCGCAGAGTTGTTCTGGAAAATGCGCAGTTATCAGGTTGCTAAAATCGTCGGTGGTTTCATTTCCGCACTCGGTGGCTTGGATGCTATCGTATTTACCGCGGGCATTGCTGAAAACTGCGAAGAAATCCGCGAAGATATTGTGAACTCGCTGGCATATCTCGGCGTGAAGCTGGATAAAGAGGCGAACCATTCTCGCGGCGAAGAAGTGGAAATCAGCACCAAAGATTCCGCTGTTCGTGCGTTTGTCATTCCTACCAACGAGGAATTGGTTATCGCACGCGATACCAAAGAACTTGTGGAAGCACAATAATATAACCTAAAGAAAAAACGCCATCGTGAAAACGATGGCGTTTTTTGTTGGGTTTTGCTTTAGTCTCGTTCAATAACTTCGTTGCGTCTTCTGAAAAACAGAGAGATGCACCAAAGTCCCGCGAGACCAACCAGCGTGAAAATGATGCGGCTGATAAGAGAATCTGCGCCGCCGAAAAGCCAGGACACAATATCAAACTGAAAGAGTCCTACGCTACCCCAGTTGAGCGCACCGATAACTACCAGCAGCAAAGCCAGTCTATCCAGCATACCATTCACCCCTTTATTCAGCGGAGATTTTTTCTCCGCTGCTAGTATGTGCGGGGTAAATTAAAGTTATGCAAGAAATAAAAAATTAGTCGTTGTAAATGGGAAACTGTTCGCAAAGCGCGATGACTTCTGCGGTAATGCGTTCTCGATTGCCTTCGAAATCACGGATAACATCCGCAATCCATTTGGCAATTTTACGCATTTCATCTTCACCGAAACCGCGGGAGGTAACAGCGGGTGTGCCGATACGTACACCGCTCGTAATAAACGGACTTTCGGGGTCGTCGGGAATGGCGTTTTTATTTGCGGTAATGTGCACGGCATCAAGACGGTGCTCTAATTCTTTGCCCGTAACACCCGTGCCGCGCAAATCAAGTAACATCAAGTGGTTGTCGGTACCGCCCGAAACGAGATTGAGACCTTCTGCAACAAGCGCTTGCGAAAGTACTTTTGCGTTTTTGACAATATTTTGCTGATAGGTTTTAAACTCATCGGTCAACGCTTCACCGAGTGCTACGGCTTTTGCGGCGATAATATGCATCAGCGGGCCGCCTTGAATGCCGGGGAAGATGGCTTTATCAATTTGTTTTGCCAGCTCTTCTTTACAAAGAATCATCCCGCCGCGAGGACCGCGCAGGGTTTTGTGGGTGGTGGTGGTAACAACATCAGCATAGGGAACGGGATTGGGATGCAGACCTGCTGCCACAAGACCCGCGATGTGCGCGATATCCACCATCAGATACGCACCGACTTCATCGGCAATTTCTCTGCATTTTGCGAAATCAATAACGCGGGGATACGCACTCGCACCCACAACAATCAGTTTGGGTTTGTTCTCTACCGCAATTTTACGCATTTCATCATAGTCGATATAACCTGTTGCGGTATCCACACCGTAAGGCACAATGTTGAAATATTTACCGGAAATGTTTACGGGAGAACCGTGAGACAGATGGCCGCCGTGTGCCAAATTCATACCCATAACCGTATCGCCCGGCTGTAACAACGCAAAGAATACCGCAAGGTTTGCACTTGCACCGCTGTGTGGCTGTACGTTGGCGTGGTCGGCACCAAACAGCTGACAAGCGCGCTGTCTTGCAATTTCTTCAACTTCATCGACATAGACGCAACCGCCGTAATAACGCTTGCCGGGATACCCTTCTGCATACTTATTGGTGAGTACACTGCCTGCGGCGAGTAATACCGCCTTGGAAACGATGTTTTCGGACGCAATCAGCTCAATGTTGTGCTGTTGTCTTTGAAATTCGCGGTCACAGGCGGCAAAGACTTCTGCATCATAGTTTTTCAATTCATCTGTAAACATAACCATTCTCCTTAAAATTTAATCCGTTTGACCGGATAGTTTTTCTATGTTGTTGGCAACGTTGCGGAACATCGCAAAGTCACCTTGTGTACCGTCTTCGTGGTCGGTAAACAATATCAGTATATACGGATGCGGCGCATCCACAATAGCCATATCGTGGAAGGAGGCATCCGCCCAACCGTATTTTCTGATGAGGGGATAGGAGGAATAGAACATGGGGTTGCGTGTATGCGTCATATAGTCATACAGCATTTTTCCGTATGTTTTATCCCTTTCGATAAAATCGTAAATCGCGTGCATATATATCGCCGCGTCATTTGCTGTAATTTGGCTGTTGGTGATGAGCCCGATGGATGCGGTATTCTTTATACCGATGGATGCGGCAAAGGTTTTGAAGCCCTCCACCGAAAAAACGGAACGCAGCATACGTAAGGCGGCGTTGTCGCTATATCGAATGGTATATTCTATCAGCTGTTGTACGGTGTATTCCGTTCCGAAGGCGGCATTTTTAATAATACCCGTACCTGTAGACTGAAATGCGGCGGTATAAGTAATTTTTTGTGCAAGGTCACATTTTCCGTCTGCTGCCAATTGCAGAATATACATACAAAACGGTGCTTTCATTAGGCTGGCCGCAAAATATGTGTGTTCGGCATTGTGACGGTAGGTATATCCCGATTCCAAATCCTCATAATACAGAGAAACTTGTCCTTCGTAACCCTGTAGCATGGCAGTTATCCGCTGCTCGTCCGCTGTATTCCATGAAAATGAACGTTTTTTTTCGAAAGTAGTAGATGCGGCGGACGATGAGGTGGTTGTTGCATTGGCCGCTGTTGTCTTTTGGGATACAACGGATATAACGGAGGTGGGAACGCTTTGGTTGGAAACCGACCGATATACAAAAAGGCAACCGATAACAGCAATAACAGCGCACAAAGACAATGCGGCTGTCAGCAATTTTTTGTTGTCACTTCTTTTCATAATTTTCGCCTTCCGAGATGAGTATTAACTGAATACAAATATACACATTCATTATACAGAAATACGCGTGTTTGTCAAAGTATTTCCGTAAAAAATGCAAAAAGTTTCTGTGCTATAGTTGCTTTTTAAGGCTTTCAGGTGTATACTGCTGTGGAAAGGATGTAGGTGTGTTATGACAAAGATTGATATTTTTTCGGGCTTTTTGGGTGCGGGTAAAACCACGCTCATTAAAAAACTGATAAAAGAAGCTTATGTGGGCGAAAAATTGGTTTTAATTGAGAATGAATTCGGAGAAATCGGCATTGACGGCGGTTTCTTACAGGAAGCGGGCATTGAAATTACCGAAATGAACTCGGGTTGTATTTGTTGCAGCTTGGTCGGTGATTTCAGTGAAGCGCTCAAGAAGGTGCTTGCGGAATATGCGCCCGACCGTATTTTGATTGAACCGTCTGGTGTCGGTAAACTCAGCGATGTTATTCGTGCTGTGCGGGATATTCATGCGCAAGGCGTTGTACTCAACACCTTTACAACGGTGGTGGATGCGAAAAAGTGCAAGATGTATATGAAAAACTTCGGTGAGTTTTTCGGCGACCAAATTGCGCACGCAAACGCGATTGTATTGAGCCATACCGATATGCTGGATGAAAATAAGCTTGAAGGTGTATTGTCCTTGATTCGTGAACACAATACGCATGCGACGGTGATTACGACCCCGTGGAGTGAACTTGACGGTGCGCAAATTGTGCATGCAATGGAGCATAAACATACGTTGTCGGATGCGCTTTCCGATTTGCTGAAGGAGGAAGATGTTTGTCCTACGTGCGGTCATCATCACGACCACGAGCATCATCACGACCACGAGCATCATCACGACCATGAGCATCATCACGACCATGAGCATCATCACGACCATGAGCATCATCACGACCATGAGCATCATCACGACCATGCGCATCATCACGACCATGAGCATCAT
>JAZSED010000029.1:0-7351 GCA_045531495.1 Acutalibacteraceae bacterium
ATCCTTTATAACTGCCTGTAAACGCATTTCCGTTAGTAAAAAAAAGCAGTTTCGGGTAATCAAACACGCTGTTGTCCATAAAGATACTCCTCGCAAATAGTTTAGGCTGGCGAGAGTTGAACTCTTTACGCCTGCAAAAGAAAATTTTCGGTGATAGTTTACCTCAAAACTTGAAATACGGGAGTATTCCTGCGTTTTGTCGGCTTCCTCTCACACAAAAATTTTACATTAAAGGGTTCAACTTTCGCCGGCCCAAACTATTTGCGAGGAGTATCTTTATGGACAACAGCGTGTTTGATTACCCGAAACTGCTTTTTTTTACTAACGGAAATGCGTTTACAGGCAGTTATAAAGGATTGAATTACATACTGACCCCGAAAAAGGATAAAGAGACAGGGGAAAGCAGCTTGACTGTGGCAGTGTGGTACGGCCCGTATTGCAGTAGTATGAGCGAAATGGTTGCCGAGACGATTTTACCGCTTTCCGAGGAAGGGCTGGAACAAAGCCGCACGTTTTTAGCGGAGCAGTATGCTGCTTTTTGTGAACAGCAGAATTGATACTTGCATTTTTTAAACGAATGTGCTACAATATGCAGCAATGCGGGAGTAGTTCAGTGGTAGAACGTCAGCTTCCCAAGCTGAATATGCGGGTTCGATTCCCGTCTTCCGCTCCAACAAAAGAAGGATACCCCAAAGGGTATCCTTCTTTTGTTCGTAGGTACTAATCGGATTCGAACTGCAGATATCTCGCGAAGCGAGATACGCAGGTTTTGCCCGTATACGCTACCGCGTTTTATGCACTATGCGGCAAAACCGCGATTCCCGTCTTCCGCATACTGTCGGCGGCGATTTTGCATTCAGTTGAAAAATCGTATTTTTTTGGTATAATCAGTTCGATAAACAAGAATTTAACGAGAGGATAATTTTACTTTTACTATGGATAAGAATAGTAACAATCAAGAACCTAACAAAATTCAATATATGCCTATAGGTATGTGTATCGGCATTGGTGTCGGTATGGCAATCGGTGCAGGCGTAGGCAACATTGCTGTTGGTATGTGTATAGGGTTAAGCGTTGGTATGTGTGTTGGCGTTATTATTGACTCTATACATAACAAAAAATGTGATAATGATACAAAGACCGATAAAAAGAAAGAAGAATAATCAAATAAATTCCAATTTGTCGAGCAGTACCGTTACGCACTATTCGTTTTTTAACTATATTTACGCACCGTTATGCTGCCTTTCGCAGAAAACGCTCTTTGTTTAAAGACAGAGGGCGTTTTTCTTTTCGCACACTTTTCAACTAATAACATTGACAACAGTTTGTTTTTTTTATATAATACTATAAATAGTGTTTTATTATGGGGAGGTGCGAGGATGTTACGCATCAAGGTGGCGGAAATGCCGATAGACATTGAAATGAGCGATGCGGATTTTATGAAGGCACGACTGTTGCCGTATGCTGTAAGCAGTGACGAACCTGCGCAAATGCGTTTGGTTTCCAAAACGGTAGAAACGTTACAGCCGCCTAAAGGGGAGCATATTCGCACCATTCGCAATACGGAAATCATTCGCTTGGCGGATGGCCGTTTGTGTCATTATTCGTATCATCCGAAAGACCGACAGTATTATCAGATGTCTTGCTATACAGAAGATTTTTCGGATGTAGAAATCACGGTTTGTCCTCCGCCGAACGCAGGCTTAAGCGGCACTGATTTTGAATATGCTTACACGGGCTTTGAGTTTGCCAATCGGTTGAGCTGCCTTGACGGTGCGGTAATGCATGGTTCGGCTATTGCTTACAAAGGCGAAGGTGTTATTTTTTCGGCGCCTTCGGGAACGGGAAAGTCCACCCACACGGCTTTGTGGAAGCAGTGCTTTGGTGGAGACGTCATCCATGTGAACGATGATAAGCCCGCCCTGCGATTCAAGGACGGAAAAACGTGGATGTACGGTGCGCCTTGGAGTGGAAAAACCGACCTGAACACCAATATTTGTGTGCCGCTTAAAGCTATTGTTTTTGTACAACGCGCAGAGGATAACAGTATCGAAAGGCTGCCGTTTACGGATGCCGTCGGTTATATCCGCAATGAATTGGTACAACCGTATCACGATGAAAAACTCGGTGAGAAATTGGTGGATGTCATGATTGCCTTGGCACAGACGGTACCTGTGTATCTGCTGAAGTGTAATATGGAGCCGCAGGCGGCTATGGAAGCCCGCCGTGGTATCTTTGGAGAATAAGGGAGATGTTTGTAATGAAACTAAAAAGTGGCTTTGTACTGAAAAGCGTGGGCGAAAATCACATTGTGGTACCTGTCGGTGCACAAACGGTGGATTTTCGTTGCATGATTACCTTGAATGAAACCGGTGCATTCCTTTGGAAACTGCTGGAAACCGAGCAGACCGAACAGGCGTTGGTTTCTGCTTTGTTGGAAGAGTATGACGTGACAGCAGAACGTGCCGCTGCCGATGTGGCTGCTTTTGTGGCAAATCTGCAGGATGGCGCGTTGCTGGAGGCGTAAGGTGGAACGACGCATTGTAATGACCTGCCTTGAGGAGCTTTCCCCTGTAATGATGGAATGTATAGAGGCCGGGTCAGAGGTTGTGCTGATTGTGACAGGAAACAGTATGCGCCCGTTTTTGGCGAGTTGCCGAGATCAGGTGGTACTGAAAAAATGTGATGCCTCTACGTTGCAAATCGGTGACGTGCCGTTATACCGTCGCGCGGACGGGCAGTTTGTTTTGCATCGCATTGTAGATATCGGTGCGTCTACCTATACCATGTGCGGTGATGCACAAACCGAAAAGGAATATGGTGTACCGAATAATCGCATTTTGGCGGTTGCCGTCGGCTTTCACCGTAAGGGAAAATACGTGGCGTGTACCGATTTTTGGTATAGAGTGTATGTGCGTGTGTGGATGGTGTTGCGTCCTGTACGCCCCATACTGCTTAAGTGTATATACTTGTACAGACGTGTTACTGTAAGGCTTGCTAAGATTTTCAAGAAAAAGGCATGAACGGAATGGAAAAACAACCTGCACAAAAGTGGATATGGCGCGTTGCGCGTAAGGAATGGCTGACTATCTTGCTGTTGACCTTTACAGGTGCGGCAATTTCGGTGAGCTATGTTGTTTTTGCGCTGATATCCCAAAAGGTAGTGGATGTTGCTACGGGTGTGATGGAAGGCAATATGTGGTATTACAGCGGTATGTTGCTGGCAGTGCTGCTGTTGCAGGCCGTCACCGGCATCTGTAATCATGTGTTGCAGACGCGCGCTATCGGCAGGATGGAAATCCGCATCAAAGAAAAGGTGTTTCGTTGCTTGTACCGCAAAAAATGGCAGGATGTTTCTCGTTTTTCCTCGGGAGATATTCTTAACCGCTTGACAAGTGATGCACACGTTGCCGCTGATACGGTGGCATCGCTGTTACCGCACGTAGTATCGCTGTTTACCCGTTTGACTGCCGCATTGGTTGTTTTGATTATTATGGATAAGGTTTTTGCGGTGGTTCTGGTTGCGGCAGGCGGACTTTTATTGACGGTTGGGCGCCTGTATGGTGTATTTATCAAAAAGATACATGCGGCATGTCAACAAACGGACGGAGAAACACGCTTTTTTATGCAGGAAAGCCTGGAAAATTGGTCTGTGATACAGGCGTTTCGCGCGACTCCGTGGACGTTTCGTCGTTTGGGCGAATTGTTGAGAATAAACTATCGGCATAAAATGCGCCGTTCGCGTATCGGCAGTTTGACCAGCACAGCTATGTATTTGCTGTTTTCAGGATGCTACTACGTGGCACTTGCCTGGGGTGCTTGGCGCTTGGCGACAGGCATTATTACCTTCGGTACGTTGACTGCGTTTTTACAGATTGTTCAACAGGTACAAACACCTATCCGCGGCATGTCGGGTATTTTACCGCAGTATTACGGTATGCTGTCTTCGGCAGAACGGTTGATGGAATTGGAAAAAATGGAAGACGAGCCGTCTGCATTGCCGCAAGAAAAAATGATGCCTTTTGAAAGCATCGAGATACGTAATCTTGCTTTTCGTTATGACCGCGATGTAGTGTTTACAGACGCGTCGGTTGTTATTCAAAAGGGTGAGTTTGTGGCATTGGCGGGACATTCCGGCATCGGCAAAAGCACTTTGCTGAAATTACTGCTCGGCTTTTTGGAAGCGGACAGCGGAGATATTGTCTGTAAAACGGCAGGGGGGTGTCTCCCTATCAATGCATCCACGCGCGGCTATTTTTCTTATGTGCCGCAAGGCAATTTCTTGCTTTCCGGGACCATTCGTCAAAACATTACCTTCGGGTGTGCTGATGTGACCGAGGAGCAGATATGGCAGGCTGCAGAAATGGCCGCGATTGCTGATTTTATTCGTGGCTTGCCGGAGGGCTTGGATACGATGCTGGGAGAACGCGGCCTGGGGTTGTCTGACGGACAACTGCAACGTCTGGCGATTGCAAGAGGTATTTTGTATGATACGCCTGTGCTTTTACTTGACGAGGCAACTTCCGCTTTGGATGAGGCGACCGAGCGCTTGGTGTTAACCAATCTGCGTAAATTAACCGACAAAACGCTGATTTGTATTTCTCATCGCAGTGCCGCATTGCAGGCGTGTGATAGAGTGCTGTATATACGTGACGGTCGCATTGAGGAGGAACAGAATGAAAAAGAATAAACTGCTGCGTGCGGTTTTGCTGATCTTGATTGTTTGCACGGTTGTGTTCATATGGGCGCAATCCTGCCTCAGCAAAACGATATCTTCGTCTCAAAGCGGATGGGTGCGGGATTTTTTGCAAAACGCGGCTGACCTTCTCGGCTTGCCGATACAGGTGAACGAACATACGGTGCGAAAGCTTGCACACTTTTTAGAGTTTTTCTTGTTGGGATTTGAAGTGACACTGTATGGTGTTGTTGGCGGAAAGCCGGATAGGCGCGATGTGCTGTGGATGCCGGGTACGGTGTTTTTGGTGGCGTTTATGGATGAAACCATACAGATTTTTTCGAAACGCGGTCCTGCTGTTTCGGATGTTTGGTTAGATATTGCAGGCGGTATTACGGCGATGCTGTTGGTGTTCGCATTGTACTATTTGATATCTGCGTGTAAACGGAGACGCGGCCATCGCCGAGGTTGATACGGAAATACATTTATTAACATAAGACGGAAGAGGATGCCGATATGCAAAAAGTGGATTTACAGACAATATTAAAATTACTGTTGGCAAAATTACGTTGGTTGGTTTTGTGCGCTGTGGTTGGCGCGATAGCATTTGGCTGCTTCGCCAAGTTTTTAATGCCGCCCAAATACACAAGCGGTGTTTCCATGTATGTTTCCAACATAGCGGATGCCGCAAAACAGGAGGTGGCAGCCACCTACAGTAACTTGGCGTCGGCCGAATGGTTGGTGTTGACTTATACCGACGTACTGAAATACAGCGCATCACTTGAAAAGGTATTGCCGTTACTCAGCCGTAATATCACAGTACAGCAACTTTCAAAAATGGTGTCTGTGGCAGGCATTGAGGGAACTGCAATGATGCGTATAAACATTACCGCAGATGACCCTGTGTTTGCTGCGGAGGTATGTAATGCGCTGGCAGGTATAGCACCTGAGATTTTGCAGAATGTAGAATCGGGTTCTGTACGTGTGATAGGTAAGGCGCGCACCGGTGTTAAAACTTCTCCCAATATTCCCAAAATGGCTGTGATAGGCCTGTTGGCAGGTTTTGTTTTATGTGCGCTCTTTATTGTGTTGCGGTATCTTTTGGATAACACCGTAAAAACGGAATCGGATTTGAAAGCAAGATTGCAGGTGCCGGTACTTGGCACCATCCCGGGCTTTGAGCAGGAAACGAAAGGGGGCGCAAAAGATGCCTAAAGCAAAAGAAAAGAAGACGACGGTTGGTAATTCTTTTGAGATTGTAGAGGCTTATAAAGCGTTACGCGCCAACTTGTTGTTTTCTCTCGCGTCCTCTCCGAAAAAGATTGTTTTGGTTTCTTCTTCCGAGCCGGGTGCAGGTAAATCCACCACCTGTAGCAACCTGGCGGTTTTGATGGCACAAACAGGCAGTCGCGTGCTGTTGGTCGATGCCGATCTGCGTAAACCGACCCTGCACAAGCACTTTCACGTGTCTAAGTCCGAGGGCTTGACGCGCCATTTGATTAACCTGGCAACGTGGCAGGACATTGTTCAAAAAGATGTTGCGCCGAATTTGGATTTGATAACTTCCGGTCCGATTCCGCCCAATCCGTCGGAGCTGCTTGGCTCTGCACGTATGGTGCAGTTTTTGAACCAGGTCGCGGAAGAATATGCCTATGTGTTTATTGATACGCCTCCCGTAAACGTTGTAACGGATGGCTTGGTGTTGGCGGCGCGTGCTGCGGGTACCGTTTTGGTATGCCGTCAAAATACCACTACGTATGACGAGCTGGAAGAAGCGGTAAAAAACATTGAAAATGTGAACGGTAATCTGCTCGGTGTAATTATCAACGATTATAAGCAGATTGGCACCGAACGGAAGAGACAGTATTATTACAAAAAATATGGGTATGGGTATGGCTATGGTGCAACGCATAAAGACTGATTTTCATACACATATTCTGCCTGCCATGGATGATGGCGCTAAAGAGGTTGAAACAGCCGTTGGTATGCTAAACGCATTGAAAACACAAGGTATACAAACGGTTGCGCTGACACCGCATTATTATGCTGATCACGAAACAACCGCGGCGTTTTTAGAGCGTCGTGCGGCGTCGTTTTCGGCGTTGCAGACGGCAGGGGATATGCCTTTGAAAACCGTTCTCGGCGCAGAGGTACACGTTATGCGTGAACTTGCCGATGTGCATGGTCTGGAAAAGTTATGCTTGGGTGATACGCCGTATATGTTGTTGGAAATGCCGTATTTGCCGCTCTCTGAGTGGATGATAGAGGCAATTGAAAATGTGTATTATAAGCACAATTGCAAGCCGATATTGGCGCATTTGTCCCGCTACGCGGCGTATTATAACGATAAAGACTTTGATGCCTTAATTGCATTGCAGGATGTGGTGGTACAGGTCAATAACGAGGATTTGAAACATCGGTATATCCGCAAACTTGTAAAAGATTGGACAAAACGCGGCGTGCCTGTTGTGTTTGGCAGTGATTGTCACAGCTTGGGTCACCGTTGTCCGAATTTCGATACGGTTGCGGGATTTACGTCTAAATTGCGGCGCGGCACCTGCCTTGCGGATGCGGCAAATGCAGTGGCCGAAGAAATGCAGGTTATATAAAAAAAGAACGCCAACGGGAACTTTCGTTGGGGGGTTTTTCTGTGTCCGCCATCCAATTTTGGCAGTC
>JAZSED010000023.1:0-26920 GCA_045531495.1 Acutalibacteraceae bacterium
TATTTCCAAAGAGGCTTTAAAGGTTGCCGCACGGCGGGTGCCGCAAGCACAGTTTGCGGTGGCAAGCGTTTCGGCTTTGCCGTTGGCAGATGCCTGCGTTGACACGGTGATAAATATTTTCGCGCCAGATGTCAACGCGGAATATCTGCGGGTACTGCAAACGGGCGGGCGGTTAATTACCGTACAACCGTGCGAGGAGCATTTGTGGGAACTCAAAGCCGCCGTATACGACACGCCGTATAAAAATCCCGCACCCGCGTCCGCCAGAGAAGGGTTTTGCATAGTCGAACAAAAAACGGTATGTTACATTATTGATTTGGACACCGCAGAAGATATTTCAGCGCTGTTTCAAATGACGCCGTACTACTACAAAACGTCTCGCACTGACCAGAAAAAGCTGGAAGCACTCTCCACACTCACAACCCGCGTAGAATTTTTAATAACGGTATATGAAAAAACGTAAAAAGCCTCGCCCTTACGGCGAGGCTTTTATTTAAACGAAAAGAAAAATACTTGTGTCAACGTCACCAAAAGCGCGGGCAATATCCCCCTCAAAGCGGCGGCTTAAGGTAACCGACTGCAGTCCTGTGCACCCCGCAAAAGCGTTCTCTTCCAAGGTGCGCACCGATGGCGGTATGACTACGGTTTTTAAGCTTTCGCAACCGGCAAACGCTTTTTCTCCGATATAGGTGACGCTATCGGGAATGGTGATTTCTTGGAGCGATTTGCAATCCTTAAAGGCACTCCACAGGATTTCGGTTACCGTTTGCGGCAAAGACACTTGCCGCAAATTCACGCACCCGTTCGCCAAGTGGCAGGCAATTTTTTGCACACCGTCAGGAATGTGCAACGTTTCCACCGACCGACAAACCGCAAACGCCTCGTCTCCTATAGTTTTCACCGTGTCGGGTATGACAATCTCGGTCAAAGCCCCACAGCCGAAAAACGCTCTGTTTGGGATTTCGGTCACACCGTACGGTATATCTATCTTAGGCAAATGGAAGCATCCTGCAAAACACCCTTCCTCAAAGACGGTCACGGTATCGGGAATGTGTATTTCCGCAAGCTCCATACAATTTTGGAACATACGGCGCGGGATGCGACGAATCAGCTTAGGTAATTTTGCGCGTTTGAGCATAAGACAATCATCAAATGCGCTTTCACCGATACGGTCAACGCTATCGGGAATATCCACCTCTTCCAATGCGACACACGCCGCAAACGCTTTATCATCAATCCTTTGCAAGGTTGACGGCAACTGCACATCCGAGAGTTTTTCGCAATGTGTGAAGGTTAGGCTCTCTATTTTGGTAACCCCTTCGGGTATGCGTATACCCCATAAACTGCCTCCTTCAAATGCACCAAAGCCAATGGATGAAAGGCCGTGCGGCAGCTTTATGCCAACCAACGCCTTACAACCCACAAACGCCTTGTTTCCGATGTGTTTTAAGGTTGTGGGCAATGATACAGAGCCCAATTTTTCGCATCCTAAGAAGGCATTATCCCCTATGGTGGTAACACCTTCGGGAATGACAAGCTTTGTGAGATTTGCGCATCCCGCAAATGCATTTTCAGCAATTTCAACAAGACCCTGCGGCAAATACACGGCAGCCAGCGTCTTCCAATTTTCAAACGCATGGGGTTCAATAACGGTAACACCTGCAGGAACGGTATATTCCTCCATAATGGGTGCTGTACGCCGTTCTATAACCACCTCACGCGGTAACTGCCCTTGCAATTCGCAGTCAGCGGGCAAATTGGTGATACGTTGCAAATGCAGGCACAGTGAAAACGTACTCGGAAAGACAGTATCCACACCGTCGGGTATGTGGATTTCGGTCAATGACCTACACCAACCGAAAGCAAAATTGCCAATGTAGGTCAACGTGTCAGGCAACACGACCCCCGACAGTTTGTCACATTCGCTAAAAGCAAAATCTCCGATTTCTTCCAGCCCTGTCGGCAGCGTAACGGTGGTCAAGGAATGACATTCATGGAAGGTCTCCCTTTGTACAGCGAAAACACCGCGCGGAACATGGATTTCCTTTAGCTTGCGACAACCCTCAAACGCCTCTTGCCCGATTTCTTCCATTTCATCGGGCAGCACAACCTCTTCAAGTCTTGTGCAACCGGCAAATGCCGCTTCACCGATAACCTTTACCCCCTGCGGTATGTGGATAGACACCAACGCCGAACAACCCAAAAAGGCATTTTCCGCTATTTCTGTCAACGTGGTGGGCAAGGCCACTGTCATCAGGGCCGTACACTTTTGGAACGCAGCATACGGCACGCAGGGTACGCCTTCTGCCAATTCCACGCTTTGCAGCCTCGGGCAAGAAGCAAAAAGCTGGTCGCCCACCGTTTGCAAGCTGCCCGGCAGGGTGATTTCTTTGAGCGACACACATTGGGAAAAGGATACGTCGCCAAGCTTCACCAACGTCTGTGGCAACTGTATCTCTTGCAAAGAAGCGCATCCCCAAAAGGCAAAGGGGCCGATTTCTTGTACGCCTTCCGATATTTCAACACGGACAAGCGCAGTACAGCCGTAAAATGCCCACCCGTCAATGCTTGTCACTGTGTCGGGAATATACACTTCCTGCAGCAAAGGGCTTTCCTTCGCCCAGCCAACCCGTGTCAACCCCCGCGGCAAGCGCAGGCAACGACCGAAATAGAGTTTGCTTTTACCGTCCGCATAGATATACCGTGTTACACCGGGGTACGCATTCCACCAAGTATGATACTTGTGTATGTTTTCAGGGATATACAGCACCGTAATCTGCTGTCTGTTAACAGACAGTTTTCTGAAAACCGTGTCCGCAGTCGGGGTGAGCAACAAACCCGTTACCTTTCGACAGGATTTCTGCGCCAAGGTGTTCTCAAGTGCTTGTATATCATACGGCAGCGACATCCAACCGATATATTCGTCCCCTACAACAGGCGTATCGATATGCGTGTACAAACCCCATTCGTCTTCAAACGGCACGGTCATTTCAGCCAAAACGCCGCATTGTGTTTCCAGAAAAGATTTGGCTTCCGCAACGTTAAAGCAACGAGGATAAACATCAGCACCGCCCTCAAACGAAGTGCTGCCTGTCAAAAACAGTTCCACAAGCGCACCGCGCACGCCGAAAAGATACGGTTTGGCTTTTTCAAACAGTGTCTCTGCGGAAACGGTATCGGTCACCTCTGACAACGTCTGCATATTGCCGCAGGTCCAGCAAACATCGCGAAGCAAAGCCAATGCGCGAATAAAAAGGGCTTCGTCTTCAAGAGATGCCACAGCTTTTGCCAAAGGAACGTACAACGCGTAGGTCGGTACATACCAAAACAGCGGGCCGTACGGCGGGAAGGTACCGTCCACCGCCTTTTTCAGCATATCCGCTACTATCATTTGCTTGGCTGTCTCCCCGCTGTTGGTCAATTCGCCACAAAGATCAAGCAATACTGTGTAGTCGACAATGCCCGTTTTAAGAATGCTTGCATACAGTTGACAAACCGTGTCCTCATCCGCAAGGCTGTCCGCTTTTAAGAGGAAAAATTTTATGACCGCCTCCCAGAAAGGCTGATCGTAATGTGAAAAAAGCTCGTAAAGGGTATCTTCGCTTTTCAAACCGCCAAGCTTACCGAATATCCGTCCGCAATAATCAATGGCCGTAAAATATTCAAGGAACATCTTATGGTAAAATTCATTTTCCACCAAAATGGCTCGTTCCTGCAAATACCCTGTCAAAAAGTGAGCACGTTCCGTACAGTCTTCTTCGTAGCTGTCTTCTAATACAGCGGCAAACAGCCTTTCCGCCGGGTGATTTTTGCCTTTGGAAAGCTCGTTGTACCGCATATATGCAAACTTCTTCAAAAGACTGCCCATACAGCCCATCATTGCCGTGTAGTTTGAGGGAATATCCAATACGTCTTTATGATTCTCAAACGAGAAGGTGATTTCTGCTATGGCATCGTAAATGCCTACGAGCGTATTCGGAATGTCGCCGTTTTCTTTGTACACAATGGCAAGCTGCGATAAAAGCAACGGGTTTGCTTTGATTTCGTCGGAAAGATCCTGCAGCCGCAGATAAAACTCGTTATTTTTCTCGGAAATGCCAAACAGTAAAAATAAATTTTCGCCCAGCTGTCGAATATCCTCGTCGCGCAACATATCCAAACGCAAGCGACGCACGCCTCTGCCTGCTACGGCAAGCAGTTTTGCGTCCGATTCATTACGGGTGGTAAATACTACGGCGGTATTTCCCCCGTTCACCTCCAAATAGGTTTCCACCTTTTGAAGCATCTTTCGGGTGCCCTCGTCGGTGGAAATTTCATCCACGCCGTCTAAAACAAGCAACAAACGGTAGCTTTCCAGCAATGCCTTGAAATTGCTTTCGCTGTAGAAAATATGAATACCGCATTTGGCGGTAAATTCCTCGTACAGCAGCGTAAACATGTCGTTATTGCTGCTCGCCACCTTATGACACGGCAGCACAATGGTAACCGTGTCCGTGCCGGCCGCCTCACGCAACTGTTGCAAATACAGTGTTTTACCACTGCCGGCCGCACCGCTGATACAACAGATATCATCACCGTACGCCAATTCTGCCGCATCCGCCACAGCGCCTATTACGTTTCCGTTTTCATCCACCTCTGTCAGTGTACGTTTGACATACAGCTTTGCATAGTCGTGCTGTTTATCAGCCACCTTTTTTGTACACAAAGACATCAGACGAATATATTTCGGGCGGGTGTTTTCAAAATAGGTATGGTGCAAGCGGCCGATAACCAGGCTTTGTACCTTATGCAAAATTTGTTGCAATTCCGCATCATTCGGCAGAGCGGCATCACAAAATACCGCACTGGCGGTAGCGTGTACCTCAAAGGGATCCGCTTCATAGGCTGCACGTTCAAAAACAACCGGCACCAGACGGTTTTTCCAATCGTCCTGCTCCTTAAACACCTTTACCTCTATCGGCACATAGGTACTATCCTTCGTGTGTTCCGTATATACCAACAAAAACACACTGCATTTTACAGCCGCCTCACGGCTCCATTGTTCAAAATCACCGCTGCAGGCATAATCAGATTCCAGACAGCTGATACCGTTTTGCTCCAAAAAATCAACAATACGGTCTTTCAGTTTTTTGTCCTTTCCCGTCCAACTGATAAATACGTCTTTTCTTTCAATATCGGTACGTGTCATCATCCATCACCGCCTTTTACTATATACGCAATGTAACACAAAAACAAATGCATATTACGCCTTTCGATAGCTTTTTGCAGAACGGCCATACGTTTTCTTGAATACCCGACCAAAGTAGTTATAATCTGCAAATCCCACCATATCCGCTATCTGTTTTATGGGTAATTCGGTGGTACGTAACAGTTTTTTTGCGCGGTGCATACGGCGACGCAGTATGTACTGCGATACCCCCGTGCCAAGCTCGGTCTTAAATATCTCATACAGTTTGGTGCGCCCGATGCCAAGCTCCTCACACAGCTGTTCGGTATCCAGCACCTCTCCTAAATGCTGCTCAATATACGCCTTTGCCGCTTCGATATATTTACTGCTTTGCGGCAGTATCAGTTCCTTATACAATATGTACGAGGTACACGCTTCCATAATCTGTACCGCCGCTTCAATCTCGGCTGATGATTTATACGGGACATCCGCAAGGGCGGCGGTAATTTGCCTCGCATCAATGCCCGCTGCCGCCCAACTGTCCACCGCCTCAAAAAGCGCCGTTTTATCCCTGCGGTCGGTGACCTGTCCGAACATCAAATACCCAATATCATTGCCGTTTTCCTGTAACGGCACCACCGATTCCACCAACCCTGCATGACAGGTATAGGTAACCGAGCCGCCTGTTTTTTTGCACGCTTCAAACGAACGGCGGTCGGCATACCGACATTTCCGTCGCGTTTTGGCACAGCCCTTCATCAATTTGCAAAAGGAGCAATCCTCTGCGGGGTACGCAAGCACCTTGTTAAATGTCGCATCGAACAGCACAAAACGAATACCGGTCAGCGTATACACCGACCGCATCATTCCTTCTATCTGCTCTGCGTCCAACCGATATGCCATAAAATCCGTCCCATCCGTACAAATTTACCATTTTAAGTATAATATTATCTTGACACAATATCAACCTTTTTTTAAAATAAAAGTGTAAATCAACTTTTGGGGAGGTATTTTTATGAAAAAACAAACTTTTGCGCTTTACTTCGGCAACCGCGGCTTTATGCCCGCAGAGCTTATCGAAGGCGCCCGTGAAGATATGGTGAAAGCGGTCACCGACGCGGGTTACGATTATCTGATTATGGACAAAGATGCCACCCGTTACGGCGCGGTGGAAACCCGTGAGGAAGGCAGAGCGTACGCCGCGTGGCTCGCTTCTCATAAAGGTGAGTATGACGGTGTTATCCTGTGTATGCCTATTTTCGTTGACGAAAACGGTGCTATCACCGCTTTGCAGGATGCGGGTGTGCCGATTCTGATGCAGGCATATCCCGACGAAATCGGTAAAATGGACTTTGCACACCGCCGTGACGCGTACTGCGGCAAGTTCTCGGTTACCGACGTATTCGAACAGTACAAGGTGCCGTACACCGTGATGAAGCCCCACGTGGTACACCCGCTTACTCCCGCTTTTACGCAGAATCTGCACGATTTTGCCGCTGTTTGCCGCGTAGTCAACGGTATGAAACGCTTTAACATTGGTTGCATCGGCGCGCGTACCACCGCGTTCAAAACCGTTCGTTTTGATGAACTGACCATGCAGCGTCACGGCATCAACGTGGAAAGCTTTGACCTTTCCGAATTGTTTGAGTTTGTTCGCGCCAAAGCGGATGATGATCAAAAGGTTCTGGACAAAATCGTGGCGCTCGAAAACTACACCGATTTTTCCAACGTACCGCAGGATAAAAAAATCATGCTTGCAAAAATCAGCGTGGTTATCGACGAATATATCGAAACCTATCACCTGGATGCTATTGCCCTGCGCTGCTGGAACGAAATGGAAACGTACTTACGCGTATGTCCTTGCGTTCTGCTTTCCGAGCTCAACGACCGCGGCATCACCGCTTCCTGCGAAATCGATATGTGCTCCGCTATCACCATGCGTGCGTTGTCCCTCGCTACCCAAGGCCCCGCCGCGTGTCTTGATTGGAACAACAACTACGGCGATGACCCCGATAAGGTCATCCTGTTCCACTGCGGCTCCACCGCCCAGAAGTTGATGGCGGCAAAGGGCACCGTGACTTCTCACAAAATGTTTGACAAAACCGATAAGGGCAGCGGTTGGGGTACCAACGAGGGCCGCATTGCCGCTTTCCCGATGACCTTCTCCAACTGCAAGACCGAGGACGGCAAAATCACCGTCTACTTCAGCGAAGGTGAGTTCACCGACGACAACATCGAAGACGCTTTCTTCGGTTGCGGCGGTGTTGCCAAAATCGATAACCTGCAGGATAAACTTATCCGTTTGGCGCGCGGCGGCTTTAAGCATCACACCACCGTGGCAAACGGCCACGTAAAAGCCATTTTGGAAGAAGCGTTCAAATACTATCTCGGCTACGACGTTGTCAGCATTGAGGAGTAAGATATGATTATTGGTGGATTAGACGTTGGCACCACCGGCGCCAAAATCGTCTTATACAACGAGCAAGGTACACTCCTTGAAACCTACTACACCGAATACGATGCCATTCATCAAAACGGACAGCACGAAATTGATTTTCGGAACGTCAAAAACGGTATTTTCACCTTGTTGAAGCAGGCGGCTTCCGCTTACAAAATCGACGCTATCGGTGTCACCAGCTTTGGCGAGACCTTTGCCCTTTTAGATGAAAACGACAACGTACTTACCGCGTCTATGCTGTACACCGACCCGCGCGGCGAGCAGGAATGCGAGACGTTGAAAACTGCTGTCGGTGAAGAAAAGCTAACCTTGTTGACGGGTGTAAAGCCCCACCCGATGTACAGCATTGCCAAAATGATGTGGCACAAAGCACATACACCCGCCTTTAAAGATTGCCGCCGCATTTTACTCGGCGAAGACTTTATCGTGTATATGCTCACGGGTGTTGCACAAATAGACTACTCGTTAGCGGCACGTACTGCGGCGTTCGACATTGAGAAAAAATGCTGGATAGACGAGGTTTTCGCGGCAGCGGGTATTGACCCTTCCTTGCTGTCCGCACCCGTACCCGCAGGTACTGTCGCAGGTACCGTTACCCAAGCGGTTAAGAAAGCGCTTGGTATTGACTACGATATAACCGTTGTCAACGGGTGCCACGACCAGGTGGCAGGTATGCTGGGAGCAGGTGTATTCGATCCGTCACAGGCGATGGACGGAACGGGTACGGTGGAATGTATCCCTGTGATTTTAGAGAAAAAGCCGGAAAACACCGCGTTTTATGAAGGCGGGTATTCGGTGGTACCGTTTATAGATGACACGTACGCGTGTTATGCATTGTCCTTTACCGGCGGTGCCACTCTGAAGTGGTTCCGCGACACCTTTGCCGCTGATGAGAGAGCGGCGGCAGAGGCGGCAGGACAAAACGTGTACGCTGTTTTGGACAGCAAGGTGCCGGAAGGCCCGACGGGGCTTTTAATCCTGCCGCATTTCGCAGGTGCCGCCACCCCGTATATGGATAACGACGCAAAGGCCGCATTCGTGGGTATCACGCTGGAAACCACCAAATACGACCTGTACAAAGCGTTGATGGAAGGTACTTCCTTTGAAATGTTACTCAATTTTAATACGTTGCGTGCCGCTTTGACCGCGCCGATTACCGAAATCCGTGCGACCGGCGGCGGAGCCACCTCGGACGTGTGGTTACAGATTAAAGCGGATATTCTCGGCACCGCCATTACCGCCCTTTCCTGTAAAGAGGTGGGCGCGGCAGGTACTGCAGCACTCGCAGGTGTGGCTATCGGTGCGTTTGACACGGTAAAAACCGCTGTTGAAAAGATGGTAAGGCCAAGAAAAGTGTTTATGCCTACCACAAAACACACCAATCAATACGCCGACCTTTACAAACGGTATGAGATGATGTATACTGCTATGAAGGGGTTGAGATGATGAAACATTACGTCGGTAATCCGTTGCAGACCCGCGGTGCAGAGCAGTACGTTCTGCAAGGCGGCAAAGGTAACGGCATGCACTTCCTGTATGTGCGCAACGGTCTCGGTTTAGAGGTCTGGTTATCCCTTGACCGCGCGGGTGACGTATCCCGCGTGCAGTTTAAAGGCGATAATATGGGCTATTTTGCTCCGTGCGGTTACGTCGCACCCGCATTTTACGACGGTGTCGGCACAGGCTTTTTAAAATCCTTCACGGCAGGCTTTTTCACCACCTGCGGTCTGACCGCGGTCGGTTCTCCCTGCACCGATGAAGGAGAGGTGTTACCGTTACACGGTACGTTGTCCCACATCCCCGCAGAGTTGCGCGGCATCGACGAAACGGCACAAGAGCTTACCGTTACATTACGTGTTGCAGATGCGGCGCTGTTCGGCAGAAAGCTTATACTTGACAGAGTATACCGTTTCTCCTACGAAAAAAACACCTTTTCGGTAACCGATACGGTGACCAACGTCGCAGATGCCGTATCGCCGTATATGGTACTGTATCACTGCAATATGGGTTACCCGTTGCTCAGCGAGACCGCCACCGTTCACATCCCGAACAACGGTATCACACCGCGTAATGACCACGCGGCAGAGCATATCGCCACGGCACTCGATATGGAAGTGCCGCAAGCGGGATACGAGGAATGCTGCTACTACTTTGACGTAGAGGCAAAGGACGGCGTTGCGAAAGCAGGCATCTACAACGACACGATTCATAAAGGTGTTGTGCTTTCTTACGACAAGGCGCAGTTACCCTGTTTTACCGAGTGGAAAATGATGGGTGACACCGATTACGTGTTGGGATTGGAGCCCGGTAACTGCACCCCCGACGGCAGAGACGTGTTGCGTAAGAACGGCACCCTGCAATTCCTGCAACCCGATGAAAGCAAGGTGACTGCTGTGCAGTTTACCTTCATTGATAAAAAAGAGGAGTTTTGAAAATGCTGGTTACATTAAAAGAAATTTTGGAAATCGCCGATGAAAAGGGTATTGCTGTCGGTTCTTTCAATGCTGTAAGTATGCCCTACGTTCAGGCAATCCTTGCAGCGGCAGAAGAACTTGATCAGCCGGTCATCCTGATGCATGCACAGGTGCACGAAGAAATGGGCCTTTGCAAAATGGAAGAAGTAGCGCCCATGATGCTTTGGTTTGCCGAAAAAGCAAAGGTGCCGGTTTGCGTACATCTTGACCACGGCACCGACCTTGACTACGTAAAACGCGGTTTGGAACTCGGCTTTACCTCTGTTATGTATGACGGCTCTAACCTGCCCACCGAAGAAAATATTGCCAACACCAAAACCGCTGTGGAAATGGCGAAAAAGACCGGTGCTTCCGTTGAAGCGGAAATCGGCTCTATGGGTGCGCGCGAAGGCGGCGACGAGGGCGGTGCTTCCGTTTATACCGATCCCGCACAGGCGGCGGCGTTTGTCAACGAAACCGGCATTGACGCTCTTGCTTGCGCGTTCGGTACCGCACACGGCTTCTACGCAACCGCGCCCAAATTGGATATGGAACGTCTTTCCGCTATCTACGATAACATTTCCGTGCCGATTGTTATGCACGGCGGCTCGGGCGTTTCCGAAGACGACTACCGCGAGGTTATCCGCCGCGGTGTCCGCAAGGTGAACTACTACACCTATATGGCAAAAGCGGGCGGCGAAGCCATTTCCGGTAAAACCTATGCGCAGTTCCACGATGCCCTTTTAGATGCTATAGCAGCAATGAAAGAAAATGTTATGGCTGCTATCAAGGTGTTTGCTAACCTGTAATTTTACATACAAAAAAGGTCCTTCTTTCGGCTGAAAGAAGGACCTTTTTTGCGCGTGCTGTGAAAAATGCAGTTTTTTCTTGTATTACGCGCATAAATATGGTATAATGACTCGATTATTAAGAAAAGCGGGGTGGAACGATGCGCAGTAAAAAATGGATAAAACCGCGCCATACGGCGGTGCGCAATCTGTTATATGTCATTTTACATCCCTATTGCAAATGGCGGTACGGTATCACGATTGACAAGTTTAAAGAACAGGAAAAGCGCCCGTATCTTATTTTGCTGAACCATCAGACCCCGTTTGACCAATTTTTTGTCGGTATTTCTATCCGCGGCCCCATCTACTATATGGCCTCTGAGGATCTTTTCTCTAACGGTTGGGTCTCCTCCCTGATTCGTTGGTTAATTGCCCCCATTCCGATAAAAAAACAAACCACCGACGTCACGGCGGTCAAAACCTGTCTTCGTGTTGCCAAGGAGGGCGGTACCATTGCCATTGCCCCTGAAGGCAACCGTACATACAGCGGCAGGACCGAATATATGAACCCTGCCATTGCACCTTTGGCACGTAAATTGGGTTTGCCCATCGCTTTGTATCGTATTGAAGGCGGCTACGGCGTCGAGCCGCGGTGGAGCGACGGCATCCGCAAAGGAAAAATGCACGCTTTCGTGTCCCGTGTGGTTACACCTGAGGAGTATAAAACGCTCACCGATGAGCAACTGTTCGAGATTATCCAAAAGGAACTGTATGTCGACGAGGGTGTTGCGGACGGCGTTTTCCGTTCCAATAAACGTGCCGAATATCTGGAGCGCGCCGTGTACGTATGTCCCTTCTGCGGATTATCCCGTTTTGAAAGTCACGGTAATGAGGTCACCTGCCTCTCTTGTAACCGTACCGTTACGTACGGCGAAGACAAACAGTTACGCGGCAAGGGCTTTGATTTCCCGTTTGCCTTTATGACCGATTGGTACGATTATCAAGAGGATTTTATCAATAAAACGGACGTGACGGCGCATACCGCAGTGCCGTTGTTCACCGATACCGCCAACATCTCCGAGGTTCTTCTGCGGCAACGAAAAGTTCCCCTTGCAGAGGACGTGACCGTGCGTTTATACGGAGACAAAGTAACGGTCAACGAAGATGCTGAAAACGCGCTTGTCTTCCCCTTTGATGAGGCGGGTGCTGTTACGGTTTTGGGTCGCAACAAGCTCAATATCTATCACGGCGGCCACGTGTACCAATTCAAGGGCGGCAAACGGTTTAATGCGTTAAAATACGTACACATTTACCACCGTTATAAAAACATCAGCAAAGGAGACACCGATGGAAAATTTTTGGGATTATAGTGTGTGGGGCTGGTTCAACTTATTTGCAGTACTGCTTTTAAGTTTATTGGCCGCCAACATCTTAAAAAGAAGTGTAAAATGGTTACAAGCCTCTCTCATCCCGACGTCGGTGCTCGGCGGTGCGATTTTGGTGGTTATCGCAGGTGTGTACAAGGCGATAACGGGAGACGTTATGTTCGATACCGCTTTCTTTGGCGGTAACGGTACTGCTAACCTTGAAATCTTAACCTATCACACGCTGGCACTCGGTTTTATTGCCTCTGCGTTTAAAAGCTCGGGTGAAAAGCTGACCGGCAAACGCGCCGTGGAGATTTTTAACACAGGCGTTACCACTGTTTCCACCTATTTACTGCAGGCGGTGGTTGGTTTCGGTATTTCGCTCATCGCCGCGGTTATCATAAAAGGGTTTTTCCCTGCGGCGGGCGTGCTGTTGCCTTTCGGTTACGGGCAAGGGACGGGGCAAGCGCTGAACTACGGCGGCATTTATGAAAACCAATTCGGTTTTGTCGGCGGCAAGAGCTTTGGCCTCACCATTGCGGCGCTCGGCTTTATCTGTGCCAGCATCGGCGGCGTTATCCACCTAAATCTCTTAAAAAAACGCGGTATCATTAGGAAAACCGCTGACCAAGAAGGCGCTCTGCGCTCGGAAGAAATACAGGCGGACAACGAAATTCCGATGCAGGAAAGCATTGATAAGCTCACCGTACAAATTGCACTTATCGGCGCCGCTTATCTGCTCACCTTCCTTCTAATGGGCTTGCTCGGCAAGCTGTTGCCGGGTATGCGGTCGGTGATTTACGGCTTCAACTTCTTGCTTGGCGTGTTATCCGCCACCTTAATTAAAACCGTGATGAACTTCCTGCGACGCAAGGGCGCCATCCACAGAGAGTATACCAACAACTTCCTCTTAACCCGCGCCTCTAACTTCTTCTTTGATATTATGGTGGTGGCGGGTATCGCTGCTATCCGCCTCGGCGTGCTGCAGAACTATTGGGGCATCATTCTCATTATGGGCGTTGTCGGTTTGGTGATTACATACGTTTACAACCATATTGTGGCGAAAGCCCTGTTCCCCGAATACACCGAAGAACAGTTTCTCGCGATGTACGGTATGCTCACCGGCACGGCAAGTACGGGCGTTATCCTTCTCCGTGAAATCGACGGCGACTTCAAAACCCCCGCGGCGGATAACCTCGTGTATCAGAACTTTCCTGCCATTGTGTTTGGCTTCCCCATTATGTTGCTGGCGACCTTGGCCCCTGTCAAACCGATTTTGACACTGATTTTACTTGCGGCGTTCTTCGTGGTAATGAACATCATTTTGTTCCGCAAACAGATTTTTAAACGCAAGAAAAAATAAAAGAGCACAAAAAAAGTCGATGCAAAGCATCGACTTTTTTTGTTATCCGTTGGACGGGAGCAATTCAACAAGCTGGTTGGCTACCTGCATCGGCATAGGGCCGCGTCCCTCTTCCACCACAATATAAAATGCGGTCTTGGCGGATTCGACGACACCCATCAGCAGTTTATCCGCCGGACCGTTTTCGTGCTCGGCAGTGCCCGTTTTGGCAAAATCTATCTTTCTGCTCATACCTTGTCCCGTATAATAATGCGCATCTACGCCCGCTTTCCATTGCGTTTTCGTTTTGTTGGCCGTCTTTTCGGAAAGCAGTTCGCACATTTGGGTTTTTCCTTCGACAATTACCTTGTCGCCTTTGTTGGGGTTGGTTACAGATGCGACAATATACGGCTGTGCCGCCTTGCCGCCATTCACTACGGCAGCGGCAAAACGCGCCATATCAATCGGATTCACCTGTGAATGACCCTGCCCGATAAGACCCCAAACGTTTTTAAAGCTCGCGGTGTTGGTAATGTCCACGGCGGAGGTCTTTTTGTTTAAATGGTCAATCACTTCGCCAACTGTTTCACTGCCGTTTACCGAAAATCCCATCGTCTTCAGGGTTGCTAACGCTTTTTCCAAATTGAGACTTTGAATCAACTGCGCAAAATAGCAGTTACAGCTTTGACCGATAGCAGTAGAAAAACCGATTTTTCCGTGGTAACCCGTACATTTGATTTCCTGTCCGTCCGATAATGTATACACCTGTTTACACTCATATTTAATTTTTTCCACGTTCTTGCCTTGGTCGATTGCCAAAGCGGCGGTAACTATCTTCATAGTGGAGCCGGGAATATACACCGAGCTGAAGCAGCGGTTGATATACGACGAATCCGCTTTGCTCGGATCGTAAGCAGGAAAGGACAGCGCGGTGTATACTTCGCCCGTCTCATAGTTATACGCAAAGCAACAACCCGACGCATCCTTAAACATGGATGCAATAACCTGCTGTGATTCGTTGGACAACAGGGTGGTTTTCATCACGCGCGGTTCTTTTTCCAAAGCTCTGTAGCCACGCAGCGGATTGATACCGTCGGAGGACAACACATCTGCGTGTCTGTACAGCAGAGAATTATGTATATTCTCCTTGTGCCCGACGAGATTTCCGAACACCGTATAATTGACAAGCTTACCTTCCGCGTAAATCGGCTGATCAAAGCGGTCGGTTAACACGCACGTTTGGTTGGTAAAATTCACAATGTCTTCATACTTGATATACGGTGTAGCTTTTACTGCGGCAAAAAACACACCTGCCATAATCGCTACCACGCAAATAACGGCAAAAATTTTAAATAAAAGCTCACGCTTTATCGGCTCCTCTTTGGGGAGATCGTCATCTCTGCCATTCCCTATTCTTATTTCTTGGACCATTTCTCCGGATTGCGCTTGCGGATCGCTGTTTTGAAAATAATGCATCTGCTCTCCGGTTTGATTGTTATAACGAGGCATCAGTTGTCCACCTCCAACGGTTTAATAACAGGATACAGGGTTGCCAGCAGAATACCCATCAACGCACAGAAGGATACGAGTGACGACCCGCCGTCCGAAATGAACGGCGCGACAATACCCGTAAACGGCAACATATCCACCGAGCCAAGTGCGTTCAACAACACCTGCACCACCATAATCACCGAAATTTGCGCCGACACGAAATAGAATTCACGGTAAACCACATATTTACGAAGCGGCACGATAATCAACAGCGCGTAGCAAAGTAACACGAGCAATAACATCCCGTAACCGAACACAGCGGTCATACCTGCCAGCGCCATATCGTTTTGTATGGCGAAAATATTGAGAATGTAAGAAGAATTTTCCAAGCCCAATCCGCCGAAGCCGCCGAATACCAACGCTTTCAATATGCTTGCCTGTTGTGACTGCTGTGTGTTTTCCATTGCCGAGCCAAAGCTCATAAAGCGTTCTCTTGCATACGGAATGACCGAAAGCGCCACAAAAAAGGCACATATTGCTAAAATTAAAACCAAAATCAACAACGGCTTATGCTCAGAGAAAGAGAAGGTCATCTTGTTGTCCAGCAACAAGAACAGCATAATAACCACCATAGCAAATATTACCATCGCTGTGCCCATGTCACGTAAAGCAAGCATACCCGCTATGGTCACACCGCCAACAAAAAACGCAACGGCGGCGCGCCACATTTTACCGTATGCGGATGCAAACAAGACAGCAAGCAGCACCTTGATAAACTCACTCGGCTGCAGAACGACACCAAACACGTTCAACCACAGCTTCGCACCGTTAACCGTGACACCAAACAGGAAGTTTACGGCAAGCAGCAGTAAAATGCCGACAGCGGGTAACAAGAATAAAATGTCACCGTAGGTTATACCCGTGTTTTTAACCTTTCTCGTGCTGAGCCGTGCCGCAATATACGGACTTCTGCGATACACAAAAAAGGCTACCGCGCCTACCGTTACAGCAGCTATCAAGGTTAAAAGGTCAAACACTTCCCACGAAAAAATACTGCGGTAGGTTACACCGACACCTAACAGAATGAATATTCCGCACAGCGGTGCGCTTAGGTGGCGATAATAGCTGTAGCCGGTAACATCGCCCGTAAGAGAAACCTTTTTTACAACCGGCGGTTTCATCTTCTGCACAAACGCAATCAGCGCCAACAGACATGCCAGAAAAGCCATAGAGGCCAAATATAAGGTTTCGCGGTTTTCCAGCATGGAAATTCTGTTTGTGTAATATGTAATATTGCCTTTAATGCTGTTGATTTCCTCTTCTGTAGCATTGCGGTTTTGGGCATATTCCAAATCGCCCTTGAGCACCTCTAAACGTGCGGTGCAATCCTCAATACGCGCAGGCGTAACCACCCTTAAACCCGCAAAATTCACAAAAAGCATCACGGCAATCAAGAAAAAGGACGTGGCAAGCAAGAGGAAAACGCCCCAATCTTTTGTCGACTTCTTCGGTTGTTGCGACATTATTTTTTCCTCCTGTCATAATCCACTTCGATGAGAGTGTTACCCATCAGCACCTTGTATCCCAACCGCAAAGGCAACTTGCCGGTAGAAATATCCGGCTTTGTGCGTCCCAGCCACACTTCCGAAGGCGGCCACGGAATGGTATACTGCGGTTTGCCGTTTTTACTCGTATCCAAAATATCGGCAGCTTTTTTGCCATCGGCATGTGGCAGATACGGCGTCTTGTCCTTAACCAAAAAAACCGTCTTGGAACGATCTGCATTGCAAATCCACAATTCTTTTTGTTCCAATAAACGCACATACAGTTGTAAATTTCCACCATCCGGTTCAATAAAGAATTCCGCTGCCGTACCCGCCAAATCATCATCCGACGTTGGTACCGGCAAGTCCAACTGATGCTCTGCACCGGCGCTCTGCCGCCCGCAGGTAATGCTGGTAGATACAATCGGGCAGACTGTACATACCCTCTCGCCGTCTTCGGCATTTTCCGGTACGTAGTACACGTACAATGCCAGCTTGTTAAAAAACTTTTTCACCTGTGTATTCTGTACGCGCGCCTCTCTGTTCAACTGTACAAACAATAAGGCGACAATTATCAAGCCTGCGGCGATAATCAGTGCATATATCATTCCGCATCCTCCTCTTTCTTCTTACGAGCCTTACGGTCATCCTTCCAACGGACAAGCTGACATTGTGTCAGCGAAATCGCAAAATGTCCCAGCGGCATAGCCGCGAGCAGCAGCACCGCGATTTGCAAGCCGTATGCAGCCCATAGAAGCTGCTGCGGCAATATCTTGACGGCTAAAACACCCAGGAAGAACATACCCACACCGAGCACTACAGGCAGCAGCCATGACAGCGCAATACACAACAAGGGCAGCGATATTCTCCATATACGTGCAAAAACCTTGCCGCATTTTTTGAAAAACTTTTTCAAAAAATGCGTATTCTTTTTCTTTCTTTTGCGGTGACGTTCTTCCTTTTGCTTTTCATCATCGTCTTTCCCATCAGAGTTGCCATCACCGTATGCGTCTTCTTTATTCTGTTCGTCCCGTTTTTCTTCTTGACCCTTCTCGTGCTTCGCCTTGCGGTGTTTATCCTTCTTATGCTTGTCTTTTTTACGCTTTTGGGCTTCTTCGGTCTTATCGTCCGCCGTTTCTGCGGAAACATCCTCCGACACATAGCCCGGCAACGATTTTACCCGTTCCTCCAACAATGAAAGTAACAACGGATACCCGCGCAGTTTTTTCTTCTCGCGATACATTTCCAACAGCTCATCATCCGAGAAGAAACCGTCATTCAGTGCGTCCGCAAATGCCCTTCCTCCGATAAGGATAGCCAATGAAGCACCCTTCGTCAGGGCGGTGTTTTGTTCATACTCGGCCATAATATACTGCCAAAAACCGCCGCCGTTATCCGAGTGCAAAAACAGCATACCTAAACGACGCTTTTGCTCAATCGACAGCCGCAAAAACGCCTCGGAAACCGATACGGGCTCAGAAAAGGATGAAAATTCATCGCCCAGCACAATTACCTTCCTAATGGCCATTGTACCGCTGTAACCCCCATTAGCAGCCATCTGTTCAAACAGTTCGTCATAGGTCAATGCCAGGGAAACGCCCTTTGTTTCCTCGGGAGAGGACGCACCGACGTGGAACGAGATATGCTTACGCAACCGTTTGGGAATAACCAGCAACAGCCAAAAGAGCGGAGAAAACAAATTGCTCTCCTGCGCACATCCCAAAAACACCTGCGCCGACAGCGCGCGTTCCTCATCCTCGCTCGCGCGCATAGCGTTATAGGCGGCGGTCAACAGCGCCCGTTGTGCATTTAAAGTAATACTCTCGCGATAATCGGACACAATCGACTGCGGTTTTGGAATGGTATACCCGTCGGCAAGAAGAATCTCGTCTGATTGTTGTACAAGCGCCGCAATCTCCTCTTGCACGTCTCCGCTGAAAAATGCATCCGCCTCTTGTGCAGTAAACAGCCAGTTGACCGCCGCAAAAAACGGCCGCCTCTCGCCCTCACATACACATTCTTTATAAATGACAGAAAACAAATATCTGTCCTGTAAAGGAGCAAAACGGTAGCAACGAGGCAACGTACCGTCATTCGTAGCTATGCGTTGTCTCACATACAGCATCTCTACCTGTTCGCGGTATTCCTCGGGAAAGTCGGGGTGCGCGTCATATAACGTATAACCGCTTGCACCGCCGGAGTAGACAATATACTGCGCCAACAATCTCGCTCCTTTCAAAAGCACGCGTTGTTTTAATCATCAATGGGGAAGATGTCCAATTCATTCAATATCCAAACCAGCGGATCCATAACGTTCATGGATTCTCTGAAATCCAACATATCTCTTGTTTGGTCAGATAACGGGTTGATTTGCTGCTTGATAGGTGTGGTGGCTTTTATCAAAAATCCCGCACCGCGCATTTCATTGCAAATGGTTTTTACCAATTCATTTTCTTTTTTCAGAATGTAGGTCTGTAAAGCCACCCGCTCCTGCAGATATTCCTTGCTGTACATAGTGGCATCTTGACCTGTAAAGGTATGTTTGCTGAGAAGCGGTACTGCAGGCAACGTGGGGTCGCCGTTGATGTGGCGCATCGGCGGATTTTCAATCAGCATATCCGCTTTATTCATAACAAAAGCAAGAGGCTTGTTCATAAACGACATATAGTCACTCTTGGCGTTCTCATATGTGTCGGCCAAACTGCTTCCGTCTTCCGTAGGGCACGGGTCAGCCATAAACACTACCGCGTCCACACCGCTGTACCCTTCGCCGCCCTCAAAAATATGTGCGGCTTCTTCGGCAAACTCTTTCTTTCTTCTGCTGGAAAACAATTCGCCCGCAAAGTCCACAACCAAAACCTGTGCGACCGGCACGGCGGTGCCGCCCACCATCCGTTTCTTGATATACAGCATAGACGTTCTTCCGAGTCCGTTCAGAGGGGTCGGCGGCGGCGGCGGAATCACTTCATCCACAAGCTCGGCCGGACTCAACAGATAACCCATATACGTATTCGTGCTTTCTCTCTGTCCGTTGACCCTGTTGGCGTTGCCGGGGCAGGACAGCGCGTGTATCCAGCAAGACTTGCCTACCGAAGGCGCGCCTGCCACAGCAATGACATAGGTCGGCAAATCGCCAAGGTGGTCAATAATCTTCATAGCTTCATCCCAGCCCGCTTTCTGCCCCACGCAAAACGGGCAGGAACGCACAAAGGTATACTCATCCCAGCGTTTGCCGTTATAGCATCTCACTTCAATCGTGTTCTGCAATCTGTGCGCTTCATTGCTGTTGCCGGAAGACAAACGAAAACGCTTGATGGCACCGGCCCTCGTGTTGTCAGTTTTCCCCTGCATATACGGCGGCTCGTATCGCGTCACGGCAAACTTTCCGGTCGCCGTACGAACCAACTGTACCCACGCTTGTGCCGTGTTGCTGAAATAATACGCCTCCTGCGTTGCATGACCGCAGCGACTGCAAAAAACATAACCTGCTTGTAGCATCAGCCGTTACCTCCTATCCAAGTGATGGCACAAATCGGTTCGTCCACACGGCTTTGTGTGCCATCGGGATTTTCAACTATCACTTCATATGCCAATAAACACGGCTCATTCAATACCAACGGCACCTTGACCGCGTTCTGATATTCTTCGCTCTTGGTTTCTATAACACTTGTATCGGTCAAAAAGGCCTCCGCGTGTTCCCCGTTTTCATCGCACCTTCTGGATATCCAAAGACGGGTCATTTCCCCTTCGAATTCCGGGAAAGCAATGTTATAAATGATTTTTTTGTTGTTATCCGGCCAAGCCTTTACCTCATCCTTCGGATCATCCGGTCGCAGGTCTTGGGGTCGTAGCCACTGAATGCGGACATAGGACGGGGGACCGCCGTAAAAACAATAGTTACTCATATCCCGCAATTCTTTCAGGCCGATATGTGCCTGCAGTCTTTCGGTGAAGGACAGCAGACGGGAAAAACTGAATCGGATTTTTTCTCCCGATTTACCGGAGGTGGGTACACCGTTTGTATAATACTCCACCAGCTTCTTTTTTACGTTGCCGACAACGAACAGCGAGGAAAACCAAAACAGGAAGAATACAACCGTTGCCAAAACCAGAACTAATACGATTTTGAACCAAAAGTTGTCTTTGTTTTCCATATCGGCCAGCAGCCAAATACCGCCGCACGCCGCCGCTAACGACACCAATGCCAATTTCCACCGACCGCGTAAAGCACAAAAGAAATGCTTGATACGCTCCAGCTTTTGTATCTCGTTCATAAAATACCTCTTTTCTCGCAGAACGCAGCTGCGTCATCCTAAATTCATCTTCTGTGTGCGCCGCCGATGAGGCAGAAGCCGCGCCCTTTTCTACGAACGGGCGTCTGCGCAGCAACAGCCACAGTCGTGCGTGCCGCCGTGCCGGCCTGCACACCCGCCTGTAACGGCACGGGGCGCTCTTCGGGCAGAGGTACCATCGTATACCAGGTGTCTCTCTTCACCGCACCCTCATCGTTAAAGGTGTGAACAAATACCC
Organism: Acutalibacteraceae bacterium; assembly: GCA_045531495.1. Classification (GTDB taxonomy): domain Bacteria; phylum Bacillota; class Clostridia; order Oscillospirales; family Acutalibacteraceae; genus URNF01. Next base: position 21,141 of record JAZSED010000023.1, read on the forward strand.
TGTCGGTGTTTGTTCCGAACGTTTGCATAATGTCGTTGGCACTGTAGTAGGTTTCCTCGGTAGTGCCGTCTACGCCCAACGTAAAAACGGAAAAGCGGCCGGTATTTCCCTCGGTAGGTGCCTCGGGCGCGAAAATATGTATTTCTCCGTTAAAAAGGCGGCGATTTGCGGTGCTTTTAAGATGCATCAACAGGTCGTGTAAGCAACGCTTGACCGTGCTGACGTCCATTTTTCCACGCACCGTTTCGGTTAACCGACGTACACATTCCGGTACAAATTCACGCGGTATCCGCTCCGCATAAAATACATCGGTGTTCGGGTGCAACGGTCGCTGCATATGCTCGCTGCCGTAGGACAAAACGGCGACTTTGGTATCCGCGTCCATTCCCTGCAACACATTTTGCATCGCGGTGACATAGATATCGCTGTAACTATTCTTTTGTGTGGTATCCACCAAAAAATATACTGTCTGTTCCACGTCTTCTTCCCTTTCACAAGCAACAGATATCTCTTCTTGAGGTAACGCGCGGGCTATCTGCTTTAGTTCCTCTTCAAATCTTCTTAATGTCATGCGGTGTGACGGTTCTATCGCCGTAGCCGTTCGAAACAGTCTGCGAATATCAGGGCAGGTCATGGTGATTGCATCCCAAGACGCGCTCTTATCGTGCGCCGCCAACACCTGTTCCAGCCAACCCGGAACGTCTGCGTTACCGTACGGATACCGTTTTTTCATAGCTTCATAAAATCTGCCGCACTCACGCGCATCGGAAAAGTCGATGTTACCAACCACTTTATACAGTAAAGACAACGGATTCTTCTCGGGCTCGCCCTCGATATTCCACACCCCGAAAATTTCCGCCAGCATGGTACCCAGGGCAAACACGTCGGTTTTAGAGGTGATTCTGTAATCGGATATCACATCCTCCGGTGCGGTATTTTCTGTGGAGAAAAAGCCCAGGAAGGTATGTGATACGCCCTCGTCACCTTCTTTGTTATAAAGCTTGACAGACGGGAAATCGATAATGCGTAAGCGGTAGGTGCCGCCCTTGCCGTATTCCACCATCACATTTTTAAACTTCAAATCGCGGTGCGCCACAATTTTATACTTTTTCAGCGTGTCATTTTTTGCCAGCTGATTCAAGCCCGCAATAATCTGCAGTAAGCAGTCGATTTTTTCCTTATACGTGGGGAATTTTTCGATATCAAACGGCGCATACAGCGGCTCCACAACGGCACACTTAAAGCCTTGCTTTTCGCCCTGTCCGAACGGGTTCAACGTACCGTCCATAATCAAACCGGACATACGCCGCGCATCGTCGTTGAGCGCCAATATCTGTCGCAGATTATCCCCCTCAAAGGGGAAGAAATCCCAAAATTGCCGATGCTGCGGATAGCTCTGCCCGTCAATCGGCAAGTGTACGGTCGCTTCCTTCAGGCAATACAGCGTATCAAACTGCAACCCTACCGGCAACGTTTCATTGGTAAACGCCGTACCCTCGTCGCGGCAGAATTTGCCGACGTATATATCCTTGCCGCGGCCGCTTTCATTCAACTTATCCTGTACGGTGAAGTAGTACGTTTTTCCTTCATATACAAAGTTCATGCGGTTCACATGTAATCTTGTCGGTTGTTCACTCATATATCCTCGTACACCCTTTCCATAGTACTGTACAGCTTTGTAGTTTACTCTTCCTCTGCCCGGTCCGCGTCTTCCGTAGAAAGTATATCCTCAACCGTACCCATTGCCGAAACAACAATGCTCTTCTTTTTGGGCTTTTTAGGCTTTTGGACCTTCTGATTCCCTTTGCCGCCAAAAAGACCGCGCTTGGGCTTCTTAGGCGCAGGCGGTGCAGACGGTTGTTCTTCCTCGTCTTGGTCATCCGTAATGACAAGGTACCCACGCTTTCCTTCGTTATGGGTTTCGTTGTCGTTGTTGTCGTCACCGTCCTTTGAAGCTGCGTCGCTTTGTACGGCGGCAAGCAGCTGCTCCAACGAAGGACGGCGATGCGGGAAGGGCGACAGGCACTGCTCGGCAAGCGCGTCACAACGGGTAAAAACCGCCTCGTTAAAAGGCTTCTCTTTGGTATATTTCAGCAACAAATACAAGTATGCCGCCATAGAAATATCCGCGGAAAGATCCGGCTTTATATGGCTGATTTCGCGCGGCATACCCTCATACATTGCCTGCGAATCATACGGCATCGGTAACAGCTGCAAATCCTGCAGCTTGCCGTCCTTATCAAACATAACGTATACGCTTTCGGGACAAATAAACAGCAGCGGTCGATAGCCGTCGTCATTGATATCGCAACGGCGGTATTCATCAATCGTTTTCAACAAGGTGCTGAATATATCCAACGCCGCCTGCGGCTCCAGCGGAAGGGGTAACTCAGCGAGACTGCGCCAACCCTCCGGTGCCGCAAAGGTAAAAACGCCGTATTCTTCCACAGAAGATGCCCCTTGATAGGTAAACAGCGCTTTCTTCATATGCGTCGCCAACTGAGAAAAGAGCTTGTTTATAGCGGAGAAATCCCCTTCGCCCGCCGCATTAGGTATAAACTGTTCCAAGGTCATAGGAATTGCCGTATGTAAGAAAAGGGTAGGCACGCCGTTTTCTATCACCTTATGCTTACAAACAATGCTTCCTACCGACGTTCTTTTTCCACTGCGAATCGTCTCTTCCGTTACCATTATCATATCGTTCAAAGCCTCCTGTAAAAATCCGTAACGTTATTGTGTTTTTCAACAAAATAACCGATAATTATACATTTATAATTCTACCAAATTCAGCTACCAAAAGCAATAGCTATTTTCGTGAAATTGATATTTCTGCACAAAGTGTCAAAAAAGGTAAAATTCTCTTGTTAACGTCACTTTTTTATGGTACAATCACATATAGTTATACAAATTGATTTTTATACCTCAGTACAGATGAAACATGGAGGAATACATATGGAACAGATCATTCCCGAAAACACGGCCGCCGAAACCGCAGAAAAGCAAACGGAGCCTATGGAAGCGCCTGTGCCAACGGCTGAAGCGACGGTTGCGGAAGATACTGCGCCCGTGCAAGGCGCTGTGCCCGCCGCCGAGGAACAGGGCGACGAGAAAACCGTGGTATCTGTTGCTTCAGACAACACTGTACAGTTATCTATGGCCGTAGCACCGGTTATTAACTATGCTCTGCATCGCAACGGCGTGCGCATGGTGCAAAGCGTGACCATCACCAACACAACCGAAACAGATTTAAGTAACTTAAAATTGTCTTTTGAATCGGCGCCGGCATTCGCAACCCCCCTGACGGTGGATATTAACTTCATTCCCGCAGGGAAATCCTATGAAATTACCGCGGTAGACCTGCATTTGGACGCGGATTTTCTGGCAGGTATGACCGAACGGTTAGAAGGTGAACTGCGTGCTACCCTTTCCACCGAAGAGGTGCTTGCCACTACCGTAGAGCCTATCTCCATTCTGGCCTTTGACCAATGGAGCGGTCTGCCGAACCATCCCGAACTGCTGGCGGCTTTCGTTACCCCGAATCATCCGATCCTGGCTACCGTTATCTCGCGCGCGGCAACCTTTCTGCATCAATGGACGGGGGAGTCGGCTTTTACGGCATATCAATCCAAAGACCCCGACCGCGTTTTGAAACAAGCGGCGGCTTTGTTCTGCGCATTAAAAGAGGAAAATCTCATTTACTGCGTTTGTCCTGCCAGCTTTGAAGAAACAGGGCAGCGTATCCGCTTGTGCGATATGGTGCTGCAACAAAAAATGGGCACCTGTATGGATTTGACCTTGTTGTACGCCTCGTGTTTGGAAGCGGTTGGCTTACATCCCCTGTTGATTTCAACGATAGGTCACATTTTCACCGGTGTTTGGCTGGATGAACTCACTTTTTCGGACGCGGTGTTGGACGACCCCGCGATGATTACCAAACGCCTGGCGGACGGTGTCAACGAAATCGCCGTTATAGAGACCACACAAGTGGTAAACGGCAGTAACGCGTCGTTTGACGATGCCGCGACAGCCGCCGAACGGCATTTTATCGGCAAAGACCCTATTGAAAGCATCATCGACGTCAAGCGCGCACGCCTTTGCGGCGTCATTCCGATTCCGCAGCGCGTGCACGATGCGGACGGTTGGCATATTGAGCACGACCTGCCCATAGAAACGGGCAGCCTGCATGCACCGCGCGACATGGGAGACACCATTGACGTGTCCCCCGACGCTTTCGACCCGCAAGCCGTACCGAAAATGGTACAGTGGGAGCGTAAACTGCTGGATTTGGGCCTGCGCAACAACCTTATCAGTTTGCGCTTCTCCAAAAACATCGTGCCGTTGCTCACCACCTCGTTAGACGACCTGGAAGATGCTTTGTCCCAGGGCAAAGACTTTTCGGTCCTTCCCCGTCCGAGCGATTGGAAGGGTGTTGCCAATTTCGATTTTGAAACCATGCACGACCCGCGCGAGTTTGCGGGACTGATTTCCTCTGAATACAAAAACGGTCGTCTGCGCTCCATACACAGCGAAGGCGAGCTGAATAAGACTATGAAAACCCTGTACCGCAACGTGAAAACGGCATTGGAGGAAAACGGTGCCAACACGTTGTATTTGGTGCTCGGTTTGTTACGCTGGTACGAAAACCCTCACAGCACCAAGCCGCGCTACGCCCCTGTTGTGCTATTGCCCGTGGAGCTGGTTCGCCGCGGCGGCAGTAAAGGATACGTCGTGCGTCTGCGTGATGATGAGCCGCAGATAAACGTTACTATCCTCGAAAAAATGAAGCAGGATTTCGGCATCAACGTTGCGGGGCTGGATCCCCTGCCGATGGATGAACACGGCATTGATCTGCGCCGCGTGTTCACCGTTCTGCGTAAAGCGATGATGGGGCAGGACAGATGGGATATTCTGGAATCCGCCTATCTCGGCATTTTCTCCTTCTCGCAGTTCGTTATGTGGAACGATATGCGCAACCGCAGTGAAGACCTGCTCAAAAACAAAATTGTACGCAGCCTGATAGACGGCAAATTGGCGTGGGATGCCAAACCGATGGAAATCGGCGCGCAGGTTTCGGAAGAAGGCACACTGTTGCCTATGCCCGCGGACGCATCACAGCTGTTTGCCATCAAAGCCGCCTGCAGCGGTGAAAGCTTTGTGTTGCACGGACCGCCCGGCACCGGTAAATCACAAACCATCACCTCCTTGATTGCCAATGCCTTGGCACAGGGTAAATCGGTACTGTTCGTTGCCGAAAAGAAAGCCGCACTTGAAGTGGTGCAAAAACGTTTGGAAGGCATCGGCATTGCGCCGTTCTGTCTCGAACTGCACTCTAACAAAACAAAGAAGCGCGCGGTGCTGGAGCAGTTGCGTATCGCTTCTGAGGTTACCCGCGACCAAACACCCGAGCAGTATGCGGAAAAGGCAGACCGCTTACGCGAATTGCGTGAAAACTTAGACTTCTATGCCGCACAGTTACATACCGTTCTGCCCTGCGGCTATTCGGTGTACGGACTTATCAACGAATATGAGGATTTCGCGGATGCACCCGACCTTGTGGTATTTGACGCAGCATTTGCAGAAAACACCGACCGACACGTATTTGACAGTCATATCCTCGTTTTGGAGCGATTGGTAGCAGCGGCAAAGGCTCTGGGCCATCCTCATAACCACCCGCTTAGCGCCGTCGGCGTGCGGCAATACACCCAGCAGCTCCGCCAGGCACTCACCCCTACCGTGCAAGCGTATCGTAATGCCGCACAAGCATTTATTCCGCACGCGAC